>JASLBS010000134.1 GCA_030146405.1 Arthrobacter sp.
GGCCGATCAAAGACTGAGCGGCGTGGGGATACCGTGTGGCGATCGGCCAAAGTGCCCGAAGACCTGCGCGGACACACAGCTGTACATGTTACCAGAATTCCGACACCGTCCGGGTGCCGAACGGGGGACGGCGCGTCCTGAAGCGTGGCCCGAGGCCCCCTCGTAGGTAGCAGTCGCGCGGTCAGTCGAGGAGATGGCCGGGGACGCGCGCCACGACGTCGGCGAAGCGGCGGCGGGAGAGAACCGCTCCCTCGCGACGTACCGCGTCCGCCTCGATGCGCAGGAGGCGATCCACCTTCACCTCGCTCGGGCGTCCTCTGGAGTCCCAGGGCCCGGTTCCGATATCGACGTAGCGATCATCCCGTTCCCGGGCGTTGTTCCGATCGCGGCTGGTGAGCATCAGGCCGAGGAGTTCCGTGCCCTCTCGTCCGACGATCAGAACAGGGCGGTCCTTGCCCTGTCGGGGGTCGTCCTCGTACGGTACCCAGGCCCACACGACCTCACCGGGATCGGGCCTGCCGTCGGGGGAGGGCGAGTACTCGAACAGCACCCTGCCGGCGTGCGTTGCCCGGCCACCCGCCGCGCGCGTCCGGGGGCTCGTCGGCGAGGGTGCGGTTCCCGTGGTCGAGGTACCCGCTGCACGCAACCGATCGCGGAGACCCTGGGGAATGGTCGGTGCCGGACCGGACGCCCGTCCCACCGCACGGGCTACGGATCCGGCCAGGGAGAAGAGGGAACGGACGGGGAAGGACATGGTGGCATCCTAGCGAGACCAGCAGTGGACCGGAACCGCCACGGGCCGGCTTCCCGACGAGGCGTACGCCGTCGGCCCTGCGATTCCCGGAGCCGCGCGCCTCCGTGGGACACTGGGAGGGAGCGAACCGGCCCGGGCCGGCGCCGGGCGTCGAATACGCACGGCCCCGTTGGCACCCGGAGCCCGGTCCCTGTCCCGCAACAGTGAGGAACCCACGTGTCACCCATGGCCCGCACCGCCCCGGTGCCCGCCGCCACCGATCCGGCGATCATCAGGAACTTCTGCATCATCGCCCATATCGATCACGGGAAGTCCACGCTGGCGGACCGGATGCTCCAGCTCACCGGGGCCGTCGAGCAGCGGGACATGAAGGCGCAGTACCTGGACCGGATGGACATCGAGCGCGAGCGCGGAATCACCATCAAGTCGCAGGCGGTACGCCTGCCCTGGGAGGTCGACGGCACGGCATACGCCCTGAACATGATCGACACCCCTGGGCACGTGGATTTCACCTACGAGGTCTCGCGTTCCCTTGCTGCCTGCGAGGGTGCGATCCTGCTCGTGGACGCGGCCCAGGGCATCGAGGCGCAGACCCTCGCCAACCTGTACCTGGCCATGGAGAACAACCTCTCGATCATCCCGGTGCTGAACAAGATCGACCTGCCTGCCGCGCAGCCGGAGAAGTACGCGGCGGAGCTCGCGAACCTGATCGGCGGCGACCCCGAGGACGTACTCCTGGTCTCGGGGAAGACGGGCGTGGGGGTCGAGGTGCTCATGGACAAGATCGTCCGTGATCTCCCGGCACCCAGCGGCGACCCGGACGCACCGGCGCGCGCCATGATCTTCGACTCGGTGTACGACACCTATCGGGGCGTCGTCACCTACGTGCGGGTGGTGGACGGTCATCTCAGCCCGCGCGAGCGCATCCAGATGATGTCCACCCGCGCCACCCATGAGCTGCTCGAGATCGGGGTGAGCTCGCCCGAGCCCAAGCCCTCCAAGGGTCTCGGAGTGGGCGAGGTGGGCTACCTGATCACCGGGGTGAAGGACGTCCGGCAGTCCAAGGTCGGTGACACCGTCACCACCCTGGTCAAGCCTGCGGCAGAATCGCTCGGTGGTTACGAGGATCCGAAGCCGATGGTGTTCTCGGGCCTCTACCCACTGGACGGCACCGACTACCCGGTGCTGCGGGACGCCCTCACGAAGTTCACCCTGAACGACGCCGCGCTGGTCTACGAGCCGGAGACCTCCGCGGCGCTGGGGTTCGGGTTCCGCGTCGGCTTCCTCGGTCTGCTGCACCTGGAGATCACCCGTGAGCGCCTCGAGCGTGAGTACAACCTCGACCTGATCTCCACGGCTCCCAATGTGGAGTACGAGGTCACGCTCGAGGACAAGCAGGTCCTGAAGGTCACCAACCCGAGTGAGTACCCGGTCGGGAAGATCGCCGAGGTGCGCGAGCCCATGGTGTCCGCGACCATCCTCGCTCCGTCGGAGTTCGTGGGCGCCATCATGGAGCTGTGTCAGCAGCGCCGCGGAGTGCTCGGCGGCATGGACTACCTGTCCGAGGACCGCGTGGAGATCCGGTACCGGCTCCCGCTGGCGGAGATCGTCTTCGACTTCTTCGACCTGCTCAAATCCAAGACCCGCGGGTACGGCTCGCTCGACTGGAAGACGGACGGCGATCAGGTGTCAGACCTCGTCAAGGTGGACATCCTGCTGCAGGGCGATCAGGTGGACGCCTTCAGCGCGATCACGCACCGGGACAAGGCCTACGCCTACGGCGTGATGATGACGGGCAAGCTGCGTGAGCTGATCCCCCGACAGCAGTTCGAGGTGCCCATCCAGGCCGCGATCGGGGCGCGCATCATCGCGAGGGAGAGCATCCGCGCCATCCGGAAGGACGTCCTCGCCAAGTGCTACGGCGGCGACATCACCCGGAAGCGGAAACTGCTGGAGAAGCAGAAGGAGGGCAAGAAGCGCATGAAGATGGTGGGCCGCGTCGAAGTGCCCCAGGAAGCATTCATCGCCGCGCTGTCCTCCGACGAGTCGAAGGACAAATCCAAGAAGTGACTCCGCACGGATCCGACGGAGGGGAAGAGCATGCCTAGCGCCCTTCCCCTCGGCCTCCCCGCGCCCGAGAACGGTGTGCTGCCTGCAGGCGCCGCGGACGGCGCCGACGGCCGCGACTTCTGCCTCTACGTCCACATCCCGTTCTGCGCGGTGCGCTGCGGGTACTGCGACTTCAACACCTACACCGCTACGGAGCTGGGCGGAGGGGCATCCCAGGACGCCTACGCCGGATCGGTTCTGGCCGAGCTGGCCCTCGGGGCGGAAGCACTGAGGGCTTCCGGGGTGCCGGACAGGCCACTGTCCACGGTCTTCTTCGGTGGTGGCACGCCCACCCTGCTCCCGGCGGAGGACCTCGCCGCCATTCTCGGTGCGGCCACCGCCCGGTGGGGGCTGGCGCCGGATGCCGAGATCACCACGGAGGCCAATCCTGATTCGGTGACGCCGGAATCCCTCCGCACGCTCCGCGACGCCGGCTTCACGCGGATCTCCTTCGGGATGCAGTCCGCGGTTCCCCACGTCCTCGCCGTGCTGGACCGGACGCACTCGCCCGAGCGGGTGCCCCAGGCCGTGCGGTGGGCGCGGGAAGCCGGCCTGAAGGTGAGTCTCGATCTGATCTACGGGACGCCCGGTGAGTCGTTGGAGGACTGGCGCACCTCGGTGTCCACCGCGCTGTCCTACGACCCGGACCACATCTCCGCCTACGCCCTGATCATCGAGGAGGGCACCAAGCTCGCCTCCCGGATCCGCCGTGGTCAGGTCCCACCCATCGACGACGACGACCACGCGGACAAGTACGCTCTCGCCGAGGAACTCCTCACCGCGGGCGGCCTCCAGTGGTACGAGGTCAGCAACTGGGCGAGGACTCCCGCCGATGAATGCCGGCACAACCTCGCCTACTGGCGTGGCAGCGACTGGTGGGGTGCCGGTCCGGGCGCCCACTCCCACGTGGGCGGTACGCGGTGGTGGAACGTGAAGCACCCGAGAGCCTACGCCGCAGCCCTCGAGTCCGGGCGGTCACCCGCTGCCGGCCGGGAGGTGCTCTCGGACGAGGACCGCTACGTCGAGGACGTCATGCTGCGGGTACGCCTTCGTGAGGGCCTCGACTCGGGGACACTGTCAGCAGCCGGACGCCGAGCGGTGGCCGGGCTGATCGCCGATGAACTCGTGGAAGCCGCCCCGGCGTTCGCCGGCCGCGTCGTCCTCACCTTCCGGGGGCGCTTACTGGCCGATGCCGTGGTGCGGAGACTGCTACCGGACTGAGGGGGCCGACGCCGGGATTGCTCCCGCGGCGCACGACCACCAGGAAATGGTGGAGACTAGCGGATCAGCCTGAGATTGAACGGGTACCGGTAGGGCCGCCCGCGGTTGACCTGCACTCCGGCGATGACGGAAAAGACGGTCAGCGTGATCCAGATCAGCGCGTTCAGGACGGCGAACACCGCTCCGACCGTGGGGATGAGCGACAGGACCCAGGCCAGGAGGGCGATGATCGTGGGCGGAAGGGTGAAGTTCAACGCCTCCTTGGACTCCTGGGCGGTGAACGGCCCACGGTCCTTGAAGATGAGGTGGATCAGCAGGGACGGGATGAACCCGAGGATCCCGCCGAAGTGCGCGAGGGTGGCGAACTGGCGGTCCTCGGAGGCCGTGAGCGGGAGCGCGTTCGCCGGCGAGCCTTCGAACGAGGGCTGTGGATCTCCCCGTTCGTCACGACGAGGATCGGCGGTGTTGGACAACGGTCTTCCTTTGCTGACGGGCGGACATTTTCCCGCTGAGTATGCTCAAGAATACGTGGTGTCGATGCGGCGCCGCCTCATCCTCCGCCTGCGGGCGCGGTGAGGAAATCGATGACCTCCTCGACCCGGCCGAGGAGTGATGGTTCGAGATCTGCGTAGGTGGAGACACCTGCAAGGATGCGCTTCCAGCCGTGGGCCACGGCCGCCTGGTTCGAGTGCGGCCAGCCGAGGCCCGCCAGGATGCCGGTCTTCCAGTCCTGGTGCCGCGGGACCACGGGCCAGGCCGTCAGGCCCAGCGCTTCCGGTTTCACGGCCTGCCATACGTCGACGTACGGATGCCCCACGACCAGCACGTGGTTCCGTGCGCCGGGCTGGCTCATCGCCTGCCCGACGATCCTCGACTCCTTGGTACCAGGGAGGAGATGGTCCACGAGTATACCGAGGCGCCGCTGCGGGCCCGGTCCGAAGGCACGGATGGCGCCCTCGAGATCGTCGATACCGTGCAGCGGCTCGACCACGATCCCCTCGAGCCGGAGGTCGTCACCCCAGACCTTCTCCACCAACTCGGCGTCGTGCTGGCCCTCGACCCAGATCCTGCTGGCCCTCGCCGTCCGGGCGCGTGATCCCTCCACCCGTACCGATCCGGAGGCCGTCCGCCCAGGAGCGGACACCACACGCACGGCAGGGGCCACCAGATGTACGGGGTCGCCGTCGAGCAGGAATCCGTGTCCCAGCCGGAACGTGCGGAGCTTGCCGCGGCGATCCTCCAGCACCATGACGTGGAGACCTCCGGATTTCTCCACACGCACCACCGCGCCCACGAAACCGCTCTGGACGTCCTCGAGGACCATGCCCTTCTCGACGGGAACGTCGGGCAGGGCGGTCCGTTTCGGGGCCGAGATGTCCTGTGCTCCCCAGCCGTACTCCATCCCGGCATGTCCTTCCGTCAAGGGCTCCGACCAGCTGCCGCGGCCCGGCCTGCCAATGCTAACAATCCGGGCGGAGGTACTAGACTTGGCACTTGGGTGTGTCGAGTGCTAACCGTGCTTCGACCGCCCGGTCGTACGTGTGGAACAGACCGGAGGTGATGATCGGATGAGTGAGCCGCGACGCCTGGAGGTGCTCCGGGCCATCGTGGAGGACTACGTCCATTCGCGGGAGCCCGTCGGTTCGAAGGCCCTGGTGGACCGCCACCAGCTCGGTGTGTCCTCCGCCACCATCCGGAACGACATGGCCGTCCTCGAGGAGGAGGGCCTGATCGCCGCCCCGCACACGAGCTCGGGCCGCATTCCCACCGACAAGGGTTACCGGCTCTTCGTGGACCGGATCTCGGAGGTCAAACCGCTCTCCGCTCCCGAGAAGAAGGCGATCCAGAGCCTGCTCGAAGGGGCCGAGGATCTCGACGATGTCATGGACCGCACCGTCAGACTGCTCGCGCAGCTCACCAACCAGGTCGCGGTGGTGCAGTTCCCGCGGGTGGACGGAGCCTCGGTCCGGCACATCGAGTTCGTGCTGCTGGCCCCCCAGCAGATCCTGGTGGTCCTGATCGCCAGCAACGGCACCGTCCAGCAGCGGGTGGTCCGCACGCCGACCGAGATCCAGGAGACCGAACTCGCCGAGCTCAAGCAGCGCATCCTCGCTGCGGTGGCAGGTGTGAGACTCACGGCACTGCCGAGGGAACTGACGATCACCACGAACCAGCTCCCGGCGGCACTGAGGGTGCACGGGGGTACTATCGTCAGGGCGCTCGAGCAACTCGCCGGCCTGAGCGGAGAGGATCGCATCCTGCTCGCGGGCACGGCGAATCTCGCGAGGTCCACGGGGGACTTCCCGCTCAGCATCGGCCCGATCCTCGAGGCACTCGAGGAACAGGTGGTCATGCTCAGGCTGTTGTCCGAGATGGACTACGACGCCCGGGGGATCTCGGTGAGGATCGGCAGCGAGAACCCACACGGAGGTCTTTCGGAGGCATCCGTCGTGGCCACCGGTTACGGGCCCGGTGCGGGAGCGAAGCTCGGTGTCCTCGGGCCCACCCGCATGGATTACCCGACCACGATGGCCGCGGTGCGCGCCGTCGCCCGCTATCTCTCGAGGATCCTCGAGGAGTAGCGACACGGACACGTGGCCGAGAACGTGAAGCCACCGGTCCGTACCGGTGAGCAACAGAGAAGAAGACTCCAACAGGAAGTGATGTGCAGCAGTGAGTAATCACTACGAGGTCCTCGGTGTGGCGCAGGGCGCAACCGGGGAGGAAATCAAGAAGGCGTACCGCAAGCTCGCCCGGAAGCTCCACCCGGATGTGAACGCGGGCCCGGACGCCGCCGAGGAGTTCAAGATGGTCACGCGCGCCTACGAGGTGCTGTCCGATCCGCAGAAGCGGCGTGTCTACGACACGACGGGTAACGAGAACGGCACCGACAACGGCTACGGCGCGGGTTACTCGGGCCAGAACTTCGCGTTCCAGGACATCTTCGAGACCTTCTTCGGGGGTGGCGGCCAGTCCGCCGGTGCGCCGTCGAGGGTCCGTCGGGGTCAGGATGCACTGATCAACGTCCGGATCGACCTGAAGGACGCCGTCTTCGGCACCAACAAGAAGATCGAGGTCGACACCGCCGAGGTCTGCCCCACGTGCGACGGCTCCTGCTGCCAGCCCGGCACGTCCCCCCGCACGTGCGACATCTGTGGCGGCTCCGGCCAGGTCCAGCGTGCCGTGCGATCGATCCTCGGCCAGGTCATGACGAGCGCCCCGTGCGGCACCTGCCAGGGCTACGGCACCGTCATTCCCAGCCCCTGCCACGAATGCAGCGGGGAAGGACGCGTCCGCGCACGACGGACGCTCACCATCAAGGTCCCCGCGGGTGTGGGAACCGGTACGCGCATCCAGCTCGCCGGACAGGGTGAAGCGGGCATCGCCGGCGGACCGCAGGGTGACCTGTACGTGGAGATCCGGGTCAACACCGACTCCACCTTCCTGCGGGACGGCGACGACCTCCACGTCACCCTCAGCGTTCCCATGACCGCAGCGGCCCTCGGAACCACCGTGGACCTGGACACCTTCGACGGGGACGAGGAGCTCACGATCAAGCCCGGAACCCAGTCCGGCGAGATCCTGACCCTCCGCGGACTCGGCGTCACGCACCTCCGCAACCAGGGCAGGGGTGATCTTCGCGTCCACCTGAACGTGGAGACACCGCGCAACGTGGATCCGCAGCAGGAGGAACTCCTGCGCAAGCTCGCCGAGCTCCGCAACGAGGAGTACACGGACGGACAGCTGGCCAGCAGCGGCTCCGGTGTCTTCGCCCGCCTCCGGGAGCGCCTCGGTAACCGCTGACCATGACGCGTCCCCTGTTCTTCGGAGAACCCGACGCCGTACGGGCGGCGGCGCCCGGCTCCTCGTTCGTGCTCGGTGGCAACGAGGGACGCCATGCCGCGACGGTCCGGCGCCTGCGGTCGGGTGAGCGCATCGACGTCTCCGACGGCGCCGGGTTCCGGCTCAGTGGTGTGATCTCGGCGGTGGGTACCGGAACGGTGGAGCTCGTGGTCGAGGGCGCCGGTCAGGACCCGGCCCCGCGGCACAGCCTCGTCCTGGTGCAGGCGCTGGCCAAGGGTGGCAGGGACGAGCAGGCGGTGGAGGCCGCCACGGAGTTGGGGGTCGACGCCGTGGTCCCTTGGCACGCGGAGCGGAGTATCGTGCGCTGGCGCGGGGACAAGGCGGAGAAGGGCCGGCAGAAGTGGGTGTCCCTCGCGGGTGCGGCGTCCAAGCAGTCACGGCGGTCCTTCGTCCCGGATGTCCATGCGGTGCTCGACACTTCGAGGCTCGCCGGCTGGGCGTCGACGCTGGACCACGTCTTCGTGCTCCACGAGGATGCGGAGGCGTCCCTCGCCGGTCAGGTCGCGGTGCTCCGCGCGGCCGGTGCGTTCGATGCCTCCTCGTCCACCGCCGTCGTGGTGGGACCGGAGGGAGGGATCAGCGACGTCGAGCTCGACAAGCTGCGGTCCGCGGGAGCGGTGGCGGCCGTCCTCGGACCCCATGTCCTGCGGTCCTCGACGGCGGGCCCGGCCGCTCTGGTGGTGTTGAACCAGTTGCTCGGACGCTGGTGAATCTGCGCCGGCCTCACGGGCCGGTTACCGGATCACCACTGTCTTCGAGTCCGTTGCCTCACCGTCGCCCGTCGGCGCCGCGACCGTGATCTCGTACCGCCCCGCCGGCAGCGGGACCGTGAACGAATAGGCGCCGGCTCCTGCGTCCTGTGAGGACACGTCCGCGTCACCCTCCTCGAAGAGGGTGACGCCGGACGAGTCCTGGGCGTCGTCGTCCGGCGTGCGATCGATCCGCCACGAGACGTCCCGCTGTTCGGCCGGGGCCAGACCGTGCACCGTCAGCTCACCGGCGTCGGACTCGACTCCCTCCTGCGGATCGATGATCCACACGGGTGCCAGCGTCGAGGTGTCCCTCGTCCACTCGCCCTGGAGCTCGACGGCGTCGAACGCGCGGTACCCGGCGGTCCCGTCGACGAGGACCACCACCGAGCTGGTCTCACCTCCGGTGATGAGACCGGCGTTGGCGGCCGCGGCCGTGGCCGTGTAGACCAGCTGCTGCAGTGCGAGTCGTGCCTCGTCCTCGTCGAGGCGTTCGGTGAACGCGTCGGAGGAGAGGTCGATGGTGATCACGTTCCGCGT
>JASLBS010000088.1 GCA_030146405.1 Arthrobacter sp.
GTTCGTCGTCCCCTACGGCTGGCTGTCCTGGGTCATGATCGCCGGGGCCGTCTTCCTCCCCTACTTCGCCGTGATCGTCGCCAACGGTGGCAGCGACACCAGCAACATCCGGCACAGTGACGCCCTGATCGACCGCGCTCCGGTGCGCGAGATCGAGGCCAGGGTCCTCGACGCAGAAGAGGACGACGACGACGTCCTGAGCGGCGAGATCATCGACGAGCCCGTGCCGCACGGCTCCCACGCCACACGCAGTACCGGTCCCGGCGCGGATGTCTGAGACGCGGTCGGGCCCCGGTCTCCCGTCCGCCCCCGGGCTGGGCCTCTTCGGGAGCGGAGCGGTGGCGGGTGACGGCCCGGTGTGCTCCCGCAAGGGATGCCGGGCCCCGGCGCAGTGGCAACTACTCTGGAACAACCCGCGTATCCACACCCCGGACCGGCGGAAGGCCTGGGCGTCCTGCCCGGAGCACGTCGGATGGTTCGAGGAGTACCTCCGCGAGCGCGGGTTGTGGAAGGAGACCCTTCCCCTGACTGCCGACCGACCGATGGAGACCCGCTAGGTGTACCGCTTCCTGTTCTCGGCCCGCTGGTTGGGCTGGCTCGCCATGGTGATCGTCATCGCAGCCGGCTGCGTGGCCCTCGGACGCTGGCAGCTCGACCGACGAGAGACCGTGGTGGAGAACATCCATCACATCGAGGCCAACTACGACGCCGCGCCCGAGCGGTACGTGCCGGGTGAGAACGGGTTCGACACTTTCGACGAAGCGGATGAATGGACGCCCGTCACCTTCGTGGGCACGTACGACGTCGACAACCAGGTGATCGCACGGAACCGGCCGTTGAACGGGCAGCCGGGGTACGAGGTGCTCGTCCCCCTGCGGTTGGAGAACGGTGATGCGGTGGTCATCGACCGCGGGTGGTTACCCATCGGCAACATCGAGTCGGGCCGGCCTGACGAGATCCCCGCTCCCCCGGCGGGGCAGGTCGAGGTGACGGCGCGGACCAAGCCCGGTGAGCCGTCCGTGAACCGTGGGGCGCCCGAGGGGCAGGTGGCCTCCATCCACCTGCCGGCGCTGGCCGAGAGGCTCGACTACCCGATCCAGGAAGCCGCCTACGGGTTGCTGGCGCTGGAGCGACCCGGGGCGGCGGAGACTCCGATGGCCGCACCGAAGCCCTCGATCGACGAGGGCCCCCACCTGTCCTACTCGCTGCAGTGGTTCGCCTTCGGCGTCCTGGCGTTCGTGGGTCTCGGCTACGCCGCCAAGCAACAGCGCCGCAGCGACGCCGAGCGCGACGGCACCGCGGTCGAGCGTCCCGGCCGGACCCGGCGTCGCCCCTCCTCCGAGGAGGAGGAGGACGCGATCCTCGACTCGCAGGGCGTCCGTTGAGGCAACCGGGTGGTCCCTCCGGGTGACCCCTGTTCTCCGCTCGATCGTCGTAGAGTTGGCAGACTTCCGACGATCGGGTCGGACCTACGAGCAGGAGAGAACCATGCGAGGACCGAAGGTACTGTTCATCGGTGGCAGCGGAGTCATCAGCGCGCACTGCACCCTCGCGGCGGTCGAGGCCGGCATGGACGTCCACCTCCTCAACCGCGGTAGCAACACCCGGCACCAGGTACCCGAGGGTGTGACCACCTTCGTGGCGGATTCCCGGGACAAGCATGCCGTCCTCGATGCCATAGCCGGCCATGACTTCGACTGCGTGGTCAACTGGGTCAACTTCACCCCCGATCACGTGCAGCAGGACATCGAGATCTTCGCCGGACGGACCCGACAGTACGTCTTCATCAGCTCGGCATCGGCGTACCAGACACCTCCGACGCATCTGCCCCTCGTGGAATCCACCCCGTTGAAGAATCCCTTCTGGGAGTACTCGCGGAACAAGATCGCCTGCGAGGACGTGCTCACCAAGGCCTACCGCGACCACGGGTTCCCCGTCACGATCGTCCGGCCCTCCCACACCTACGACGAGACGCTGGTCCCGTTCGACGGAGGATGGACGGTCATCGAACGCATGCGCGCCGGGAAGCCGGTCATCGTGCCCGGGGACGGGACGTCATTGTGGACGATCACCCACAGCCGCGACTTCGCCCGGGGGTTCACGGGTCTCCTCGGGCACCCTCACGCGATCGGTGAAGCCGTGCACATCACCGGCGACGAGACGCCGTCGTGGAACCAGATCTACCGGAACATCGCCGACGCCGCCGGCGTCCCGGACCCCCTCCTGGTCCACATCGCCTCGGACTCCATCGCGGCAGCGGACCCGGAGTGGGGCGCAGGCCTGCTGGGGGACAAGTCCCACACGATGATCTTCGACAATTCGAAGATCCGCTCCTTCCTCCCCGGCTTCACCGCGACCACGCTCTTCAGCCAGGGGGCGCGGGAGATCGTCGCCTGGCACGACGCGGACCCCGCACGCCGGACCGTGGACGCCCACATCGACGCCCTGATGGACACGCTGGCCGAAACCTACGCACCACGCTCCCTCTGAGAGGTCCACTCGATTCGACTGAGCGTGCGATTCCAAGGCTCGAGTGAAGGGAAGAGCTCGTCTCGCCACCGCCCGCGACGGGAGTAGCGCGTATCAGAGCATGTCGAGGGGTTCCGGGCGGGTCGGGGGCGGGAAAGCGCGATCGAGACGCTCGAGGTCGGTGTCGTTGAGCTGGAGGTCGCGGGAGGCGGCATTCTCGCGCACATGCTGGACGGTCGAGGCCTTCGGGATCGCGAGCACGTTGCCGGTACGCATCGTCCACGCCAGGGCGACCTGCGCGGGTGTCGCGTCGAGCTCACGCGCCATCTGCGCCAGGTCCGGGTCATCGAGCAGTCGCCCCTGCTCAACGGGGGAATAGGCCATCAGAGGCAGCTCTGCAGACTCGGCCCACGGCATCAGATCGAACTCCGGACCGCGACGGGTCAGGTTGTACAGCACTTGATCGGTCTGACACCCGTCGGGGAGGCTCCGGAGCTCGTCGGTGTCGAGGTTGCTCACACCCCAGGCGCGGATGGAGCCCTCTGCGATGAGGGACTCGAATCCCGCGACGGTCTCATCGAACGGGAATCGTCCGCGCCAGTGCAGGAGATAAAGGTCGAGGTAGTCGGTGCCGAGACGGTCCAGGCTCGCATGGCAGGCCTGGATCGTTCCTTGTGCCGAGGCGTTCGAGGGCAGTACTTTGCTCACCAGGAAGACCTCGTCGCGCCTGCCTCGTACGGCTTCACCGACAAGTTCTTCACTGCGACCATTGCCGTACATCTCGGCGGTATCGATGACGGTGAGACCGAGATCGATACCGGTGCGGAGCGCATGGACCTCGGCGTCCCGGCCGGCGGGAGAGTCTCCCAGGTTCCACGTCCCCTGCCCGAGGGTAGGAAGCACAGTGCCGTTGGGGAAAGTGATCATAGGACAACGCTACAACCGGGCCGTCCGAATAATTCATCGAGCGCCCTCCCGCCGGCTGCTACTGCGGCGTGAGCCGGCGAAGCGTAGTACGGGTACCTCACACACTCGCTCCAGACGTACTCACGCCGGACAGACTTACGCCCGATGTGCTCAGATGACAGGGCACCCACCAACCGGAATCGTCAGTAGGTGCCCTCATATGTTGCGGGGACAGGATTTGAACCTGTGACCTCTGGGTTATGAGCCCAGCGAGCTACCGAACTGCTCCACCCCGCGGCGCACCACCGACCCTACGCACCCCACAGCACAAACACCAACCAAGGACACACCCCCGGTGATCAGGCTCCTTCCGCGACACCAGCTGAAATCACTACCAGCAAGGGGCGCCCACCCCTCAGCGGATGGATCCCTTGCCCTCGTCGGAACTGTCCGATCAACGGCGTGGGGTCAGGCCCCAGCGCAGTGGCGAGCCTGGAGCAGGTGCGGGTGATTGCAGGCCACCGCGTCGCCCGTGCGCCGCTCGGGCCGATGCCCGGGGCGATTGATCGGTTTGCTGCCGGGAGGTGCACCACCGGGCCGCACACGTGATAATGGTGTCCTCGGGCCGAGCTCCCGGGGCCTGCTCCGCAGCCGACCAGAGGAATCCACGATGTCCCAGGATCCGTACCCCAGTGCCCGTCCGTCCGGCAGCAATCCCGACCCGTACGACGCCGGCCCCTATGGCCGGCAGGGCGGTTACCAGCCGTACCAACCAGGGCTCTACCCGTCCTACCAGTCCGGCATGTACGCTCCCTCGGCCCGGTCCATCGAGGGCGAGCGGGCAGCGCAGCTCTCGCTCATCTTCGGGATCGTGGGATTCTTCGTCGCCGGGTTGATCCTGGGACCGCTGGCCATCTGGCAGGCCAAGAAGGCCGAGAGCTTCGGGGTGCCGGCGACGGCCGGGAAAGTACTCGGCTGGATCCTCACCGCCATCTGGGGTCTCACAGCCCTTCTGGCCATCCTCCTCGTGGTGTTCCTGTTCGCCGGGGTCGCGACCTCGAGCAGTTACCCGGGCTGAGCGGACGGTGCAGTGTCCTGACCAGGCGAACGAATGAACGCCGATACGCCGAGTGCCGAGGAGCAGTGGGGGCTCTTCCGTGCCGCTCGCGACCGGGCCCTCGCGGAACCATACGGCTGGCTGACTCTCACGTCCCTCCAGTGGCTCGCATCAACACCGGGGGCGCTGGAGCTGGTTCCCGGCGCGTGGTCGGCGGAGGGCGGGTCCGCGATACTCACTGCGTCCCCTGCTGACTCCCTGACCGATCTCACCACCGCGCAGCCCGCGACGGGCACGTTGACCGCCACTCTCGCCGAGGAGGAGTCGCTCCTCTGGGTCGCCTACGGCGGTGCGAACGGCCGGAGGACGGCGGTGGAACTCGCCCGGCGGGGAGGCCGGTACGCTATTCGTACCCGGGATGACGAGTCCCCCACCCGTACCTCGTTCACAGGTGTGCCCACCTTCGCCTACCGCCCGGACCTCGTGGTGCCCGGCCGCTTCGAGCCCTACCCCGCACCGGTGGAGGAGCGGATCGGCACAGCCCACCCCGACGTTCCCGGAACACACGTCACCGTGGGTGAGATCGCCTTCCGTCTTCCCGGCCGGGACACCGAGTTCCGCCTGCGCGCCTCGCAGGACGACGACGGATCGCTTTCCGTCACGTTCCACGACCTGACGAACGGACGATCCACCGCGGCATGGCGCAAGCTCGTGGCGGCTCCCCCGCGAGCCGGCGCGGTGATCCTCGACTTCAATCGGGCGGTGAACTACCCGAGTGCCTTCACGCCGCACGGCACATGCCCCATGCCGGTCAGCGCCAACCGGGTGGAAGCTCCCATCGAAGCCGGGGAGAAGAACCCGCTGGCATGAGTAGCTGCGGTGGTCATGTCCCTACTGGCGTCAGCTCGGTGCGCAGCCGGATGATCCCCTCGCGGATCCTGCTCTTGACGGTGCCGGAGGCGGCGCCCAGTTGCTCGGCCACCTCGTTGTACGTGAGTCCGCCGAAGTAGGCGAGGTCGATCGCTTCGCGTTGGAGAGGCGTCAGCCGCTCCAGGCAGGAGCTCAGGTGTCGGGTCTCGTCCGCGGCGAGGACGTCCTCCAGCACGGTGTCGAAATCGGCGAGCTGCTCGGCGCGCGCCCAGGCCCGGATGCGCCCGGTCGCGGCGGCCTCGGACCGCACGCGGTCGATCGCCCGCCTGCGCGCCATGGTCATCACCCAGCTGAGAGCGCTGCCGCGGTCCGCATCGAAGGACGCCGCTTTCGACCAGATCTCCAGGAAGACCTCCTGGGTGACCTCCTCGCTGATCGGGTGGTTGACCACGACCTTGCGGACCACTCCGAACACGCGAGCCGAGGTCAGCCGGTAGAACTCGGCGAACGCGGCGCCGTCACCCTTCGTGATGGATGCGAGCAGGTCGCCGAGTTCATCGACCGGCAGGGAGGCCTCCCCGGGCCCCGGCATCATGGCATGGCCAGGGCGAGGAGAGAGGAAAGACAAGCAGGGCAACGGACAGTGAGCATTGAGACCTCCAGAACCAAAAAGCTAGATTACCTAGCAATATACCTCTCTAGACAAGTTCGTTCATCCATCATGTCCCCTGCAGTCCCTGCTCACCAGAGGACTACGGCACTAAGTGTCCGACGTCGGGTGAATACTCCGGGTTTCTGTGCGCCGGCCACGATCGGACACCCAGTCGCCCGGGTAGATCCTGGGCAGGACGTTCGCGAGGGCCAGGGACGCGTAGATCACCGTGTTGATCGCGACGAAGGCCGCGAGGACCGCGAACAGACTGGAGTGCAGCACCGATTCCGGCAGGAGGATCCCGGTGCGGATGATGGGGCCGGCTGCGTACATCATGGTTCAGGACTCCTTGGTTGCGAGTTCGCGCGCCGGGGCGGCGTGGACGAGGTGCTTCCAGCTCGCCTGGCGGCCGGACGAGAGATCGATGATCCCCTTGACGTAGACGAGGTTGAGGAACATGTCGAAGAACAGCTCCGGGAACAGGGTCGCGGCGAGCAGCCGCGCCTTCCAACCCCCCTTCCATACGGTGACCACCCGCTCGATGGTGAAGAGGAAGCCGAGTCCCAACCAGAACGGGAACCAGATCCAGGTCTCGAGGGATGCGATGGTGATGAGAATCAAAGCGAGGTAGGCGCTCAGCGCGATCACTCCGTACCCGATGCCGAGTTGCTGCGCCCAGTACCGCAGCGTGGTGGGAGTGACTCCGTAGGCACCGATGTTCTCGAGGGCGCCGCGTTGCCAGCGCAACCGCTGGTTCCACAGCGTCCGCCAGGAGGGCATCAGTTCCGTGACCACCGTGCAGTCCCGCGGTGAGATCATCAATCCGCCCAATGACTTGATGGCGATCGTGAGCTCGTTGTCCTCGGTCAGCGCTGCCGTGTCGTAGACGTCACCGGAGGTTCCCGCGATGGTCCGATTCCGGTTCGCCGCAATGGTCCGCAGTGCCACGGGGCGGAACAGGGACGCCGTACCGGTGAGCACGAAGACCCTTCCGCGACGGCGGTGCATCTGGCGCGAGTACCGGATGTACTCATTGCGCTGGAACTGGCCGATCAGCCCGTGGCCCTGCTCACCGTAGAAGAGTCCTCCCACGGCCATGAGCGCACGGTCCTGGGTGAAGCGCACCACGGCGTTGGCCAGGAATCCGTCGTCGAGCTGGGTGTCGGCATCCATGATCATGACGACGTCGTTGTCCCCCTGCTGCGGCAGCACCACCTTGAGTGCCTGATTCAGCGCGCCCGCCTTCTTCCCGGTGTTACCCACGGACTCGATCACCTCGACACCAACCTCGTGCGCCAAGCGGACGGTCGCGTCCGTGCAGTTGTCCGCCACCACGATGATGCGCTCGGGCCGGTGCGACTGCTTCTTGAGCGATGTGATGGTGTGCGGGAGCGATGCCTCCTCGTTGTGGGCGGGAATCAGCACCGTCACGGTGACCTCGCCGGCGAACTCTCCGCGGTTGGACGCCATGATCACCTTGGGGGCCAGCGGCAGGTTGTTCGGGCTCATGGACCTGCGGGTATGGTTCGTGATCCGACGCTCGAGCTGGGCGAGCCCCGCGCCCGCCAGCAGCGCGAGCGCGATGGCGGTCAGGGTCACACTGACCGCCGGCGCCTCCGAGTTGTACAGGATGCGCCAGACACCGATGACGGCCTGGTGGGACTCCTCGAGCCGGGCGTCCGGCCGGTTCAGCGCGACGGCGGCCACCAGGAGGGCGGCCGCGGCGGTCACGATCCCGACGATGATCAGGCCCACGATGCGGTCGAACCTGGCCTTGGGCCGGTATCCGGCCATCTCTGTTCCACCCTCCGAGAGCTGGCTCTCGGGACCGCCCTCCAGGGGCCGTCCGAGCGCGGCACCGCTCTCGTCGGTGGTTGCACCTGCTGTGCTGATCTTCATCACGTGGGTCCTTCGGATCTGGTGGCTTCGCACCCCGATGTCTCCCGCGTGCCGGGCTCGTCCAGTGGACGGAGGGGCTCGATTGCGTTCGTAGCAAGTCTTGCGCGGCAGTCTCAGCGCAGGAGGACACGCAGACCGAAGAATTCATCAATAAAAGCCGTAGCCCATGCAGGCAATGCCGGTGGCAGGGCTACGCACTGGCTCTCCCGGCGGCGCACACTGGGAGGGTGACCGATCCCACCGAAGCGTTGATCCCGAGGCCCCGACAGGAGATAGCGCCGGGAGCCGTGCACCTGCCGGGCTGGCTCGACCCGGATCGCCAAAGCGAGCTGGTCATCCTCTGCCGCACGTGGGCCAGCGGTCCCGTCCCGATGCGGGCCGTGCGCATGCCCACCGGCGGTGTCATGTCCGTGCGTAGCGTGAGCCTCGGCTGGCACTGGCTGCCCTACCGGTACAGCCGCACGGCCGACGACGCAGGAGGCGGCCCGGTTGCCCCGTTCCCCACGGTGCTCCGGGAGCTGGGACGGGCGGCCGTGACCGCCGCGTACGGGAAGGATGCGGGCTCCGTCTACGAGCCCGACGCCGCCCTCGTCAACTACTACGACGACGCCGCGAAGATGGGCATGCACCAGGACCGGGAGGAGCGGATCGACGCGCCCGTGGTGTCACTGAGCCTCGGCACCAGCTGCATCTTCCGTTTCGGTAACACGGACAATCGGAACCGCCCGTGGCAGGACCTCGAGCTCTCCTCCGGTGATCTGTTCGTCTTCGGAGGAGAGTCACGCTTCGCGTACCACGGCGTGCTCCGCACGCTCGCGGGTACGGCACCCGCCGGTATCGGTTTCGACGGCCGGCTCAACATCACCCTGCGACAGACCGGCCTGAGCTAGCTCCCGGCGAGGATCATGCCGCGCGCGAAGCCGGCCTGGCCCACGTGCTGCACGGCGTCGTCGATCACGCTGACCAGCCGGACGAGCAGCGTCACCGGCGGATCCCAGTGCTCGTCCACCACTCTCCCCAGGTCCTGGTCATCGAGACCGGACAACAGCTGCAGAACGATTTCGTGCACGGCATCGAAGTAGTCGAGCAACTGCTGCGCGGATTCCACGCGGACGGCGTCCACCTGGTCCGAGGAATGACCGTAGCCGGTATCACCGGCGTCCAGTGGCAGATCCCAGCGGTCGGCGTATCCTCCCGCCGTCCACACTTCGTCATGGCCGAAGGCCTCGGCGAAGTGGTTGTCCTCCACCCGCGTCAGGTGCCATACCAGCCACGCGATGGAATTGGCGGAACCGGCCGGGCGGACGGACAGCTGCTCGGCGTCGAGTCCCTCCAGGGCGCCGTGCACCAGGTCGGGGAGCCTGCTGAAGGCCTCGGTCAGTACGTCTACGGATGTCATGGGCGGCCTTCCTGGACGGGTGGGGGGACGAGGGCGGAGCGTTTCGCACTCCATCCATTTCGCCACGCTCATTCTCGTGCCGGGCGCGGGGAAAGGCCTCGCCCGGGTCTATTATTCATCCAATGGCTCCCTTCGCTGGGGGCCGGGTTTGAAAAAGTCTGGGGAGACACTATATGCAGCGTAGGCGGATGCATTTTCCGTTGCGTTACAGGCGCGCGAGATCACTGCTCATCATCATCGGCCTTTTCTGGTTGTGGTTGTGTTTCGGCACCGCCGACGCGGTCGCAGGTCTTTCTTCGCCGCTCCACGCGGCCCTCGTGCTCTATGCGGTAGCCGTGAGCATCCCCGTCACCCTCGCGGCCGCTGTTCTCGCCGCCCTACGGATGGTCCTCATGCACCCCCGCCGCAACGGGGTCGTCGTGCGGCTCCCGGCCACTCCCAAGCAGCCCCCGCGTCAGCAACCGGCTCTGGAGGTCCCCCCCTGGTCGTACGGCGAGAAGGCTTCCTGAGCGGACCCTGGCCCTCATGATCACCGCAGCAGAGCCGGGCGTCCATCGCGGTTCGGAGCGTCGGGACGCCTGCAGCCACCGGGTCCGACGATAGGGACCGGTCCGATCCCCGGTTGACGGCAGGCCCTCGGGATGAAAGTGCTGGACGGCCCGGAGGGCCGGTGGCACGCTGAGGAGTGCCCCTCATCCTCCGACGACAGGCTTCATCATCGCTTCGTCCGCCCAGCCACCCCTGCGCCCGGCGTCCCCTCCGGCTGCCCCTTCGCAGCGCCGGAACATCCTGGTGGGGATCCTGTTCGGATGCGGGACCATCGCCTTCGTGGATGAAGCCGTCTTCCACCAGCTCCTCCACTGGCACCATTTCTACGACCGGTCCACGCGATCGGCCGGACTGATCTCGGACGGCATCTTCCACGCCTTCAGCTGGTTCGCCACCGTGGCCTCGCTCTTCCTGTTCGCCGACCTGCGACGCCGCGGGGCCCTGCAGCCACGCTTCTGGGCCGGCGGCATCCTGGTAGGGATCGGTGCGTTCCAGCTGTACGACGGCCTGGTGCAGCACAAGGTCCTCGGGCTGCACCAGATCCGGTACGGCGTGGATCTGCTGCCCTACGACGTGCTGTGGAACGGGTCCGCCGTCGCCCTCCTGATCGCGGGAGTCCTTGTGATCCTGAGCGGGAGGCGCAGAGCCGCGCGGACAGCAGACGACACCGCACGGCCCGGCGCCGGGCGTGGGTGAGAACCAGCACCACCCGGGCTCACCGGGGGACCCTTCCACGGCCGACGTCGGAGCGTTCCTCCTCGACGTGATGGTGGGAAGTGCCTGGTTGACCATCCTCGTGCTGTACCTGGTGGCCGGCCGCGCGGGGGCGCTGCGAGGGCGGCCCGCCTGGCCCGCAGGCCGATCGGCGTCCTGGCTGGTGGGCTCGGCCCTGGGTCTCGCCGTTTCCGTGGGGCCCCTGGCCCGGGCCGCGCACGACCACTTCACCACCCACATGGCGGTACACCTCGTCCTCGGGATGCTGGTGCCGCTACTGCTGGTCCTCGGCGCGCCGGTCACCCTCCTCCTGCGGGCCGTCCCGGTCAGGGTGGGCCGCCGCTACAGCAGGATCGCCCGAACAGCCGCCGTAGGAGCCCTCGCCCATCCGGTCACGGGGTTGGTGTTGACCACGGTGCCGCTGGCGCTCGTGTACTGGAGCGGAGCCTCTCAACAACTCGTCCACCACCCGGTACTCGGGCCGCTCCTCCATCTGCACTTCGTGGCAGCCGGGTTCCTGTTCACCTACGCCGTCATCGGCTCGGACCCCAACTCGCACCGCGCGCCGGCCTGGCTCCGCGGCAGCGCGATCGTCGCGGGGATCGCGGCCCACGGAGTGGTGGCGAAGCAGCTGTTCGCCATCGGACAGCAGGGCGTGGCGCTCGCCGACGCGGAGCAGGGTGCCCAGCTCATGTACTACGGAGGCGACGCGGTGCACGCGGTGGTGCTCGTGGTCTTCTGCGCGCAGGTCTACCGCAGCAGCGGACGGCGCCTCAGCGGATCGGCGCCTGCCCCGCCGCCCCAGCCTCAGCCCGTCGGCGGATTATCACAATCCGGAGATGGATCTCCTGTTCACCGATTCTGAGTGGACACGACCTGATCAGGGAACATATAACTAGTTAACCGAACTAGTTATCTGCAACGGAGCACTGCTCCCGGACGGAAGGGTAGGAGAGCCATGACACCGACGATCACCGAGACCCTCGGTGCAGGCGATACCGCCCTGGGCGCTCCCCTGCACTGCGGCGATCCGATGATCCTCCGTGAGACGTCCTACCGGGCCGTGGGGTACGGCATGATCCACCAGGTACCCGCCGGTCCCGACGTCGAGCTCGTCTGGGCCTGCTCGTGCGGCTTCCAGCTCTCCTTCGCCGAGCCCGCCGAGCTCGCACTCCCCCTTCCTCCCGCGCTGCGCCGGGTGGCGACGGCCGCCGCCGACCTCGAGTCGGTGCAGTGGAAGTTCGACCAGGCCACCACCGAGCTCGAAGCCGCGGTCCTCGGCGCCGCGGCTTCCGGCGCGTCGATCGCGGACATCGCCGAGGCCTCCCACCTGGAACTCGGGGAAGTCCGGGAACTGGTGTCCGGCGGCACCCTTCTCTCCCACGTAGGCTAGTCGGAGCAACGGCTCGGTCCGGGCCGGCATGCCGCCCTCCGCAGGATCAGCGTCGACGACGGAGGGAATCCCCATGACCGAACCATCCTGGGCCAACCACGCCATCTGGTGGCACGTCTACCCGCTCGGCTTCACGGGAGCGGAGCAGGCGGCCACCGACACCCCGGCTGAACCGCACCGCCTGCTGGACCTCGTGCCCTGGTTGGACTATGCCGTGCAGCTCGGGGTGTCCGGTCTGGCCCTCGGCCCCGTCTTCGCCGCGGAGACCCACGGGTACGACACGGCGGACTACTTCCGGATCGATCCCCGCCTGGGCACGCTCGAGGACTTCGACGCCCTCGTCGAGGCGGCGCGGGCACGTGGGCTGCGGATCCTGCTGGACGGTGTCTTCAACCACACCGGCCGATCCTTCGGGCCCTTCCAGCGGGTCCTGTCCCAGGGGCCGTCGGCGGAGACCGCCGCCTGGTTCTCCCTGGAGTGGCCGGAGAACGCCGTGCCCGGCGTGGAACCCACCTATCGCGACTTCGAGGGGCACCACCACCTGGTGGCCCTGAACCACGACGAACCCGCAGTGGCCGATTTCGTGGTGGAGGTCATGGACTACTGGTTGCAGCGTGGCGTTGACGGCTGGCGGCTCGATGCCGCCTACGCCGTACCGTCGTCGTTCTGGGCCGACGTGACGGCACGCACCCGCGCCCAGCACCCCGACGCCTACTTCGTGGGTGAATACATCCACGGCGACTACGCGTCCGAGGTCCGGGACGGCGGCCTCGATTCCGCCACCCAGTACGAACTCTGGAAGGCCGTCTGGAGTTCGCTCAACGACACCAACTTCTTCGAGCTCGCCGCAGCGCTGGAGCGGCACAACGGGCTGCTCGAGTCCTTCGCCCCGCTGACCTTCGTGGGCAACCACGACGTCACTCGGATCGCCAGCAAGCTCGAGGACCCGGCCCTGGTGGCACACGCCGTCGTCGTTCTCTTCACGCTCGGAGGATCCCCGTCCGTCTACTACGGCGACGAGCAGGCCTATCGGGGCGTCAAGGAGGACAGGGCAGGGGGTGACGACGACGTCCGGCCCCGCTTCCCGTCCTCGCCGGACGACCTCTCCCCCGTCGGCCGTCCCCTGTACGAACTGCACCAGGAGCTGATCGGCCTCCGACGCCGGCACGCCTGGCTGCACCGCGCCCGGACCGAGGTGCTGCAGCTGGCCAACGAGGTGCTGGTGTACCGGGTGTCAGCGGCCGACGACGAACAGCTGGTGGTCGCGCTGAACCTCTCGCACGAGCCCCGGTCCGCCGGACGCCCCGGGGAAGTACTGGCAGGGCGGGCCTCGGCCGAAGGCGACTCGGGCCACCTTCTCCTGCCGGCACGCGGATGGGCCGTCCTCGCCTGACGTCCGGCGGACACAGCTGCCCCCGGATGTGGGAACACTCCTTCACCGCGATGGATAATGGGATCAAACATTTCGTCAGGTGGGAGGTCGCATGAATCCGGAGGACGAGTTCGAGGTCGCCGACCCTATCGATTTCACTCCCTGGCCACGGCCCATTCCCCTGCAGGTGCTCGGTGCCATCAGGAAGGTGCTCCTCGTGGCCGTGATCCTGATCGGCGTGCACCAGTTGATCCCCACCACCACTCTGGGATCCTCGCTCAGCAGCACGTTCACCCTCCTGCTGATGCTCTCCTGGCTCGCACCGGTGGCCCGCGTGCTGACCACGCGTCCCTGGGCGCGCAAGCCAGCGGAGGAGTGACCCACCCGTCAGTGGAACCGAAGAAGCGAGGCCCCTGGGGAGGGGCCTCGCTTCCTGTTCCGGATCGTGGAGCTTAGGGGAATCGAACCCCTGACCTTTTCATTGCGAACGAAACGCTCTACCAACTGAGCTAAAGCCCCGTACATCACTCCCGAACACCAACACTGTACCCAAGAGGGCGGGGTAAGCCCAAAGCACATCCGGACCGGGGTGAGCCCTGGGCTGTCAGGGTGCGGGAGTAGTGTTCTCGGCATGCCCAGCAAAGCCCAGCAGGTAAGCCCTGCCCAGCGCCGGAACCAGGACATCAGGCCCTGGCCCGCACTGTGGTCCCTCGTCATCGGTTTCTTCATGATCCTCGTGGACTCCACGATCGTCTCCGTGGCCACTCCCGCGATCATGGAGGGACTGAACGCGGGGATCGACAGCGTGATCTGGGTGACGAGCGCCTATCTGCTGGCCTACGCGGTACCGCTGCTCATGACCGGCCGACTGGGCGATCGCTATGGCCCCAAGCGGATCTACCTCATCGGGCTCGTGGTCTTCACACTCTCCAGTGCATGGTGCGGATTCGCGGACTCGGTGAACGCGCTGATCCTCGCACGCGTGCTGCAGGGCCTCGGAGCGGCGTTGATGACCCCGCAGACCATGTCCGTGATCACGAGGATCTTCCCGCCGGAGCGCCGCGGGGCGGCCATGGGCCTGTGGGGCTCGGTGGCGGGCATCGCGACTCTCGTGGGCCCCGTGTTCGGCGGCCTCCTCGTGGACTCCGTGGGCTGGGAATGGATCTTCTTCATCAACGTGCCCGTGGGCGTGGTGGGCTTCATCCTCGCCGTTCGCCTCGTGCCCACCCTGCCCACGACATCGCGCCGTTTCGACGTGCTCGGGGTGTTCCTCAGCGCCGCCGGCCTGTTCTGCCTGGTGTTCGGCATCCAGGAGGGCGAGACCTACAACTGGGGAACCATCGCCGGTCCGCTCTCCGTCTGGTCCCTGATCATCGGCGGCGTCGTCCTGCTCATCGCCTTCGTGCTCTGGCAGCGGTACAACCGGGGGGAGCCGCTGGTACCCCTGAGGCTGTTCCGCGACCGCAACTTCTCCCTCGCCAACACCTCGATCACGGCGATGGGCTTCTCCATCACCACCATGACGTTGCCGCTCATGCTGTACGCCCAGACGGTCCGCGGCCTCTCACCCACCCAGGCGGCACTGCTCCTGACCCCCATGGCCGTGATCTCCGGAGTTCTCGCACCCTTCGTGGGGAAGTACGTCCAGCGCGGCAACCCCAAGTACATCGCCATCGCCGGATTCGCGGGGATGTCCGCAGCCCTCTTCTGGCTGGGTTCCATCCTCACCCCGGACGTCCCGATCTGGCATCTGTTGCTGCCCATCGCCCTGCTGGGACTCTCGAGTGCCGGAATCTGGGCGCCGGTCTCCCTCACGGCCACACGGAACCTCTCCCCCTCGCTCGCCGGGGCCGGTTCCGGTGTGTACAACACCACGCGGCAGATGGGAGCGGTGCTCGGCAGCGCGGCGATCGCGGCGATGATGCAGTCGCGGTTGGCCACCAACCTCGCGGGTGGAGACGGTGTCAGTGCCACGCCGGGAGCGGCCCTTCCCGACGAGGCACTGGCAGGTTACGCGCTCGCCATGGGACAGTCCCTCTACCTCCCAGCAGCCGTGGTGATCATCGGTTTCGGCGCCGCACTCTTCTTCGCCAAGCCGCAGCAGAACACCGCGTGGGCGGGCGACGCCGGCGCAGCCACCAGCACCCCGGCCCCCGGTTCACCCAGCGCGGACTCCGCTTCCGCCGGAACACCTTCCAAAGACTCGTTGGAGAATCCTTCCTCGCAGGCCTCGGCGGGAGATCACCGCCAGGGTGTGAGGACCACCGACTCCTGACCCGTTGCTTGGGGGAACTACCGGTAGAGTTCTGCCATGGCTGATGAGACGAAGGACACAGCGAAGGATTCCGCGCCCAGTGAGGTGAAGGAGGTCTCCGACGATTTCGCCGTCAAGGAGCACACCTCACCGTCGGGCCTGAAGTACACCACCACGACGGGGCGGCTGGTGCTGAGGCGCGAGGAGACGAAGGACGGGAAGTCGGACGGCTTCAAGCCGAAGGCCGAGATCTTCATCGTGGCCTACACCCAGCAGGACGCCGAGCCGGGCAGGCCCGTGACCTTCGCCTTCAACGGCGGGCCGGGCTCAGCCTCCGTCTGGCTGCATCTCGGGCTGCTGGGGCCACGCCTGGTGGACTCGGGCGACGTCGGCTCCATGACGCCCGCACCCTTCGGGCTCATCGACAACCCCGACTCGCTGCTGGAGTCGAGCGACCTCGTGATGATCGACCCGGTCAACACCGGCTACTCCCGCGTGGTGGAGGGCGAGAAGGCGGACGAGTTCCACGCCTTCGTCCAGGACAGGGACCTGGTGGCCGAGGTCATCCGCCTCTGGACCACCCGCAACAATCGCTGGCTCTCCCCCAAGTACCTGGTGGGCGAGTCGTACGGGACGCTCCGGGCGGTGGCCGTGGCCGGCAGGCTCTTCGATGCCTACGGCATGGCGGTCAATGGCCTCGGCCTCATCTCCACCGTGCTCAACATGTCCACGCTGCGGTTCTTCCCGGGCAGCGACCTCCCGTATGCGCTCCACCTCCCCACCTACGCGGCCATTGCCCACTACCACGGCAGGCACGGTGACCGGGAGCTGTCCGACGTGGTCCGCGAGGCCGAGGAGTACGCGGCACGCGATTTCGGGTATGCGCTGACGCAGGGGACCCGGCTCACTCCTGATGAGCGGAACGAGGTGGTCTCGCGCCTGCATGCCATCACCACGCTCGACGAGGACTTCATCCGGCGCACCAACTTCCGCTGGGCCTACCACGAGTTCGCTGCCGAGCTCCTCCGGAGCGAGGGGCTCGCCGTCGGCCGGATCGATGCACGCTTCACCGCCCGACCGGACAACCAGCAGGCCTCGGACTCCTTCGACGATCCGAGCATCAGAGCCATCACGGGCCCGTACTCCGCGGCGATGAACCATTACGTCCGCGCGGAGCTCGGGTACGAGAACGACCTCCCCTACGAAATCCTCACCGCCCGCGTACATCCGTGGAGCTACCGGACCTTCGAGGGTGCCCCCGTGGATGTCTCCGGCGTGCTCGAGCGGCTCCTGGTCCACAACCCCAAACTGCGGGTGCATGTGGACTACGGCTACCACGACGGCGCAACACCCCACTTCGCCGCGGAGTACGTCTGGGCGCACATGAACCTCGACGACGCCGCACGAGCCCGGTTCACCCACCACTACCACGAGGCGGGCCACATGATGTATCTGAATCCCGTAGCACGGGATGCCCAACTCAGGGCGTTGCGGGCGTTCGTGACCGGAGCCGGAGCCTCGTAGGAAATAGTCAGTAGGATGATGATCACCACCGCGGCGCCGACCGCTGATCGTTAGGACATCCCATGCTGAGAAGAATCCTCTGGGCCCTCGTACCCGTCATCGCCTCCCGCGTCATGAACAGGAACCGCGGCCAGCAGCCGCCCCGTGCCGAGAAGACACGCTACAAAGGCAAGTACGGCAGGTAGGAGCGGGCGGGCCACGTAGGAACGAAAGGGATCATCATCACTCTGCGAGACCGAGCCGGCTTCGTCGACCTCCGTTCCTACGCCGCCATCGGCGATGGCCGTACCGTGGCCCTGGTGGCCCTCGATGGCTCCATCGACTGGTACCCCACCCCGGACCTCGACTCCCGGCCCGCATTTGCGCGGCTGCTGGATGCGGACGAGGGCTTCATGGCACTGGCACCCACCACCGAGTACTCGGTGGACCGGCAGTACGCCAAGGGCACCAACGTGCTCGAAACCACCTACACCACGGCCACCGGAACCGTGCGCGTCACTGATTCCCTGAACACCGGCGTAGCCGGTCGCTTGCCCTGGGGTGAGTTGGCACGCCGCGTCGAGGGTCTCTCCGGACAGGTCGACATGGCGTGGTCCATCGCCCCCGGCACCTGCTTCGGAGCGGCCTCACCCTGGCTCGACAACGGGCCGGAAGACCCGGTCCTGCGGATCGACAGCACGGCGCTCGGCATCCGGGGCATCAACCACGGGTTGAAACTGCCGAAGGGCCAGACGGTCGAAGGAGGCTTCACCACGGACGAGGGCTCACGCCATCTGGTCGCCGTGGTCTCGACCCACGGGGAACCACTCCCACTGCCGGATCCGAAGACCATCGACGACGGCATCGATCGCACCATCCGTAACTGGCAGGCCTGGTCGGCGGAATTCGCCTACGACGGCGACTACGCGGCGGAGGTGCTGCGAAGCGCTCTGGCCCTGAAGCTCCTGCTGCACAGTCCCTCGGGGTCGATCGCCGCGGCTGCCACCACCTCCCTCCCCGAGAGCGCCGCCGGGGGCAAGAACTGGGACTACCGCTACACGTGGGTCCGGGACACCGCCTACACGCTGCACTCGCTCACGCGGGTGGGGGTGCGCGAGGAGGTGCACGCCGCCGTGTCCTGGATGCTCAAGAACCTCAGGTCGCAGGGCACCGAGCTCGAGGTCTTCACGCGACTCAACGGTGGGCTCCCGCAGGGCACGGACACACCGGAGCTCACGGGCTGGCGCGGGATCGGGCCGGTGGTGGACGGCAATCCGGCCGCGGGACAGCTACAACTCGGGGTCTTCGGTGACGTCTTCGACATCGTGTGGCAGTACGTCAACGCGGGTCACGTCCTCGACCCCGCCACCATGCGTCAGCTCGCGGACCTCGCCGATCTCACCTGCGACATCTGGCACCGACGCGACGCCGGCATGTGGGAGCTACCGGAGGAACGCCACTACGTCAGTTCCAAGCTCGGCTGCTGGAACGCCCTCCGGTGCGCCGTCCTGCTCGCCGAGCGGGGCCAGCTCCAGGGTCCCGTGGAGCGCTGGGCGACCGAGCGCGATCGGATCCGCGACTGGGTGCACCAGAACGGCTGGTCCGAGGAACGGCAGAGCTACGTCTGGTACCCCGGATCGACGGAACTGGATGCGTCGATCCTGCTCCACGCGATCAGCGGCTTCGACACCGGCCCCCGCATGTCCGCCACCCTCGATGCACTGCGGGAGGAGCTCGGGGCAGGTCCCCTGCTCTACCGCTACAGCGGCATGGACAAGGAGGAAGCCACCTTCGTGGCATGTGCCTACTGGATGGTCGCCGCGCTCGTCGCCGTGGGGCGCCGCCCCGAGGCCGTCGAGCTCATGGACCAACTCCTGCCCCTCACGAACGACGTCGGCATCATGGCGGAGATGGTCGAACCCTCGGACAACTCCTTCATGGGTAACCTGCCGCAGGGCCTGAGCCATCTCGCGCTGATCGTCGCGGCTCTCGCCATCTCCGGCCAGTCCTGAGGACACCTGCCTGGGACAATCGGGCCTGGGACAACCGGGTCCAGGACCAGGCTTCCGGCGTCAGACCGTGGCGAAGTAGACCCAGGCGCCGATCACCCACGTGGTGGCGGCAGCGCAGCCCAGACCCAGTTCGGCGAGGATACCGAGCCCGGTGGCCTTCAGCGCGTGGAGGCTCGAGCGCAGTGCCGGACCGGCGCTCCGATGGCGAACCCATTCACTGCCGAAGAGCCCGAGGGCGAAGCCCACGAACAGGCCGACGACGGGAATCACGAACAGTCCCACGATGCCGGCCAGTACTCCGATGGTCACCGAGCGCCCGGGGATCTGTCGCCGCTGGAGGGCGCGGCCCGTCAGGACGAGACCCGACGCGAGTCCGGCGCCCGCGAAGACCGTCCCGATCGCGAACACCACCCAGCCCTCCGTGCTGGCCACCGTCAGCGCCCAGACGAGCAGCGAGGCGATGATGAGGATGCTCCCGGGGAGGACCGGGACGATGATCCCTGCGATCCCGACCGCGATCAGCGCCCCGCAGACGACTGTCATGATGACCTGTAGATCCATGGATCCAGTCTTGCATCTGCCGGTGGGGTCCAGGTGCGATACCGGTGCGGCCCAGGTGCCGGCCGTGATGCGCCGTGGAATACTGGTACGAATACTAAGCCAACTTAGGGAGCCTGCGGGCCCTGACATCAGGAGGACCAGTGAGTACACCAGGGAACAGGGACGGCAACCAGCGGGACGCCGGGGGCGACCCTACCGAGATGATGGCTGCCGGCCCCTCGGGTTCCGGCTCGACCAGCGCCGGCGCCGCCGAGGACGACGCCACCGAGGAGTACGTACCCGGCATGTACGCGGGAGATTCGGCGGATGAGACCGACACCAGGGCCCACACAGCACCGATTCCCGCATCCCGTGCCGCTGACGCTCATCGGTCCCAGGACACCAGGACCAAGGCGCAGCCGCAGGCAGCCCCGGTGACCGCGACGAGGACCCACACACCCGACGTCGACAGGGGCGAGCGCGACCGCGGGCACCAGGCGACGCCGGGTACCGCTGTCAGTTCCCCGCTCCCCAGCCTCGAGGACCGGAAGCTGCTCCATCAGCGGGAGAAGGAGCACTTCGGTGGCATGAGGTTCGGTTCCGCCTTCTTCGGCTGGCTGACCGCCACCGGACTGTTCGTCATCCTCACCGCCGTCGTCGGCGCTGTGGCTGCGCTCTTCGGGTACGGCTCCAACCTGAGCACGACCGATCTGACCACGGGTTCCGCGGAACTGCAGGCCACCGGCATCACCGCCGCCGTCGTCCTCGGCGTGATCCTCCTGATCTCCTACTACGCGGGCGGCTACGTAGCGGGCCGGATGGCACGCTTCAGCGGCCTCAAGCAGGGTGTCGCGGTGTGGCTCTGGGCCCTGATCGTCGCCGTGGTACTGACTATCATCGGCCTGATTGCCGGTAACCGGATCAACGTCTCGGATCAGTTCGGGGGTATCGGCGTTCCCGCTGTCCAGGACTTCACGGGACCAGGGCTCATCGGCCTGCTCATCGTCGCAGCCATCGCCCTCGTGGGCGCTGTCCTCGGCGGGCTGGCGGGAATGCGGTACCACCGCCGGATCGACCGCATGGACTTCGACGCCGTCGAGGAACGCTAGATCCTCCCACGCTCCCGGAACGGAAGAAGCCCCGGCCCCCTTGCGGGGACCGGGGCTTCTTCGACGCATGTCAGCTGACAGGCATCACGGCGAAGGCATACCACCGTTGACGTTGAGCGTCTCGCCGAGCACGTAGCTCGATTCCGGTGACGCGAGGAACACGTAGGCGGGGGCGAGCTCGGTCGGCTGACCGGCGCGGCCCAGGGGCGTGGACTTGCCGAACTCCGGCAGTGCCTCCGCGGGCTGTCCGCCCGAGGGCTGCAGCGGCGTCCAGATGGGACCGGGTGCCACGGCGTTCACGCGGATACCCTTGGGCGCGAGCTGCTGCGCGAGACCCTTGGTGAAGTTGTTGATCGCGGCCTTGGTGCTGGCATAGTCCACCAGGGTGGGCGACGGCTCGTAGGCCTGGATCGAGGTGCTGTTGATGATCGCCGAACCGGGCTTGAGGTGCTTGAGCGCCTCCTTGGTCACGCGGAAGAACGAGTAAATGTTCGTCTTGTACGTGTGGTCCAGCTGCTCGTCGCTCAGCTCCTCGAGGGATTCGACGGCCACCTGCTTGCCGGCGTTGTTGACGAGGATGTCCAGCCCGCCGAGTCCTTCGACGGCCTGCTGCACGAGTGAGACGCAGTAGTCGGCATCCTTGAGATCGCCCGGGAGGCAGACCGCCACGCGACCCTCGGCCTCGATGAGACCCTTGATGACCTGTGCGTCCTCCTCCTCCTCGGGGAGGTAGGAGAGGGCGACGTCCGCACCTTCGCGTGCATACGCGATGGCGACGGCGGCACCGATTCCGGAGTCGGACCCGGTGATCAGGGCCTTGCGGCCCTCGAGCCGTCCCGTTCCGCGGTAGGAGGTCTCGCCGCGGTCCGCCTTGATGTCCAGATCGGCGTCGAGCCCGGGTTCCGGGGTGTGCTCGGCCGCGGGGGTGATGCTCTCGAACCTCGTGACGGGGTTCTGGAAGGTGTACTGGTCGGTGGTGGATCCTGCTGTGTTCTCGGAGGCCATGTGTATTCTCCCTCTACAGACTTGGTGTCCGGCCTGGGGATGCCGGACGGGATGAGGCGGAGCTCGAAAAGCTAAGCCTACTTACTACCCTACTAGGTGCACGGCGTCCGTGCACCTAGTCTGTTGCGAGCCTGCCGAGGGAGGCCGACGGGCCGGGATCAGAAGATACCGCCCGCGAAGAATCCTGCGCCGATACCGAGGACGAGGGCTGCGATCAGGAGCCAGATGATCGGGGTGCTCAACTTGCGCATGTAATTCATAGTCCGGCCAGTCTAACCGGGGCCCTTCGCCGGCAGATTCAGGGAACGCATGCCATCCGCGCTCGGGCCAGACGCTTCAGTCCGTCGGCGGGTCTCACCGGATCGGGCCACCTCGACTGCAGGTCATCACCGAGCGTGACGTTCCGTAGCCGCCGCCCGAACATCGGCACCACCCACTCCCCCAACCACGCGGTCTCGCGGCGCAGACCGGCGACGAGACCCGCGTACCCCTCGCGCTCGGGGAGTCTCGGCACCAGGGAGTGGTCCACCCCGAGGATCCGCAGCACGTGGGCGGCGAGGTTCCGGTGCCCGGCCGGGGACATGTGGAGGCGGTCCACGTCCCAGAGCCCCGGATCCGAGTACTCCTCGAAGCACCAGTAGTCCACCAGGACGGCGTCGTACTCCCGAGCGATTCGCCGCACATGGTCGTTGAACAGCCAATTACGGCGCTTCATCGGCTCGAAGACAGGGCTGAGGGGTATGTCGAAGCCGGTGAAGAGCAACGGACGCGCGCCGGCCGCGGCGATCCGCGCCACCATGGCCTCGTACTCGCGCAGCAGCACCGGCATGTCGGCCCGCAGTTCGAGGATGTCGTTGCCGCCGGCATAGAGGCTGACGAGCGTGGGCTCCAGGGCCAGCGCCCGGTCCAGCTGTTCGTCGCGGACATGGTGCAGGCGCTTGCTGCGGATCGCCAGGTTCGCGTACTCCCAGTCCGGGTCCTGCCGCCCGAGCTGCTTGGCCACCCGGTCGGCCCAACCCCGCACGCCGTTCGGGAACCTGGGGTTCCAGTCGCCCACGCCCTCCGTGAAGGAGTCTCCGATCGCCACGAATCGCCCAGCCATTCGGACCACGCTACCTGCGCCGTGCGTATCGGGGCCGACTGCAGGGCGAACGCAGGATGAATGCAGCGTGCGGAAATATTCTCGGCGTCGTGGTGGCTGGACCAATTATGGAACATAGCATCGCAGTCACAGGGTCCACCGGCGTCGTGGGTGGCAGTGTGGCCCGGATCCTTTCTGCTGACGGCATACCGCTCGTACTGCCCGTCCGGTCACCGGACCGCGCACAGCACCTACCCGAATCGATCGTCCGGCAGGCTTCCTACGCGGACTTCGACGCCGGCGTCGGGGCGCTCGCGGGCGTGGACGTCGTCTTCATGGTGTCCGCCGCCGAGGAGGAGGACCGCGTTGCCACCCACCGCTCCTTCATCGACGCCGCGAAGCAGGCCGGGGTGCAGCACATCGTCTACACGTCCTTCTTCGGTGCCTCCCCGGACGCGGCGTTCCTCCTGGGCCGCGATCACTGGCACACGGAGGAGCACATCCGGAACTCCGGGCTCGCCTGGACCTTCCTGCGGAACAACCTGTACCTCGAGGCCGTGCCCGCCTTCGCACAGGACGGCGTCATCAGCGGACCGGCCGGCGACGGCGCCCTCGCCGCCGTCTCGCAGTCCGATGTGGCAGCATCCGCGGCAGCGATTTTGAGGTCGCCGGATGCGCACGCCGGGAAGACGTACGATCTCACCGGGCCGGAAGCCTTCACGCTCACCGAGGCTGCTGCGATCATCACCGAGCTGACGCCGGCCACCGTGCGGTTCGTGAACGAGACCCACGAGGAAGCCCTCGCCTCGCGTGCCCACTACGGCGCACCGAAATGGGAGGTCGAAGCCTGGATCAGCACCTACACGGCGATCGCCCGCGGCGAACTGGCCGGTGTCTCCTCCGACGTCGAGCACCTCACCGGGCGCCCTCCCCTGAGCCTCCGCGACCTGTTCACCGGAAACGAGTAGGTCCCGTGCGCCGGGATGTGGTACCCGATCCCCGATCGGGCCGAGCCTTCTACTCGTTCCTCACCTCCGTGGTGGTTCCCCGACCCATCGCGTGGGTCTCCTCCACATCCCCCGACGGTGTGGACAACCTCGCGCCGCACTCCTTCTTCACCATCGCGTCGGTGAACCCGCCGATCGTCCAGTTCACCTCGGTGGGACGGAAGGACTCGGTACGCAACATCGAGGCCACGGGCGAGTTCGTGGTGAGCTTCACGCCGGAGCACCTGTTCGAGGCGGTCAACGCCACCGGCACCAACTTCCCGGCCGACGTCAGCGAGTTCGACGCCGCAGGCCTCACCCGGGAGCCGAGCGCCACCGTACGGCCACCGCGCGTCCTCGAATCCCCCGTGGCCCTCGAGTGCCGTCTGCACGCCACCCAGGAGATGGGCGACTGCACGCTCGTGTTCGGGGAGGTGCTCCACGCCGTCGTCTCCGAGGACGTGCTCGACGGCGACCACCCCACCATCGGCGCGTTGAACCCCCTCTCCCGGTTGGGCCGGAACGAGTGGGGTACGGCGGGAAGGATCCGCGATATCACCCGCATCCGCGTGGAGGAGTGGCCGGGGCACTACGGCGCCGCCGGCGGATCGGCGAACCCAGCGTAGCGCCGCTCCATCGCAGGGCCACCAGCCTGAAGGAGGAAGGAACATCGGGCAAGACAGCGTTGGCCGCTCCCTACGGCCCGTTGGCGGGCCTGATACTCATCCGGGGGCCTGCTCGGCTCGGGCACTCAGCACTTGAAGCACGAAGGTACACCAGCCGATGTTCTCCTCTTCGAAGAGTATTCCTCGTTTGAGCGTGAGATAAGGGCCGATGCTTCTCGATGCCACGAGGTATTCCTCCTCAGAACGCTCGTCGAGAAGAAAGGCCTGCGTCTTCCTGTATCGGCGCAGTTTGTTCTCCGAAGCAGCGAGTTTTTCTTCGATGTGAGAGTGGATTGCTCCGGAGTCCCCCAGCTCCATGGCCTCGACCTGCACGAGCAACTCGTCCCGAATCGCGATAGGTCTCGGGGGCCGGCTGGTGAACTCCCGAAGTGCCACACGACCCGCGTCGGTCAGCGAGAAGAGGCGCTTGTTGGGGCGTTTCTCCTGCTCGACCATACGGGCGACAACGAGTCCTGCGGCTTCCATCCTGTCGAGCTCCCGATACAGCTGCTGTGACGTCGCTGCCCAATAGCTCGAAACGGTCGCGTCGAAGGCTTTGGAGAGGTCGTATCCGGAAGGCTCTTCGTATGCAAGAGCGGCGAGAATCGCATGTCGCAACGCCATCCTTCAACGGTAGGACACATCGGAATAGGCACATAACCCGGATGGTGGCTTCGAACAAGGAAATCGGATTCTCCGGTCCTACACCTGTGACTGAGCCGGACCATCTGGTGCGCTGATCCACTTGGTTCCTGTCGATTCCACGATGCCGAGCATGGGAAGCTTGGCTGTCCGCCCGTCCCCGGAGGACCGCCCGCGAAGACGACGGTTGAGCCACGGCAGCACGTAGAACCACCACCACCGTGCTTCGGTGAGGAAGGTCCTCGGAAGTGCCAACTGCTCGAAGGCTGTGTTCCATTCGGAAGAGCCCGCGATGCCCAGGGCATCGGCTGCCCCCAGAGCGAGGCGTTCGTGTCCCACCTGGGAGAGATGAAGACGGTCAGGTGCCCACGCCCGCGGGTCCTCGAAGACGGTCCCCTCGCTACTGGCGATCGGCAGGACGCCGAACCGGTCGCACAACTGCTGGTAGATGGCGTTCAAGCGTCGTCGCCGGACGTCGACGAGGCTCCCTGCCGGTGAGATGTCCGAGAGGTCGGGAATCGGCACGAACATCACTTCGGCTCCCGACTCCTTGAAAGCCGTGACCAGTTCGGTGAGTCCCGCGCACAGGGCATCGAAATCGACGCGTGGTCGCAGGATATCGTTCATGCCGGCTGTGATGGTGACGAGGTCGGGACCAAGACCCAGTGCCCGGTCCAGCTGGTGATCGCGGACCTGGTCTGTCTTGTATCCGCGGACGGAGAGATTCGCATATTCGACGGGCCCGTGCTGGAGAGTGAGCAGACCAGCGAGGCGATCCGTCCATCCACGCGGTGTTCCGTCCGGCCATGGAAGATCCCCCACCCCTTCCGAAAGACTGTCCCCGATCGCGACATATCGATAGCTCATAGCAGTTCCCCTGGTGAGAGTTACGGACGCCGGCCAACCCCGAACTGCGTTCGGATCAGGGCGTAGCTTCATGTGCACAGCGGGTTGCCGATGCAATGAACAGCACGGATCGGGGAGAGCCCCGTCGTCGAGGAATGCGGCGCACGAACCCCTTTCGGCGTCCCCCTTGATCGACTATATACTCAACTTTTTGAGTATATAGTCCGTTGCGCTTCATCAGCGAAGATCGAGTGATGTGGGCGGATCCTGCGGCGAGCGCATGGACCACCGACGGGGCGCGTTGCCTGGAGGCCGACAACCTCTCGTGGACGTAGGTGACCCCTGCGGGCGGCCACTCCCGGCTCCACAGCATGAATACACCACCTGTTGCCGGGATCCTCGGTCGGGGGCCTCTTCGAAAGGCATCATGATGAAACTCGAAGCAGTGAGCAGCTTCGTCGACGACCAGCAGCGGGTGCTCGACTTCTCTACGCAGCGACTCGGCTTCGCCGTAGCCGCCGATGAGCCCACGGTGAGAGCCGCTGGCTCACCGTTGTCGATCCTGACCGCCCGGACGGTACGCAGATCTCCCTCGAGCCCAAGGGTCATCCGGCCACCGCACCGTTCGCCGAGGCCCTCGTCGCCGACGGTATACCGTTCTGCGTGCTCGGGGTCGCTGACGTTCAGGCAGAGTACGACAGGCTGAACGCACTCGGTGTCACCTTCACCCGACCACCGACCGCCATGGGTCCCGTCATCGTGGCCGTACTCGACGACACGGTCGGGAACCTCCTGCAGCTCGCGCGGTCCATCGGCTGAGGTGAAGAGCCCTCTGCTGAACCGATTCCTGCTCCCGAGTACCAGCGCCCGGCTGATCCTCTGCTGGAGCGTCGCCGGCTACTCGGAAGCGTGTTCCGCCATAGCCGTCACGAACATCGTGAAGGTAGGGTGCTGGCATACATCGCATGCGTGAGGAATCTCGATGCAGAACGTGAACAGCTTCTACCCCGTCCTTGCCGTTCACGACCCGCGGGCAGCGGCTGACTTCTTCACCGAGCACCTCGGTTTCGTCGAGACGTTCGCAACGGACTGGTACGTGAGCCTGCGTCGCGACGTCCACGAAGTGGCTTTTCTGTCCTACTCCCACCCGACGCTCCCCGAGGGTTTCCGGACGCCGGTCAGCGGGATGTTGCTCAACGTGGAAGTCGACGACGCCGCGGCAGAATACGGTCGCCTGGCCGAGCGCGCCGAGGTTCCGGTACGCCTACCTCTTCGTGACGAGGAGTTCGGGCAGCGCCACTTCATCATGGAAGCACCCGAAGGGATACTCGTCGATGTCATCGAGGTGATCGATCCGTCCCCCGCCTTCCTTGCTGCCTACCAGACGGACGGTGAGGAGAACTGATCAAGAGGGATCGCCGCTGAGACGGCGCTCGCCATGAGCGCCGTCGGCTCCCCCTTCACCGCGGAGCGACGTGCGGCAACGTCGGGCTCAGCACTGGGTGTCCGGTCGCTCCGGCGGAATTCTCCGGCGCAACAGGGAGGTACCGCCACGAAGGAAAGCAGAACTGCACCCATGTCTGGGGCCAGTCGTGCATATGGTCCCGCTGCCTGCGCTGCACGCCCGCGCTCCTCGTGCAGATCCGAGCCAAGAACCTCGAGGCAGCATCTCAGCAATGACGCTGCCTCCTATTTCGCCGCTGGAGCCGATGACCGCGACCCTTATGCGGGGCGCGTTTCGGGGGAGACGGTCTTGGCCGGGTCGGCTTCGGCTAGGTCACCGATCGCCGCGTCGATCTTCTTCATCAGGCCGGGCTCGAGCGTGACCCCGGCGGCCGTAACGTTCGACCTGACCTGCTCGGGGCGCGAGGCACCGATGATCGCCGAGGCCACGTTCTTGTTCTGCAGCACCCATGCGATTGCAAGCTGCGCCATGGTGAGGCCGGCTTCGTCCGCGATGGGGGCGAGCTTCTGCACACCGGTGAGGACTTCGTCGTCCATCCAGCGCTTGATCATGTCCGCGCCGCCCTTGTCATCTGAGGCACGGGTACCCTGCTCGGGCTGCTGCCCCGGCTTGTACTTGCCCGTCAGCACACCCTGGGCCACCGGTGACCAGACGATCTGCGACAGCCCGAGCTCCTCCGAGGCAGGGATGACCTCACCCTCGATGACGCGCCACAGCATGGAGTACTGGGGCTGGTTGGAGATCAGCTGGAAACCGAGTTCCTTCGCGAGGGCGTGACCGTCCCGGATCTGCTGGGCCGTCCACTCACTGACCCCGATGTACAGGGCCTTGCCCTGGTGCACGACGTCGGCGAACGCCTGCATGGTTTCCTCGAGCGGTGTCTCGTGGTCGTACCGGTGAGCTTGATACAGATCCACGTAATCGGTCTGGAGTCGCTCCAGCGACCCGTCAATGGACTCCATGATGTGCTTGCGGGACAGTCCGGTGTCATTGTGGCCCTTGAGGCCCGTGGGCCAGTAGACCTTCGTGAGGATTTCGAGCGATTGGCGGCGTTCACCCTTCAGCGCCTCACCGAGCACGGTCTCCGCTGCGGTGTTCGCATAGGCGTCCGCCGTGTCGAAGGTGGTGATACCGACGTCGAGCGCGGCGCGCACGCACTGCGTGGCCACGTCGCTCTCGACCTGCGAGCCGTGCGTGAGCCAGTTGCCGTAGGTGATTTCCGAGATCTTGAGCCCACTATTTCCGAGATATTTGAAGTCCATGATTCTGATGCTAACTACGAGGCGGAATGAAGGACAGGGCTGCCCAACACCGAGCTACCCGCCCTGTGGAGGGAGCTGGTGTTGGGTTGGCATCGCGTGGGTCGTGTGGGCAGAGACACCTGGCATGTGCGACGTGCGCGATCAATAAGGACGCGGCCGAAGAGCCGGGTTGACGTCAGAGCCGGGTTGACGTCGCAGGCGGTCGGGCGGTGGCGGGCCGGTTCGTGGAGCATCGGATTGCGGGCTGGGCGCCGGGGGAGGGGGTGCTTTGGGTTGCACCTTCCGTAGCGTGATGTGATCCGCTGGACTTACGTCCCGCACCATTCAGGAAGGCTCCGCTCATGTATTTGTCCTTCATCCCGCCGCGTCGGGTCAAGATCGGTGACGCGGCATCGTTCGTCGGCACCACTCCGCGGGCGATCCGTCACTACCACGAGATCGGCCTGCTCCCCGAGCCCGAGCGGGGCAGCGACGGCCACCGCCGCTACGGCTACGAAGAAATGATCCGGCTGCTATGGATCCGCAAGATGGCCGACGCCGGAATCGCCCTGCACGACATCCGTGACGCCTTCACTGACGCGACTCCTGCCGGTGCCACCAATGACCACGGCGACCACGGCGTCGCGGGTACCTTGGAACGGCTGGAGAGAACCCTTCTGACCCAGGAAGCAGAACTGCAGCGGCAGCGTACTGCCGTGCAGCGTATGCGTACCCGCGGCAGCAGGATGGGTCTGCTCTCCGACTTCGTCACCAGCCGCCTCGAGAGCCTGCCCGAGGGCTCCCTGCGCCAGACGGACCTGGATAACCTGCTGGTCATCGAGCGAATCTTCGGCCCGCTCGGTGCGGCCATCAACGCCACCCGTTACATCGCTTTGGCTACCCACCCGGGTCTGCGGGAAGAATCTGATCGTGTTGATGCCGCCGAGGAGGCACTCGATGACACGATCGCTGTCGACGACCCCCGCGTGGCACAGGTGGCCGCCCAACGCCATGCCTTCGAACAGGCATTGCATGTCGTCCTCGAGGATTCCGGACTAACGGACGACGATGCGATCCTCGACTCCTGGGATGCTCTACACCCCGATACCGCTGACGAAGGTGAAAAAGAAGCTGACCACGGCTCTGACAGAAAGCAGGGGTCCATGAGCGCACTTGAAGCCATCACAAAGATGCCCTACGACTTCTCCCCCGCCCGCCTTCGCTGCATCGAACTAGCCGAAGAACTCGCCGCCCACGAGTCACCCACATCGTGAACAAGGCCTGGTGTCCTGAGTCAGGACGTCAGGTGTCGACCGATGTGCCGAGGCTACAGGGCCTTTCCACAGGTCCGAACAAGACGTGGACCCGACCGTTGGGAGATCAGCGGAGCCTCATCGAGACGCCGCTTGTTCTGCCCCCCAGCTGGCCAGGAACGGCAGTCTCCGTGCCGTGTGGGAATCGGGCTGGACCGTGTAGGTGACGAGGACCTGATCGACGGCTCGTGGTGATGTAACTGTCTCGATATCGAAGGACAGTTCTCCGACCACCGGGTGCAGGATCCGTTTTGCCGCCGAGGCGTAGTCCTGCACACTGTGGTCATCCCACCACTGCGCTGCATCCCCATCCCGTGACCGCAACTCGTCGATCAGGGCAATCAGTCGTTCATCGTCAGGGTGGCGGCCCAGTTCTCCACGCAGAGCAGCGATCGACGTTGCGGCGAAATGCGCCCAGTTCACGATGCGCTCCCGAGCGAGGGGGTCGAAGAACATGAACCGAGCCAGGGACGTCGACGGCCGGAGGCCTTCAAGTACTGCAGTGAGAAGCGCGTTGGTGGCCAGCACCTCAGCGCGGCGGCCGAGCACGAGAGCCGGCACATGATCCATCGCCGTCATCAGTCTCAGTAGTCCCGGGTCGGCTTGCTGAGGGGCCGGTGATGCGACACATGACCGACTGGAAGGGTTGGCCAGAGCGAGGAGATGCTTCCGTTCCACCTCGTTCAAGCGCAGAGCCCGGGCCAGCGCATCGAGCACGCTACCGGAGACATTCGCCTGCCGTCCTTGCTCGAGCCGGCTGTAGTAGTCCGAACTCATGCCCGCCAGCACCGCGAGTTCCTCCTTGCGCAGGCCGGGCACCCGGCGTGGTCCGGGAAAGGCCTCGATACCGGCCGCAGTCGGGGTCAGAGCGTCCCGACGAGAGCGCAGGAACGTTCCGAGTTGTGTCCGATCGACGATCATCTCCTCACTGTAGATCTCATCGCCTGTCCGAACGTGGTCCTGCCGTGCCCTGGTTGAGCAGGGTCTGGCTCGAGTTGTGGGCTGGCATCTACAACTGACTCATGACAACGAACGCCACACCCATCACGACGACTCCTCTCGACGGGCGGACTGCTCTCGTCACTGGTTCCACCAGCGGCATCGGAGCCGCCATCGCCGACACCTTGGCCGCAGCGGGCGCCCATGTCGTGGTGAGCGGACGCAACCACACCCGAGGAGCCGAGGTCACGGCTCGCATCAAGGACAGCGGTGGTCGCGCGGACTTCCTCGCGGTCGACCTGGCGGGCGATTACAACGAGATCAGGCAATTCGTCACGGACGCGACGGCCTTACTGGGAGGTCGCGTCGACATCTTCGTCAATAACGCGGGCATCTATCCTGCAACGACGACCGCTGACCTCACCGATGACGACCTCGACGCGATGCTCGCGGTCAACATCCGGGCTCCACACGTACTCGCCGCGTCCATCCTTCCCGCAATGGCAGACGCCGGAGGCGGTGTGGTGATCAACGTCGGCTCGTGGATGGCATCGGTCGGCAGCCCCTTCGCCGCCCTGTACACGGCGACCAAGGCGGCCATCGAACAACTCACCAGATCCTGGGCCGCCGAGTTCGGCGCACAGGGCGTCCGCGTCAACACGGTCTCCCCGGGTGCAACTCTCACCCCCGGCAATGAAGCAGCCCGCACCGTCCTCGACGCGATGACCGCCACGACTCCGGCAGGCGTTGTCGTGCAGCCCCAGGACGTAGCACAGGGCGTACTGTTCCTGGCATCGGACACTTCCCGGATGATCCACGGAAGCATCCTTTCCATCGACGGCGGGATCTCCTCGACCCGGTCGGCATGACGCCAGCCCTGCCACGAACGGTGACAACCTTTCCGCCTACCTCCGAGACAGGGCACCTGCCATGACAACCATCAACTCCCCTTTCACCGCGGTGACCACCGCGCACGACGTCGTCGAGGGCATCGATCTCGCAGGCAGGAGAGCGATCGTCACCGGAGCCTCCTCCGGCATCGGCATCGAGACCGCCCGAGCCCTCGCTCATGCTGATGCCGAAGTGACCCTCGCCGTCCGTGATGTCGACGCCGGGCACCGTGTTGCCGCCGACATCAGCCGCACGCACCCTCAAGCGAGAGTGCTTGTCCATGCTCTCGACCTCGCCGACATCACCTCTGTGGACCGGTTCACAGACGCTTGGTCAGGTCCACTCCACATACTCGTCAACAACGCGGGAATCATGATGACACCGGAGCTGCGGACGAGGCACGGCTGGGAACTACAGTTCGCGACGAACCATCTCGGACACTTCGCACTCACCAACGGGCTGCACCACGCGCTGATAGCTGCGGAAGGCGCGAGGATCGTGTCCTTGAGTTCGAGCGGTCACGGCATGTCCGACATCGTGTACGACGACCTGTTCTTCGACCACCGCCCCTACGATGCCGGCCAGGCCTACGGCCAATCCAAGACCGCCAACGTGCTCTTCGCCGTCGAAGCCACACGACGATGGGCCGTTGAAGGCATCACCGCCAACGCCGTGATGCCCGGAGGAATCTGGACCAATCTGCAACGCCACTGGAACCCGGATACCCTGGCTGCCGTCAAACAGCAGGCCGCTGCCGCCGGCCTGACGACGAAGACCCCGGAACAGGGCGCAGCAACTTCGGTATTCGCCGCCGTCTCCCCTCTTCTCGACGGGATCGGAGGTAGATATCTCGAGGACTGCATGGAAGCCGCCGTCGTACCGGAGATCATCAACGGGACCCACGGCGTCCGCGCCTACGCGCTGGACCCCTCCAACGCCACACGGCTCTGGGACATCTCGCTCGAACTACTCCACCGTCACCGGGACGACGCACACGCAACCCTGTGAACTCGTTCTTCCGGCATGAATTGCGCCCCTCGGTTTTACTTTGACCTTCAACTACCGATCAGTT
>JASLBS010000147.1 GCA_030146405.1 Arthrobacter sp.
CGGCGCACCGCTCGATCCGGCGAGGGACTACCGGATCGGCACGTTCAGCTTCCTGGCACAGGGCGGCGACAACTTCACGGTCTTCCGTGAGGGAGTCGACACCCGTGAGTCCGGTCTGGTGGACCGCGATGCGTGGATCGATTACATCAGGGCCAACAGCCCGTTGTCGCCGTCGTTCGATCGTCGCGGCGTGCAGGTGCAGGGCGCTCCGACTACGGTTACGGCCGGCTCGCAGGTCTCCTTCACCGTGTCCAAGCTGGACCTCACTTCACTCGGCAGCCCCGTCAACACCACGCTGGCCGCGAGCTTCGTGGCTGCGGACGGTACCACCACCCAGCTGGGATCCTTCCCGGTCACGGACGGCGGTGCCACGGTGGACCTCACGGTTCCGGCGACGGTGAGTGGCCAGGGGCGCATCGTCCTGACGGCTGCTCCGAGTGCCACCACGGTCACTCTCCCCGTGACGGTGGAGGCGGCGACGCCTCCGGTGGTACCGGCCGATCCGGAGAAGCCCGTGAAACCGGGCAAGCCCGAGAAGCCGATCAAGCCCGTCAAGCCGGAGAAGCCCATCAAGCCGGGCAAATCCGAAAAGCCGGAGAAGCCCGTCAAGCCCGTCAAGCCGGGCAACCCGGGCTGATCCCTGCCGGGCGAAGGGACGGGGGTGCACGGTAGCTCGGTGAGTCACCGTGCATCCGCGGACGGACCACGCCAACGCCTCGCGCGGTAGCTGGTCCGCCACTACCATCCAGACCCATCAGGTCACACCAGAAGGGCCCCTCACCAGTACGGTGGGGGGCCCTTCTGGTGCCACCTGGTAGCAAGCCGTCGCTCACCCGCCGAGATTCTATGGGGGACATGATCGGTACCGCGTCATGCTCCGGGGCTCCCCTCCTGACCGGCTCGATGTCAGGGCACCGTCAGCCGGCACGCCCCGCAGCGTCGAGGATCATGCCGGCGATCCCATCGGCATCGAGGAGAGTCCTGCCACCGGCTTCCAGCGAGGCACCGGCCTCCGCCGCGATGGCCGTGCCCCACTGCACCGACGCGAGCTGGAGCCCGATCACGAAGAGGGATTCCTGCGTCTTCCCCATACCATCGAGGGCCCGATAGGGCGGTGCAGTGACATCGAGTCCGGCGGACGTGAACGGCACTCCGTCCTCTCCCATGACGATCCGGGGTCGCACGGTCCCGCGCTCCAGCAGATCCCGCATGAGCGGCGCGAAGCTGGTGGAGACACGATTGACCGGCATCATCGCCTCCACGAGGTAGCGCGCGGTGAACGATCCGCCCTGCACCCACGGGGAGGCGGCTCGGAACAGCTTCTCGTCCGGATCGAACCCGAAGCTCGGATTCGGCCCGACGAAGCGGACGACGCCGGCCCGCACGAGTGCCGCGAGCTGGGCGATGCGCACGGGTGGCGGTCCGCTGGCGAGCCCCTCGACGAGCGGCTCGAACCAGCCACGGAGTTCGGTGTTCCAGGAGGCATCGGAAATACCGCCGTCGGCCACGGCCTGCTTGATGACGGAGCGCCCTGCGTTCAGGGCGCCGATGGCCATCTTCAGGGGATCGTCCTCCCCCTGCGCGGAGCCGGCAACGTCCGCATCGAGGTGATCGAGCACGACGGCGGCGAACTCCTCCTCATCGGCGAATCGACGCCCGATGAAAGGATGAGCGAGCGCCTCCACATCGAGCCGGAACTCCTCCGGAACAGCGCGGCCCACGGCGTTGCCGGCAGCCGCTTCCCACGCAGGCCCTGTCACGGCGAGCGCTCGATCGAGCTCCTTGAGGAAACCTTCCACCAGAACCTGGAGGGCACCCTCCTGTGTTCGGCAGAGGGTCGAGTAGTAGGCCCAGAGGACATCGCGATGCAGCAGCGGCCAGAGGTCATGGTCGAAGCCCGGCTGGACTCCCTCCGCCCGGAAAGCGAGCACGTGGTCGGGCGAACAGAAGCGCAGCACCACGCTGCGGGGGATGTACGAGTCGAGGGAGGCCTTGGCCCGGTAGGGCACACCGCGTCGCGAGGCAGCGACGAGGCGCGGTTCCCTGCCGGACGGCCGGTACTCGAGCCGTCCGTCGTCGAGGCGCGAGAACTCTCCGCCACGGCCCTCCGTCAGCTGGATCATGGCATCGAAGAAGTTGAGGCCGAGCCCGCGGATCAGCACGGTCTTCCCGGCGGGTAGGCGGTGCCAGGCCACATCGGCCGGAACGGCGGGAGGCCAGTACTGCAGACCGTGGCGTGCCGCTGCGTCCTGGAACCGTTCCTGTTCCGGGGTCAGTGTTGCCGGAAGGTGTCCGAGTGCCAGGACGACGTCGTCCGCGGAGAGCCGCGTGCCGTCGTCGAGGAGCAGGTTCCACTCCCGCGCACCCGCATCGAGGCCGGGGGCGCTCGCGCCCTGCACAACAGGACCCACCCGTTCGAGTGCTACCGCCTCCTTGCGGTGGTGCTCGACCGTGATGCCTGGGGGTGCGGACCGCACGACCTCCTCGAACATCCACGTGAGGTAACGGCCGTACAGGGCCCTGCTCGGGAAGTCGCTCGACGCCAGCCGCTCGCACTCGTCGGCGTCCTCGTCGCTCACGCCCCTCACTCGGCCCTCGCGGACCTGCCAGCGCCACCGATCGAAGGAGAGCGGTACGGGCGCCGCCGCGATACCCGCTGCGGCCGGTCCCACCGGCACCACCGTGGGATACAGGCAGGGCGTGTTCATCAGGAAGAGGCGGGACTGGTCCGTCCTCCAGATGTGGCCCGGCCCCGGCTCGTGCGGCTCGATGAGGTGGAGGGCGAGGCGCGGGGCGGCATCACCGAGCACACGGTGGCGGGCGATGATCCGCTCCATCACGGAGGTACCGCGAGGTCCACCCCCTACCACCGCCACGTGCCGCGCATCCTCGATCCTCACCGGCCCAGACTATCCAATCCGCACAACGCACCCGCGCGACCCGGACAAGCTCCAGGAGCGCGCGGTTATCGGCCCTGCATAGGATGAAGGGATGACGCATTCGACGCAGACCAGCGGGACGACGGACGATTCCTTCCTCTGGCTCGAGGACATCTACGGCGACCGGCAACTGGAGTGGGTCCGCGCGGAGAACGCGCTGACCGAGGACGCCCTCGTGACCCCGGAGTTCGAGGACCGGGAGCGGAACCTCCTCGAGGTACTCGATTCCACGGACCGGATCCCCATGGCGGGGAAGCACGGTGACTACTACTACAACTTCTGGCGGGACGCCGAGCACCGCCAGGGTATCTGGCGGCGGACCGACTGGGAGAGCTACTCCTCCGCCGCCCCGGACTGGCAGCTCCTTCTCGACCTCGACGCCCTGAGCGCCGCGGAGGAGACGGAATGGGTGTGGGCCGGGGCCCTCTTCCTCCGCCCCGCGAGCGGCAAACCCTACGAGCGCGTCCTGGTGGCGCTCTCTCCTGACGGCGGCGACGCAGCCCGGTACCGGGAGTTCGACCTCGAGAGCCGTGAGTTCGTGGACGGTGGCTTCGACATCCCGAGTGCGAAGAGCCGGATCAGCTGGGCGGGTCCGGATTCCCTCTATGTCGGTACGGACTTCGGACCCGGCTCCATGACCTCGAGTTCCTACCCGAGGACGGTGCGGACGCTGCACCGCGGAACCGACCTCGCCTCCGCCGAGCAGTATTTCGAGGTGTCCGAGGACCACATGATGGCCGTCGTGCTGCATGACCCGACGCCCGGGTTCGAGCGGGACGTCGCCCTCGACACCATCGACTTCTACAACCGCCGGACGTACCTCCGACAGGCCGACGACTGGCGCCTGATCGACGTGCCCGAGGATGCGAGCATTTCCCTGCACCGCCAGTGGCTCATCATCCGGCCTCGGTCCGCATGGACCGTGGCCGGCGTTACCCATGCTGCGGGTTCACTGCTCGTGGTGGACCTCGAGTCCTACCTCTCCGGTGACCGCGCACTCGTCCCGGTCTTCTCCCCCGACGCGTCCACCTCCCTGCAGTCCTGGAGCTGGACGCGCGACCACCTCCTCCTCAACCTCCTCCACGACGTGTCCTCGGAGATCAGGATCCTCGATCCCGGGAACGACTGGCGGTACGAACTCCTCGACGCGTGCCCGCCCCTGCATTCCGTGGATGCCTACGCGGTGGACGACGAGGACGAGGACTCCGGGAACGACTACTGGCTCATCGCCACCGGTTTCCTCACGCCGTCCACCCTGTACCGCGGCACGATCGGCGGA
>JASLBS010000151.1 GCA_030146405.1 Arthrobacter sp.
CCGCCGGCGTCCCGCGGCAAGATCATGGGGAACATCTCGATCGTGATCGCGGTGGCTCCCGCACTCGGCCCCAGTATCTCCGGAGCCATCCTCAGCACCCTCGACTGGCGCTGGATCTTCTGGCTCGTCCTGCCGATCGCGCTCGTTGCCCTCGGTATCGGCTCCGCCAAGATGCAGAATGTCACCACCCCGCGGCAGTCCTCCATCGACGTGCTGTCCGTGATCCTGTCCGTCCTCGCCTTCGGTGGACTCATCTTCGGTTTCAGCCAACTGGGCGAGGCCTCCGAAGGAAGCGCCGTTCCGCCCATGCTGCCCCTCGTCGCGGGGATCGTCTTCCTCGCCTGCTTCATCACGCGCCAGCTGATGCTGCAGCGACGTGATGCTGCCCTCCTGGATCTGCGCGTGTTCACCTCGCGCAACTTCACCGTGTCCATCGTGGCGATCGCGGTGAGCATGATGGCCCTCTTCGGGACCATCATCCTGATTCCCATCTATGTCCAGGAGGTCCTGGGGCAGACTCCCTTCACCTCGGGCCTGCTCCTCCTGCCCGGCGGTCTCGTGATGGGCCTGCTCGGTCCGGTGGTGGGTCGCATCTACGACCGCCGGGGCCCCCGGGTGCTCCTGGTGCCCGGGTCGCTGATCGTGAGTGCGGTGTTCTGGTCCATGACCCAGGTCACCGAGAACACGTCCATCTGGATGGTGCTCGCCGCACACGTGGTGCTCAGCATCGGCCTCGCCCTGATCTTCACGCCGCTGCTGACCTCGGCCCTCGGTTCGGTGCAGCCCCGGCTCTACTCGCACGGTAGCGCCGTCTTCGGCACTGCCCAGCAACTGGCGGGCGCCGCCGGTACGGCACTGTTCATCTCCGTGATGACCATCCAGAGCGCAGCGCTGGCTTCCGACGGAGTCGCGGAGCTCCCCGCGATGGCGGGCGGTATCCGCGCCGCCTTCCTGTACGGTGCCATCATCTTCCTGCTGGCCGTCGTCGCCTCGTTCTTCGTGCGCACGCCGGAGGACGGCGGAGACACTCCTACTCCCGTGCACTAGGCACCGCGCACCACGACGTACAGGGCAGTAGGAACTACCGTGACGAAGCCCCACCGGATCCGTCCGGTGGGGCTTCGTCGTGAATGGACCGGTGTGCGGTGCACGAGGACCTCGCCCACCCCGGGCGCGCACCGCAGCGGTTGCAGGGACGGCGGAAGAATCCGGATGCGGCCGTCGGTTTCACGGGACCGGGCTGAGGGGTCAGGATGGGATCGGGGCCAGAAGGGCCCCGAACGTTTCCAGAGATTTCCGATCACGATCAGAAGGAGCGCCGTGCCTGCCGCACCCCTGCAGCTCACCGGGCAAGCGGACATCGAGTTGACTGCGGACTGCTCGCGCTGTTTCGCCCTCTGCTGCTCGGCGCTGGGTTTCGAGCGGTCCTCCGACTTCGGGCACGACAAGCCGATCGGGAAGGCATGCCACAACCTGTCCGAGGACTTCAGCTGCACCATCCATGCGCGACTCCGCGACACCGGGTACAGGGGTTGTACCGCCTTCGACTGTTTCGGCGCGGGCCAGCAGGTGGCCCAGCAGACATTCGGTGGCGTGAGCTGGACCACCGATCCGGGCAGTCGCAGTGCGATTTTCACGGCCTTCCCCGTCATGCGCCACCTCCACGAACTCCTCTGGTATCTCGACGAGGCACTGCGGCTCGACAGCGTGAGGACGCTGCCGGACGGTATGGCTCGGACGGTGAATGCCATGATCGATGAGGTTGCGGCACTGACCCGTCTGGAAGCCGGTGAACTCACGACTCTCGACGTCGACGCCCTGCGCGCCAGGACGGGGGAGGTACTGACCGCGGTGAGTGCCGCCGTCCGCAGCGGCGCACAAGCCGAGGGTGTTCCCAAGCGCGTCAGGCCCGGTGCCGATCTGATGGGGGCCGCGCTCGCGGGGCGATCCCTTCGGGGAGCAGACCTCCGAGGTGCCTATCTGATCGCGGCGGACCTCTCAGGGAGCGATCTCAGCTGGGCGGACCTGTTGGGGGCGGACCTCCGGGACGCCAGGGTGCAGGGGGCCGACCTGTCCCGGGCGCTCTACCTCACGCCGATGCAGGTGGCTGCTGCGGACGGTGACGGCCGGACGCGGCTCCCGGCCCACCTCGAAAGGCCCGGCCACTGGTCCTGACGGACGTAACGTTCGACACACTTTCCGCAGGAGCTGCGGAGCCTCACGAACCTCCTTGTAGCCTGATGGACGACGCCGAGATGGGGGCGCAGAGCGAGAACGGGCGGGCATGAGCAGTAGCAGAGCGGATTCGTCCGGACCTCGGCAGCACGATGCCCGACGCCCGGCCGGGGTGGCCCTCCTACTCCTCGCGCTCCTCGCCGGCGGGATCAGCCCCGCCTCTGCCACGACCGACCATCGCGGACGAGCGGTCGCTTACACCGCACCGACAGTCCCGGCGCAGAGGATGAGCGAGCGACTGTCGACGTGGAGTTCCGTACCCGCCGCTGTCCGGAAGCCCTCGGTCGGGAACCCACCGCCGAAGGCACCGATCGCCTCGACACAGCTTCCCATCGGTAGC
>JASLBS010000035.1 GCA_030146405.1 Arthrobacter sp.
GCGAGCTCCTTCTTGACGAGCTGCACGCGCTTGGACTCGATCACCGAGTTCATGCGGTCACGCTCGGCGCGCGCGAGCACGTACGCGGCGTACCCGCCGTCGAAATCGTCGACGACGGCGTCGTGGACCTCCCACGTGTGGTTGCAGATCTCGTCGAGGAACCAGCGATCGTGGGTGACCACCAGCAGGCCGCCCTCGGTGGGGCGCCAGCGCTGCCGGAGGTGGCGGGCCAGCCAGGCCACGCCCTCCACGTCGAGGTGGTTGGTGGGCTCGTCCAGCATGATGACGTCGTCGTCGCCGATCAGCAGCTTGGCCAGGGCCACGCGCCGCTTCTGCCCGCCGGAGAGGGAGGACACGCGGGCGTGCCAGTCCACCTCGGAGACGAGCCCGCCCATGACGTCGCGGATCTTCGGGTTGGACGCCCACTCGTGGTCCGCCTGGTCCCCCACGATCGCCGCGCCGACCTCGAGATCGCCGTCGAGCACGTCCGACTGGTCCAGGTAGCCCACCGAGACGTCACGGCGCTTGGTCACGCGGCCGGAGTCAGGGGTGCTGCGCTGGGCCAGCAGGCGCATGAGGGTGGACTTGCCGTCGCCGTTCCGCCCCACCATGCCGATGCGGTCGCCGTCCTCGAGACCGAGGGAGACGTTGTCGAGGATGGTACGGGTGACGAAGGCGACGCTGACGCTTTCCGCGCCGAGGAGGTGTGCCAAGGAGATACTGCTTTCAGTTGAAACGGAGGGGTCGCGGTCAGCCCGCGGAGAAGTCGGTGGCGATCCGGGCGCCGTGCGCCGGCCCGTGCACGGACATCGCCTGCCTGCCGCGGGCCTCGAGGTACGCTTCCACCTCGGCCGCGTGCCCGGAACTCTTGGTGAGGAGGGCGATGGTGGGACCGGAACCGGACACGATCCCGGCGAGCGCACCCGCCGCCTTCCCCTCCTCGAGGATATCGCCCAGGCCGGGGGCGAGGTCCAGGGCGGCCTGCTGCAGGTCGTTGCGCAGCAGCGGGGCGAGGCCCAGGGCGTCGCCGGCGCGCATGGCGCCGAGTATCGCGGGATCGATCTCGGGCTGCGGATCGGGGTCCGCGCCCGCGCTCAGGCGGAGCTCGTCCAGCCGCCGGTACACCTCGGGCGTGGACAGTCCGTAGTCGGAGGTCACGAGGACCCAGTGGAGGGGTGTCTTGGAGATGGCGGGCGTGAGCTGCTCCCCCACGCCGAGCCCGACGGCGGTGCCGCCGAGCAGGGCGAACGGGACGTCCGCGCCGAGGTCGACGGCGATCTTGGCGAGCTCGTCCCGTGAGAACCCGCTGCCCCAGAGGGCGTCGCACGCGAGCAGGGTTGCCGCGGCGTCCGCGGAGCCGCCACCCATCCCCCCGGAGATCGGGACACGCTTGGTGATGTCGAGGTGCACGCCCCTGCGGCCCGGGCTGACCTCGGCGAGGAGTTCGGCGGCGCGGACGGCGAGGTTGGTGCGGTCCAGCGGGATGGACTCGGCGGGGAGGTTCAGCGTGCCCTGGCCGTTGACCGTCACAGTGATGCCCTCACCCGGGGTCTCGGTGGCGGTGACCTCCTCGAAAAGGGACACCGCGAAGAACACACTCGCGATCCCGTGGTAGCCGTCCTCGCGGGGCGGGCCCACCTGGAGCGAGACGTTGATCTTGCCGGGGGCCTTAACGCGCACCGAACGGGCGCCGGAGCGCATGTCGACTGTTCTACCCGAGACCATGTCAACCAACCTAGTTCACGGCGGGCGCGACCGCCGCTTCTCCGCGGGCCTCCGCGATGCGCGCGAACGCCGTGATATCGAGGACCTCCCCGCGCGCGGAAGGATCCACCCCCGCGGCCCGCAGCGCCTGCTCGGCGAGGACGGGGCTGCCCGCCCAGCCGGCGAGCGCTGCGCGCAGCGTCTTCCTCCGCTGGGCGAAGGCGGCGTCGATCACGGCGAACACCTGCTCACGGGTGGCGGTGGTGGCCGGTGGCTCCCTCCGCGTGAAGCGCACCAGGCCGGAGGCGATCTTCGGGGCCGGCCAGAACACGTTCATGCCCACCATCCCCGCCTTGCCCATGCTCGAGTACCAGGCGGCCTTCACGGACGGGACGCCGTAGATCTTGGACCCCGGAGGCGCCGCGAGACGGTCCGCCACCTCGTCCTGCACCATCACCAGGCCGCGCTGCAGGGAGGGGAACCGCTCGAGGAGGTTCAGCACCACGGGAACGGCCACGTTGTAGGGGAGGTTGGCCACGAGGGCGGTGGGCTGGTGGGGCAGTTCCGTCACGCGCAGGGCGTCCTCGAGGACGACGTCGAGCGCGGCCGCGCGGGCAGGGCGCCACTGGGCGATGGTGTCCGGCAGCTTCGCCGCCAGCACGGGATCGATCTCCACGGCGACCACGCGTTCGGCGACGTCGAGCAGGCCGAGGGTGAGGGAACCGAGGCCGGGACCCACCTCGAGCACCGTCTCGTTCTCCCCGAGGTGCGCCGCGGTGACGATCCTGCGGATGGTGTTGCCGTCGATCACGAAGTTCTGGCCGAGGGTCTTGGTGGGGCGTATGTCCACTTCCGCCGCCAGCCGCCGGATGTCAACGGCTCCGAAGAGGGGGGCTGGCCGGCCTGCGGCGGGGGGCGTTATCACCCTGTCATGGTATCCGGCTGCCCAGTCCGCGCTTCTCCCCGGGCACCCCGGGGAGAAAGGCTGTGCCCGGCCCGGGGCCGACGGCGTGGTTCGGGAACCATGGTCTCAGGAGGGTTCCCGACGCCGCCGGCCCACTGGGGATTGCTTCCTTGCTGGGGAGGAAGCTGCCGGACGCACCGCCGTCTTCCGGTCTCAAGAGAAGGACGGTGCTGGAGGCGGCAGCCACGGCACGATGGCGGGCTTGCTGCGCTCCTGCCGCCAACTGTACGAAGCCCCCGGGGATGGAGCACGAGTGCATCCCACGCGAGATTTTCCGGCGACTACTCGGGCGCGGGCGTCGATCTACGCACGTACTCAGTCCCAGCTGCCGTAGACCGCCTCGGTGTTCGCCGTCAGGCGTGTGCAGAGCGGATCGAGCCCGGTGTCGAGGATCTCCGCCATGCTGCGCACGGTGTACGGAACCAGGTAGGCGGCGTTGGGGCGGCCCCGGTGCGGGTGGGGCGTCAGGAAGGGCGCATCGGTCTCCGTGAGCACCAGGGCGGGATCGGCCACGAGCAGTGCCTCCCGGAGGTTGGCCGCGTTCTTGAAGGTCACGGTGCCGGCGAAGGACATGTACCAGCCGTTCTCGTTGCAGATACGGGCCAGTCCCGCGTCCCCGGAGAAGCAGTGCAGCACCACGCGCTCCGGCGCGCCGTCGGCGAGCAGGGTGCGCACCACGTCGTCGTGCGCCTCGCGGTCGTGGATCTGCAGCGCCTTGCCCAGGCGCTTGGCCATGTCGATGTGGCTGCGGAAGGACCTCAGCTGCTCGCCCCGACCACCCTCCGCCGTGCGGAAGTAGTCCAGGCCCGTCTCCCCCAGCGCCCGGATGCGCGGACCCGCGGCGAGCTGCTCGATCTCCGCGAGGGCGTCGTCGAGGGTTCCCGCCTCGGCGAGCAGGGGTGCGTCGTTGGGGTGCAGGGCCACCGCGCCGAGGAGCCGCGGGTGCTGCTCCACCACCTCGGCGGTGAAGCGCGAGGAGGCGAGGTCCGTGCCCACCTGGACGGCTCCGCGCACACCCGCTGCCTCGGCGGCGTCGAGAGCGTCCTCGAGGGAGACCGTGACCTGGCCGTCCCGGAAGTCGAAGTGCGTGTGGTTGTCGATCACCGGGACGGGCAGCGGCTCGGGAAGCGGCGGATACCCGCCCTTGCGCCGTCGTGGCTCCGCCTGCGCGCCGTCGTCCGCCGTACCGCCACCGTTCCCGGGCTCCCGGTAGGCCGGCGGGGTCTCACCCGGCACGAAGGGAAGCATCAGGGGAGCTGCGTCGTTACACATGGTTCAAGCCTAGTGGCGCATGGAACTTATCCTCCGGCGCACCAGTTGAACTAGTAATCTGTTGAATCAGCCAGCCCGGTCTCCTGCCTGCTGTCGGGAGGTCCGCGGCCGTTCTCTGTGGGGCGATGCTCCCGGCCCCCGAGGCCGTGCGTCCTTTCGCAGCCGCCTGCATGGAAGGTACCCATGGACGTCCAGAACAACATCGCCGATCCCGCCACGAACACCCGGTCGGGGGGACCAGCGGAACCGGACGTCCCCGGCGCCAGTTTCCACGAGATCAGCAGCCGCATCCTCGCAGCCGTCAACACCGTGATCGACGGCAAGCCGGAAGCCGGCCGCCTCGCCCTCACCGTGCTGCTGGCCCAGGGCCACCTGCTGCTCGAGGACGTGCCCGGCGTGGGCAAGACACTGCTCGCCAAGACCCTGGCCCGCACCATCGACTGCACGGTGAACCGCATCCAGTTCACCCCTGATCTGCTGCCCTCGGACGTCACCGGCGTGTCCATCTTCAACCAGGACTCCCGGCGCTTCGAGTTCCGGCCCGGCCCCGTGTTCGCGAACATCGTGATCGGCGACGAGATCAACCGCGCATCGGCCAAGACGCAGTCCTCCCTGCTGGAGTGCATGGAGGAGCACCAGGTGACCGTTGACGGGCGCACCCACTCGCTCGGCGAACCGTTCATGGTGGTGGCCACGCAGAACCCGATCGAGATGGAGGGCACCTACCCCCTCCCCGAGGCCCAGCGCGACCGCTTCATGGCCCGGATCTCCATGGGGTACCCGGACGCCCGCGCGGAGGTCGCCATGCTCGAGACCCACCAGTCGGTCTCCCCCCTCGAGGCGATCCGCCCGGTGGCGAGCGCCGGGGACATCGCGGCCATGCTGCACCAGGTGCGGGGTGTGTACGTCTCCCCCGCGGTCAAGGAGTACACGGTGGCGATCGGCCGTGCCACCCGGGAGCACCCGCGGCTGCGCCTCGGGGCCAGCCCCCGCTCCCTCCTGCAGCTCCTGCGGGCCGCCAAGGCGGGCGCCGCGCTCGAGGGCCGCGACTTCGTCCTGCCCGACGACGTCGCCGGCATCTCCGACGCCGTGCTGGCCCACCGCCTCCTGCTGGACCGCAAGGCCACCAGCGCCGGGGAGACGTCATCGGGGATCGTCCGGGACATCCTGGACCGCGTGCCCGTAGCCCGCGAGGGGCAGCGGCGCTGACCCCGCCGGCGCCCCCGCCCCCGTCCCTCCTAGCTCCGGTGGCCCCCTGATGGCTCTACTCGACAGGCTCCCCTCGCGCATCCTCACGGTGCGCGGCTGGGGATTCGTCCTCACGGCGGTGGGCGCGCTCCTGGCCGCCCAGATACTCGGCCGGCGGGACCTCCTGTACGTGGGCGTGCTGCTCCTGGTGCTGCCGGTCGCCTCCGTGCTGGTGCTCCGGATCGTCAAACCCCGCTTCTCCGTGGGCCGCCAGTTCTCCCCGCAGTCCATGGAGATCGGCTCCACCACCACCGTGTCGCTCTCGCTCACGGCCTCCGTGGCGGGAGGAGCGAGCATCGCCATGGAGGAGCAGCTGCCCGCACGGTTCGGCCAGGCGCCGCAGTTCTCGTACCCCTCGCGGAACCCCACGCGCGACGGCGTGTCCCTCTACGAGTACCGGCTGCGCTCCACCTCGCGCGGCGTCTACGAGATAGGCCCGGTCACCGCCGAGTTCACCGATCCCTTCGGACTCGGCAAGTCCCGGCACGTGCTCGGCGACACGGATTCCCTGGTGGTCACGCCGGCCCCCCTGGAGCTGCTCGCCTCCCCGCTCTCCGGCTCCCGCGGCAACGACGGCATGGCCGTCACCCGGCGCCAGGCGAACCCGAGCGACGACGACGTCATGACCCGCGAGTACCGGCACGGGGACTCCATGCGGCGCGTGCACTGGGCGGCCACCGCCCGCCACAGCGAGCTCATGGTGCGGCAGGAGGAATCGGTGACCACCCCGCAGGCCACCCTGCTCATGGACCAGCGGCACGCGAGCTTCAGCACCGGGTTCAGTGCGGCGTTCAGCACCGACGGCGGCGTCACGGGCAACGGCCTGTCCACCTCCCCCACGTTCGAGTGGGCGGTGACCGCGGTGATGTCCATCAGCGCACACCTGCTCGAGCGGAACTACGCCCTGCGGTTCCTCGACCACCAGGGCGCCCCGGCCCTGCTCCACTCGGCGTCCGCACCCTTCCCCGCCGAGGAGGAGCACCACGGCCAGGGCGCCGTCGCCGGGCTCGCCGAGGGTCTCGCGGCCCTGGAGCTCGCGCCGGACACCGGCCGCCGGACCCAGGACGAGGACCGCTCCGGGAGCACCGTGGTGCGCGCCGGTGAGGCTGCCCGCAGCGCTGCACGCCGGATCCGCCGCTCACCCGCCGACTCCCCACAGGGCGCAGCCCACACCGCCTACGGTGATGACCTCCTCGACAAGCTGGCGGCCACCCGCAGCCGCGGGCCGCTGATCGCCCTCCTCGGGGTACTCACCCTGGAGGAGGCCAGGGCGCTCGGCTCCGCCTCCGACTACGGCTCCGCCGCCTACGCGATCCTCGCCACCGAGCGGCCCGCGGACTCACGGCGTCAGCTCGAGATCCTGCGCGACGCCGGCTGGCACGCCACCGCAGCCTCCCCCGCCGCCGACCTCCCCACGGTGTGGGCGGGCCTGGAGTACGCCGTCGGGCAGGAACCCGACGCCGCAGCCGGCGCACGCGGCTCACGCGACCGATCACCCCGTTCCGCCGGTCCGGTACCGGCATCCCCCACCGCGAACACCCGGCACAGCCCGTTCGGAGGATCGGCATGACATCCACCCTCACCCGCCCGGCACCCCCGCGGGAGTCCGCACCACCTGCCGGCGCCGAGGACCGCACTCCCGTCGACCCCTGGCACTGGGCCGTGACCGGTGCGGTGCTGCTGGCCGTCCTCGCGGCCGCCACGAGCCTCAACGGCGTGGTGGAGCCGTGGACCTGGCTCGGCCCCGTGCTGGGTACGGTGCTCCCCGTGCTCCTCGCCATGGCCGTGGCCCGGACGTTCCGGCGAAGCGGTGTCACCACCGCGCTGGTGGGCGTGCTGGCACTCGTGGCCGTGCTCACCGCGCAGTTCCTGCGAGCCCAGAGTTTCCTCGGGTTGCTCCCCGGCCCGGGAAGCTCCTACGAGGTACAGCGCCTCCTCGCCGAGGCCGAGGAGACCGTGGTCTCCCAGGTGGCACCGGTGCTCCCCGGTGCCGGCATCATGCTGATCATCTGCGCCGCCCTGGGCCTGATCGCCATCATCGTGGACCTGTTCGCCACCAGCATGCGCATGCCCGCCGCCAGCGGAATGGGCCTCGTGGCCGTCCTGGTGGCCCCCGCAATCGTGAAGCCCGACGGCGTGGGCATGTTCGCCTTCGTGGTGACCGCCCTGACCTACCTCCTGGTCCTCGCCCTCGCCCAGTGGCGCGAGAACCGGCTGGCCTCCGGTGGCACCCGGGCATCGTCCGGCTTCGCCGGCCGCAGCGCGATCATCGGGGCCGCGGCCCTCGCCGTGACACTGATCCTGCCGCTGTTCGTCCCCGGCTTCACCTCGGGAGCCTTCCCGCAGGGCTCACGGCTGAACGTCTGGGGCAGCGCCACCGGGCTGAACCCGGCTGTGACCCTGGGGAACGATCTCCGGAACCCCACCGGTTTCGGGCGCATCACCTACTCCACCAACGCGGACTCACCCCTGTACCTCCGTGCGGTCACGCTCGAGGACTTCTCCGGCCGCCGCTGGGAACCGAACCAGCGGCTCGGGGAGAGGGAATCGGACATCGCGCAGATCGGCTCCGAGCAGGGCGTCCCCGAAGCCGCGCCGGGCACCGACGTCTTCACCCGCGTCAGCACGCAGAGCTACGCGAGCCCCTGGCTGCTCTCCCCCTACGCCCCCGAGGGCATCACGGATCTCGACGGCTCCTGGGCCTGGGATCCCACCAACCTCTCCGTGCTGGCCACCGACGGCGGCTCGACGGCCAGCCAGGACTACCTGGTGCAGAGTCGCGAGGCCGAACTGACACGCGAGGGGCTCCGCTCGATCGGCCCCGCCGACCCCGACGCCGTGCCCGACGTGTTCCTGCAGCTGCCGAACGACGCCCCGGAGATCGTCCGCACCACCACCGAGGACGTCACCGGCCAGTACGCGAACCCGTACGACAAGGCGCTCGCCATCCAGAACTTCCTCCGCGGCCCCGACTTCGTGTACTCCGTGGAGGCTCCGGTGGACGGCGGGTACGACGGCAACAGCATGGACGTCATGGCCCGCTTCCTCGAGGTGCGCTCCGGGTACTGCGTCCACTACGCCGGCACCATGGCGGTCATGGCCCGCGCGGCGGGCATCCCCAGCCGGGTGGCCGTCGGCTACACCCCCGGCAGCCCCACGGGGAACACGAAGGAGGGCCCGGACGGACTCGAGCTGCCGGAGTTCGTGGTGGACTCACGGAACGCCCACGCCTGGCCCGAGCTCTACTTCGAGGGTGTGGGCTGGGTCCAGTTCGAGCCCACTCCCTCCCGCGGGGTGGTTCCCGACTACGCCCAGCAGACGTTCTCCCCCGCGGGCCCCCAGTCGGACGACTTCGATTCCCTGGAGCCCGGCAGCGTGCTTCCCGGCACCCCCGGCCTGCCGGGTGCGGAGGATGAGCAGCCCAGTACCGGGGACGAGCCGGGCTCCGCAGCGCCCCAGAACGAGGCCAGCCCCGTGGCCGGGCTGCTGGCCCTGATCGGGGTGGCCCTCGTGGCGCTCCTTCCGTTCCTGTTCCGCACCAGCCGGACCCGGTCCAGGCGCCGCGAGGTGACGGCCACCGACGGCGGCTCCGCTGCAACCGGGACGGCCACCACGGCCTGGGCGGAGACCACCGAGATCGCCGGTGACTACGGTTACCCGCTGGAACGCACGGACACGCCCCGCACCTACGCGGGCCGGCTGGCACTGCAGGCGGGGCTGGCGGAAGCGCCGGCGGCGTCCATGGCCCGATTGCGGTCGGCCTACGAGCACGAGGAGTACGCAGCCTCCGCCGATCAGGGCGACGGCCGCGGCACGGGCTCCACCGCCACCCTCACCCGGCCCGCGGTGCGCGCTCGGTGGGACGACGTCGACGCCGTGACCCGGGCCCTCCGCAGCACCAGTTCGTGGTCCGTGCGGTTCAGGGCACGCTTCTTCCCGCAGTCGCTCCTCAACCGCTTCCGGCACACGCCCCGGCGCTGAGCGGCGTTCCTTCCGCACGGGGGCGGCGGACGGCGAAGGCCGGCACCTGGTAGGTGCCGGCCTTCGCCGTCGGACAGTGCCCGTGAGTCAGTCGTCCAGCGCCCGTTGGTCAGTCATTCGGCGCCCTTCGGTCAGGAGGCGTAGGGGTCCGCGATTCCCAGGTACTGGGTGTACAGGTACTCCTCGATGCCCTCTGCGCCGCCCTCGCGCCCCAGCCCGGACTGCTTCACACCACCGAACGGTGCGGCGGCGTTGGACACCACGCCGGCGTTCAGGCCCATCATGCCGACGTCGAGCCGTTCGCCCATGCGCAGGCCCCGGTTGAGGTCCCGGGTGAAGACGTACGCCACCAGTCCGTACTCGGTGTCGTTGGCGAGCTCCACGGCCTCGTCCTCCGTGCTGAACGTGATGATCGGCGCCACGGGTCCGAAGATCTCCTCCCGCAGGATCCGCGAGGACCGCGACACGTTCTTCAGCACGGTGGGCTGGTAGAAGTAACCGTTCCCCGTGATCGGGGCACCACCTGTGACCGTCTCGGCGCCGTCCTCCACGGCACTCGTGACCAGCTCGTGCACCTTGTTGCGGCTCTTCTCGTCGATCAGGGGGCCGAGCTTCGACTCCTCCTCGGTACCGCGCGCCGCGGTCATGCCGGCCATGCGGTCCGCGAGCTCGGCGGCGAAGCGGCCTGCCACGGACTCGTGGACGATGAAGCGGTTGGCCGCGGTGCAGGCCTCGCCCATGTTGCGGAGCTTGGCCAGCATGGCGCCGTTCACCGCGGCGTCGAGGTCCGCGTCCTCGAACACCAGGAACGGCGCGTTGCCGCCGAGCTCCATGGACGTGCGCAGCACGTTCTGCGACGCGGCGGCGAGGAGGCTGCGCCCCACGGGCGTGGACCCGGTGAAGGAGAGCTTCCGGAGGCGCGGGTCCTCGATGAGCGGCCCGGTGACCTCGCCGGCCCTGGTGGTGTTCACGATGTTCAGCACACCCGCGGGCAGGCCTGCCTCCTGCAGCACGGTGGCGAACAGCGAGGAGGTGAGCGGGGTCAGGTTGGCCGGCTTGAGCACCATGGTGCAGCCGGCTGCGATCGCGGGGGCGATCTTCCGCGTGGCCATGGCCAGCGGGAAGTTCCACGGGGTGATCAGCAGGCACGGGCCTACGGGCTTCTTGTTCACGAGCAACCGGGACTTGCCGTCGGGTGCCATGGAGTATCGGCCCGAGGCCCGGACCGCTTCCTCGGAGAACCAGCGCAGGAACTCGGAGCCGTAGGCCACCTCGCCGCGCGCCTCGGCGAGGGGCTTGCCCATCTCGAGCGTCATCAGCAGGGCGAACTCGTCCGCGCGGGCGGTCACGAGGTCGAAAGCCCGCCGCAGGATCTCGCCCCGTTCACGCGGGGCGGTCCGCGCCCACTCCGCCTGCGCGGCCACCGCGGCATCCAGGGCGGCAGCGCCGTCCTCGGGTGTGGCGTCGGCGAGGGTGAGGAGGGTACGGCCCGTGGCCGGATCCTCGACGTCGAAGGTGGCACCGGACGACGACGCCCGCCACTCCCCGCCGATGAAGAGCCCCGTGGGGACCTTCCCGAGTAGTTCCTTCTCCTGGTCGGCGGTGACAGCCATAGGATGCTCCTTCGCGTGGTCTTTCGGACGCCTGCCGTCCGCGGCACTCCCGTTCACGCTAGACCGGGCGTCGGGGAGCGTCCAGTGGTTCCTGCACTGCTGATGAGCGCTCGTGTTGGTCGAGTGCACAAAGGCGGTTCGGGCACCGAGCCTCTCGGGGCGAGGCTGCCGGGTGTGAGGTGATCAGCTGCTCCGCATCGATCGCGGCTGACACCTGGTTCTCGGCGGACTTTCATGATTATATATCAATCATGGATAGATCGTTCAGTGATATGCCGACCACGGGAGGCCGCCATGGCGCGTAGTTCGGGGTATGAGAGCGGTGACCTGGCCGACGCTGCCCTCCACGTCCTGCTCGCCCTGGTCCAACCGCGTCATGGCTATGCCGTCATGCAGTTCCTCGACCAGCAGAGCGGTGGAAGCATCACGCTCGGACCCGCGTCGCTCTACACGACGCTCAAGAAACTCATCCAGGCCGGTCTCATCGACGAACTCGACGGCGACGATTCCCGACGCGTCTACCACCTCAACACCAAGGGCCACGAGGTCCTCATCCGCAACATCGAACGCCGTCGCCAGGTACTGGCCATGGCCGACACCATCATGGAGGAAACATGACCACCACCAGCAGGATGGGCAGCGGCCTGGCTTTCAGCCCGCAGAAGGACCTGTCCACGTTCGCGGACATGGCTCGCCGAGGGAAACATCTGAGCGGCGTCGGAAGGCTGGGGCACGGCTGGAACTTCGTCGATGGAGCCCCCGAGGAGGCCGTCTTCGACCTCGCCTACGAGAGCGATCCGGCCTCCGACTACTTCGACATCTTCCGAGCAGCCGGCTGGGCTCCCGTGCTCTCCGTGGGAGACGTCCACATCTTCAAGGCTGCACCGGGAACGGCACCGGTTCACACCGGTATCGAGTCACGACGCGACGAGCTCACCCGGAATCGGGGTCGCTATCTCCGCTACAGCGCGATCACGCTGGTTGCCTTCCTGCTCGTCATTCTCGGGCTGAGTGCAGTCGCGTGGAATGAGTGGCTCGAAGTGACACTGCTGATCGTGTTCATGGTGCCCGTCGTCTATACCGTGCTTCCGCTGATCGGTTACTGGCATCATCTGAACAGGGTGAACTCTCGGGCAGGATCCTCGAGCTGACTGCTCGGCTTCTCCCGCAGGGGTAGCGCTTGCGGGTGGCGGTCCGGCGTCCTGTCCTGGCGGCCGGCCGGAACCAGTGCGGTCGATCTGGGCAGTGACTAATCGGTGACTGCGGTGGCGAAGACGACCATGTTACGGGTCCAGTGTCCGCGCTCGGGGTCGTACTCGCCGTCGCAGGTGATGAGCCGGAGTTGGGCGTCGGGCATCGGCCCGTAGATCTCCTCGGTGGGGAACGAGTCGGTGCGTTCTGCCGAGATCGTGCGGTCGACGGTGAACGCGGCGATGCTTCCGTCCGCCTGGGTCACCCGCACCTCGTCCCCCGGTTGGAGTGCCCCGAGGTCGACGAAGACGGCGGGCCCGTCCGGAGCGGTGAGGTGTCCGGCGATCACGGAGGGGCCGCGCTGTCCCGGGACGGGACTGCGGTCGAACCATCCGGCCGAGTCCCAGTCGACCGGTGGCTGCAGGATGTTGCCGTCGTCGAGGGAGAGGACTTCCAGGGGGGCATCGACACCGATGGCGGGGATGCCGATCCGGACAGGAGGTGCAGCCGAGGTGGCTGCGGACGGTGCGGTTCCTGAAGGGTCCTGCATGCCTCCAGCGGATGACAGGGAGCCACCGGCGTTCCCGGATGCCTCGGGATGCTGGCTATCAGGCGTTGCGGGTGCCGACCTGGTAGCGGTGGATGGGCCGGGAGCAGGCGCCGTCGGATCGCCGGAACCCGCCGGTGTCCCGCACGCACTGAGAAGCGACACGGCGGCCAGCATCCCGGCCGCCGTCCGCATCAGGCGCACCCTCCGTCCCGAGGCCGGCATCTGTCCTTCTATCCTTGTGCCTGCGCCGGAGCAGCGCGGTCGGTCAGCGGTGCGCATCCACCGAGCGTGTCGGTCTCGAGCATCAGGCGACCCAGTGCGATCCACGCGGCCCCGTAGTAGGTTCCGTACTGCTGTGCGGTCTCGGTGGCCCGATCGATGTCCTCGATCGCGTCCGGCTGCTGCCCTGCAGAAGCGGCCGCAGCGGCGCGGGCCAGGTAGGCGAGCGGGTGCTCGTCAGCATTCAGGGCAGTACCACCGAGATCCAGTGAGGCGGGCAGTGGGTCCTCCTGCAGGAGCGGTGCGAGCGTCTGGGCAGCCAACCGGCGGTCCTCGTCGAGGCACGACTCCGCGAAGCGCAGGGGCAGCCTGGCAGCGTCATAGCTGTACCGGACGTCGTCGCCGTTTCCTGCCGCTCCCGGCATCGCATGGACCTCTCCCGCTGCCGTGACCTCCGCCCAGTCCGGTGGCAACGGGCTCTCGGCCAGGAAAGCAGCTGTGACTCGCGTGCCGCCCGTGCCGAGTTCCGTCCAGCGTTCGTCCCCGGTGCTTTCCGCGAGAACCGCGAAGGACACCGGTGATGCGTAGGACGGGTTGTAGTCGTAGTCGGGCCCGCCTGCGGCCCAGACCCCGGGGAGCAGTATCCGTCCGAGCGGTGTCGGTGCGGTCATGGTGTCCATCACCGCAGCGGCGAGGGTGTTACCTGCTGCGGTGAGGTCGGGCCGGTCGAAGCGGGATCCTGCCAGCACCAGCGCCCTGGCTGCGTCGACGTCCGCATCGGACGCCGGTTCGTCGTCCACGATTTCGCCGTCCTGCCATCGCCAGGCCAGGAGACCGTCGTCGCGGACGAGATTGGTCCGGGTCCAGTTCCAGATGGCGTCGAAGCGCTCCTCGTCGTCGGCGCCCAGTGCGATGAGCAGACCGTAGGCCTGGCCCTCACTGACGGTGTCCCCGCCCTGGTCACGCCGCACGACACGGCCGTCGTCGTCCACCCAGGTGTCGAGGAAATCGATCGACGCTTCCTCCGCAGTCATCACGTCCTCCGCCACCGGGCCGTCATCGGTGGACTCCTGCGCGGGAGCCGTGGTGAACGACAGGACGCCGACGGACCACAGCGCGACGACGACCGCGGCGGCGAGGGCCACCGAGCCGCAACTGACGATCCAGGCAAGCGCCCCTCGACTCATCGACGACGTCGACTACGGACAGGCAGGGGCGCCTGCGGTGCGCTGCGGGCGGTGACCACGACAGCGCCCATGATCGCCACGACGAGCAGCAGAACCACCCAGGGCGTTGCCGGGTTGGTGGTGCTCGAGCCGCTGAGCGCCTCGAGGGGACTTGTTTCGGCGGGTACTGCGCCGGTGTTGGTGCCGCCGACGGGCGTCTCGGTGACCGAGCTGCTGTCCACGATGGCCTTGACCGTGAGGCCACCCGAGGCGTTGTCCAGCACCAGGAGTGTGTTGACGCTTCCCGACTCGAGATCGATGCTCGCGAGGCTTTTCTTCGCATCGACGAAGAGCTGCAGGTCCCACGATCCGTCCTCGACCGTCGCGTACCCGGTCACCTCCCCGCTCTTCACGCCGGCTGCGATCGTGACTCCCATGACCGTCTGGATATCGACCGTACCGGCGACGGTGCTCGCCTGGATGACCCGCACCCGCGCCGAGCCGCCGGCAGGCGGGGTGAGGTCATCGGTGACGACCTTGGCCGTCAGCTCGGCATTCGTCCCGAGCACGGCCATGGTGATCGGTTGGTCCTCCTTCACGTTGATGAGCTGGCTCAGGGCCGGCGCCGTGCCATCTGCACTGCCCGTGGGAACCATGTCCACCACATAGGCGCCCACGGGAAGCCGCAGGTAGTCCGACACATCGCCGTAGGCCACGTCCTCCAGATCGAAGAGCACCTGGCCCCCGGCCACGGCCATCAGCGCGACGTCCACGGACTTGGTGTCCGGGGACAGGTGCGCCACCCTCGCCCACCCCTGGGGGTTCTGCGGTTCGTCGGCCGCCGACGCCGGACCCGCCCCAGCAACGGTCAGCGCTGCCCCGAGCATGAGAGTGACCATCAGAGCCAGCACTGCACGCGCGGGGGAAATCTTCGCCCTCCCCTGTCGGCCGTGCTGGGCGTGCGGGAACGCGTCGAGAGTTTGAGCAGTCATGAATTCTTTCCTGAACAGTAGGAAGGGCTGATCGTCCGAGGGTGGAGCTGACCACGAGCAGGAGCAGTCATGGTGCGGGTAGGACATTGGCGGGCGGGAGGACCGAGAAGGTCACGAGCATCCCGG
>JASLBS010000108.1 GCA_030146405.1 Arthrobacter sp.
CCTCGATCCGGAGTTGGACGGTCCCCACGTGAGCCGTCCCCAGGAGGAGTGCGAGCAGGACGACCAGGGCAGGAAGCACGACGGCGATCTCCGCGGTGACTGCTCCTCGCTCACCGAGTACGGCGCCCCGGTAGCCGGCGCTGGACGCACCGGAGCGGCGTCGAGGACCTCCAGCGGCGTGGGTGTGAACCCGCTCGGGCGACACCGTCCGCTGCTTCCTGCCCTGGCCACGGTCCATCAGCCGAAGTTGAGGGCAGACGAGATCAGGGACATGAGCAGGCCCCTGATCTCCCCGCTGGAGAGCACCGCCACCAGAAGAGCCGCGAAGCCGACGGCAGCGAGGGTGGCGATAGCATACTCCGCCGTCGCCATACCGGCCTCCCTGTCCGATGAATGCACCCGCCTGCGCCGTAGCAGGCGGGCGTTGGACCGCTGGCGCTGGGCCTCAACACGGCGGTGCACGCGGGCGTTCGGCTGGAACTCCACGAGGATCGGCTGCAGACCCTCCCCGGGCAGGCCGGTCAGTGTTCCCCCGGTTGTCCCATGGCCGGCTCGCGTCTCCGCCGGCGAGGTGTCGGCGCCGCAGGAGTGCGCGACCCCACGGGGCGCGACCTCGGGGCAATCGCGGTTGCGGAGCCGGGACCCTTCCTCCACTTTCTCCGCAGATGTGAACGAGGTTCCGCTGGTATGCCTGAGCTGGGTATCCGATGACATTGGTTCTCCCTTGATCGACGTGGGACACCGGGTCCCACGAGTGGCGAGCGGCTGGTGCCGCGGAGTCCACTGTGCCGATCGCTCCCCGTCCGCCGGGTGGCGGAACCGGCTAAGTGGATAACGGTGCAGCTCACCGTTCTCCGATGCGGGCACGGACAGGACCGCTGATCACCGGGATGGCTTCGATGGACAGGACGTCGCCGTGGCGCTTCGTCCCGGGGACACACGCCGAGGATGCGGAGCACATGGGCCGATCCGCCGGGAACCCGGGCGGACCGTCAGACGGGGATGAGTGGATCACAGAGCCGGGAGGAGCCCCAGGACCACCGGGACCACGCCCAGGCAGATGAAGGCCGGTAGCGAGCACAGCCCCAGGGGCAGCACGAGTTGGACGCCGAGCGCTGCCGCCCTTCGATGCACCTCGCGGTTGTGTCGACGCCGCAACTGGGCGGCGTGGGCATGCAGCAGAGCCGCCGACGGCGCACCCGTGGACGTAGCGAAGCGCAACCCCTGCCGCAGGTCCTCGATGACGCCGGCACCTACGTCCGGGCGACGCACCCGGAAGATGCCGGCGGTGGCGCGGGCATCCCGTTGCGCGTGCCACTGCGCACGGCCCACCTCCCAGGACGAGTCCCAGGAAGCACCGAGGCGTCGAGCGCCGTGAACCCTCGTCAGGCAGACCCCGAGCTGCGGATCGCAGGAGTCCGCGACGAGCACCAGTGCACTTTCCACGGCTGCACCGGAGGACAGCATGGCTGCCAGCAGGTCGAGGATGAGCGGTGCATCAGCGACCCCTCGCCGTTCTTCGACGCTCCTGGATCGCAGCGTCGTACGGGAGCGGCCCGAGGAACTCAGGAGTACACCCGTTCCGCTGGCCAACAGCACACTGATGACGAGCCCGGTACTCATGGGGCTCCTCCTGTCGCGTGCTGGACGAGGCGTCTCGACCACAGGCGGGCAGTGATCATCAGGGCGATCCCTGCAGCGAGGGAGAACCGTCCCGGGGTGGTGCCGATGAGGATGGTCAGGGGGTTGATCCCCAGCGCGAAGGCGAGAACCAGGCCGACGGCGGGCAGCCAGGCCAGGAGGACCACCGTTGCCCGGGGACCGGCCAACGCCGTGTCCCGGGCGGACAGTCCCTCGAGTTCCGCATCGACCTGCGTGGCGTAGTGCTCGAGGATCCCGGCCAGGGGCGCACCGCTGCGCTCGGCGATCTCCAGGCAGGCGGCGAGATCGACCCAGAGCCTTCCCGTGCTACCGGGTGGAGGGTCGATGCCCTCAGCGCCGGGGAGAACAGTGGCTTGGCGGAGGGCGCCCGGAACGCTCAGACCGAGCTCCGCAGCACGCCGCGCCGTACCTATGACGGGCAGGACGGCGCGGCCGAAGGCCGTGGAGCCCTCCGTGTAGACGGACTCGATGTCGGCCCACAGGGCACCGGGTGGCCGCCCGGCCTTCAGCAGGCCTGCCAGCTGGTGTACGAACAGCGGGACCTCGTGTGGATCGATCCTCTCCGGCACACTCCGCCACCGGCGGTACCACGGGGTCCGTGACGCCGGGAGCGCCTCGATGCCGGCGATGACGGGTGAGGGCCGAACAGGACGACGGCCGCCGCGAAGCGATACCCTCCTCCGTTGGAGGAGGACCGAAGCGACCGCCAAAAGTCCGGCGACGATGATGCCCGTCACGGGCCGGTGTCTTCCCAGCACACCCTGGCCGCGAAATCCTCCCAGCCTTCAGCCCGTCGACAGTCCGCACCCGAGTCCACGAGGACGGGCCGCACCAGCAATCCCGCAGCGGGTGAGAGTTCCAGGAGGTTGATGCTCTCCACCCTCCGACCTGCGGTGCTGCGCACGACATGGACCACCACGTCGAGTGCGCTGGCCGCCTGCAGCGCCAGGGCCTCCGTGGACAGCCCCGCGAGAGCTGCGAGCGCAGCCAACCGCGCCGGTACGGCCTCGGCGGAATTGGCGTGGAGGGTTCCGCCCCCGCCGTCGTGCCCGGTGTTCATGGCTGCCAGCAGTTCGCGTACTTCCGCACCTCTGCACTCGCCGACGACGAGCCGGTCCGGTCGCATCCTCAACGCTTGCCGGACGAGTTCGGTGAGGTCCATGACGCCGGTACCCTCGAGATTCCCATGGCGCGACTGGAGGCCGACCGTATGGGGATGGGCCGGATCGAGTTCGGCGGCGTCCTCCACCAGCACGATGCGCTCACGGTGGCTGGTGAGGCCCAGCAGGGTGGAGAGCAGCGTCGTCTTGCCCGTCCCGGTGGCACCACTGACCAGGAAATTGAGCCGGTGCCGGATCATGAGCGTCAACGCCTCGGCCATGGCGGGTGCGACGGCCTGGCGGTCCACCAGCTCTGCCAGCGAGAACACCCTGGAACGCCTGATCCTGATGGAGAGCAGCGTCCCGGCAGTGGAGACCGGAGGGAGGACCGCGTGGACGCGTAGACCGTCGAGCCGCACATCGACCGCCGGACAGCCGTCGTCGAGACGACGACCTCCTGCGGCCACGAGCCGGACGGCAAGTGCCCGCACGTCCTCGTCGCTCGAGAAGATCCGGCCGATCCGCTCGAGCCCCGCGGGCCCGTCCACCCAGACGTCATCGGGACCGTTCACCAGGATGTCGGTGACGGATCCCTCCGCCAGGAGGTGCTCGAGCGGGCCGATGCCCTGGAGTTCGGCCCGGACGCGGTCGAGCGCCGACAGAGTGCCCTCCGAGCCCAGGAGCCTGCCACTGGAACCCACCGCGTCGGCGAACGCCGCACCCGTTGCCTGGACATCACCCGCCAGCACCGCCCGTCGTACGGAGTCCACCATCGAGGCGGTGGCAGGGTCACGGAGACCGCCCTGCCCGGGAGGGGTAGCCGAACGCCGCTGCAGGCCATCGGGAGAGCTGCCCGCCGCGGCCCGTAGCTGACGTCGGGTCGGTCCGATGTGCATCTCCGCGTCCCTCATCATCGTGTCTGTTGCATGCCGGTGGTCTGCTGCGTGCCGACGAGGAGCCCTTGAACCACTTTCCGCACACCCCTGGGCAGGGTGAGATCCAGCATCCGGCGGTCCGCCTCCGCCCGGGCTACGCCCCGCACGGACGGGAGATACGCCAGTGGCCCCTCGTGACCGAGTATCTCGGCCACGAGCCAGGCGTCCAGTCCGTCGAGGACGGGGCCGCGCAGCACCACCGTGATCGGCCGGGACCCGAGGACCTGGAGGATGCGCGCGGCAGCTGCTACTCCTCGCGGCCGCGCAGGGACGAGGAGCACGATCCGATCACAGGCCGACAGCAACTCCGGGTCGGCGTTGCCGCTGCCACCGAGGTCGATGAAGCTGGCACCGAAGGCACCGCGTGCCGCCTCGAGGACGGCCCCCGCTGCACCCGTGCCGTCGTCCCCCGGCCCCTCGCCGTCGTACTGTGCCGCATGGGACAGGACGGTCAGTGATCCGACGGCCGGGAGAGCAGCGGCGAGCTGCTCGGGACTGAGCTTCCCCCTGATGCCACCCAGTTCGTGCCAGCGGACACCTGGATGTTCCTCGATACCGAGGGCGAGCTCCAGTCCGCCACCGAGTGCGTGCCCGTCGATCAGGAGAGCGGGGCCGACATCGGTTGCCCTGGCTCGTGCGCACCAGACGGCCAGGGTGCTGACTCCGCTTCCACCGGCGGCCCCGAGGAACCCCGTGATGGTTCCCGCTGCAGCAGGGCTGAGGGATCTACCGAGGTGCTCGGCCAGCCAGGCAACGCCCTGCGGCACGATCACCACGCGCGATGCCTGTATCCCCGCGGCCTTGCCCCAGGCGTGAGCCTCCTCATCAGCCGCACCGACCACGATCACCTCACGCTGCCCGTACGCTGCCCCGTCCGGCTGTTCGGCGCCCACCAGGAGCACCACCGGATCGAGTGCGAGGGCCTCGGCCGGAAGGTCCGTGAAGAGGGGCGGTACCCCCACGGCTGCACAGGACCTGGCGACCTGGTCCCGCACGAACTGCGAACCGCCGACGAGGGCAACCGGGCGTCGTCGTCCGTTCGGTGTCCACGCCTGCTGTGTCATGCGAACAGCGTCCTCGTACCCGGGCACCGGCTCCAGGAGGGGCATCGGTATGTGGACAACCGCGAATTGCAGGAATGACACCGGCACCGCGGACAATATGCTCATGTACATCGCCGTGGGTTCAGTGCCGTCGGGCCGAGGCGGCGGTACCGCGTCCGCGCTGCAGCGGCTGGACGAGGCAGGCGAGCGCCAGGGTGATCCGGAGATCGTCGACGCACGGCAGTTTTCGGACGCCGTGGCCCGCGCCGAGCGCCACCGGCCCCGCTGGGTCTGGGACAGCACCCGGCTCGTGTACCCAGGCCTCCTGGCGGTGGATGTGGGTGTGGACCGGTGCTGGGACCTCACACTGACCAGGAACATCCTCACGTACTCGGGATCCTGCCGCCCCTCCCCCTACGTCGATGCGCTGCGATCCACCGCACAGACCGCTGACGGCGCTGAACCACCGCGGGTGCTCCTCCCGCCCCCTCCCCCACCGAACCAGCATTCACTGTTCGACGAGCCCGAACGGGTCTCCGGGCCCTCCCTCGAGGACGTCGTCGAGCAGTTCCGGAACCAGAGCGCAGCAATTGCGGATGCCATGGAACCCGCGCGCCTCAACTTGCTGGTCGCCGCTGAATCGGCGGGTTCTCTCATCGCCGCGGAGATGGAGCACTGGGGCCTGCCCTGGCGCCGCGACGTCCATGAGGAACTGCTGGAGCGGAACCTGGGGCAACGCCCCCCGGAGGGTACGCGGCCGTCCGAGCTCGAGCGCCTCGCCGGCGAACTCCGGAGCACTCTCGGGAACCCCGGCCTGAATCCCGACTCGCCCCAGGACGTGCTGCGGGCCCTGCACCGGGCGGGCATCGAGGTGAAGACCACGCGGTCGTGGGAACTCGAGCGGCATCAGCACCCGGCGATCGCACCACTCCTGGCCTACAAGAAGCTGTCCCGTCTGGTGAGCGCCAACGGCTGGAACTGGCTCGATGCGTGGGTCCATGACGGGCGCTTCCGCCCGGAGTACGTGGTGGGCGGGGTGGTGTCGGGCAGGTGGGCTTCCCGCGGCGGGGGTGCTCTGCAGATCCCTCGCCAGGTACGTGACGCGGTGCGTCCGGACGACGGACACGTCTTCATCGTCGCGGACGCCGCGCAGCTCGAACCGCGCGTCCTCGCAGCCCTCGGTCGTGACTCGGCGCTCGCCGGTGCCGCCCGCGGCAGGGACCTCTACCAGGGCATCGCGGACCAGGGGTTCGGCGGAGACCGTGCGAAGGCGAAGCTGGCCATGCTCGGAGCGATGTACGGTGCCACGAGCGGCGAGTCCGGCCGGTTGATGCCACAGCTGACCCGGGCCTATCCGCAGGCCATCGGCGTGGTCGAAGCGGCCGCGAGGGCCGGGGAGACGGGAGCACCCGTGGCCAGCCATCTCGGCCGCGGGTGCCCGCCGGCGTCGGCCGAGTGGCATGAACGGCAGCGGACGACGACGGCGGAGGAACAGCGCCGCGCGGACGCTGCCGCGCGGGCCCGCGGACGGTTCACGCGGAACTTCGTGGTGCAGGCCTCCGCTGCGGAGTGGGCGCTGTGCTGGCTCGCCGAGATCCGGCGGCGTCTCGCCGCGGGTCCGATCCCGGCCCCCAGGAGCAGAATCGCCTTCTTCCTGCATGACGAGGTGGTCCTGCACGTCCCGGAACAGCTGGCCGCCGAGGCCGAGGCCGTGCTCGAGGACGCCGCACGGGCGGCGACGCGGCTGATGTTCGGCGACATCCCCATCGAGTTCTCGATCACGACGGTCACGGTCACGTCCTACGCGGACGCCAAGTAGTCCCGCGTCCGCGTCCGCGTCTGCGTCCGCATCTGTCCACCGAGCACCGACGGCGTCCTCACCCGTGGAACGGTCAGCACCACCAGGAACCGTCCCGCACGTACTGCGAGGTCAGCGGGGCCTCACAACGGGGCGGGCATCTCCTGCGCCTCGTCCCAGGGCCGGGTCCAGCCGAGCCCGTCGAACATCGAATCCAGCAGCATCGCGGTGAATCCCCAGATCACGGCTTCGGGCAGAAGAAAAGCCGGCGTCCTGCTCGTGATGCCGTTACGCCGGACCACCGCCGTACGACGCCGTGCAGGGTCCAGCAGCGCGCTCACGGGCGCCCGGAAGACGAGCTCGGACTCTGCGGTGTCGACGGCGTGGACCGGGGACTGTTCCTCCCACCAACCGAGCACAGGAGTGACCAGGAAGTTGCTCACGGGCAGGCCGACCTCGGGCAGGGTGCCGAGGATCTGGACCCCGAGCGGATCCACCCCTGTTTCCTCGTGCGCCTCCCGCAGCGCCGCGGCGATCTCGTCGCGATCGTCAGCATCGATCGCCCCCCCTGGGAAAGCGACCTGGCCCGGATGGTTCGCCAGGGAACTCGCCCGCATCACGAGGAGGATGTCCAGGTCACCGTGGTCCACCCTCCTCCCGGAGGCAGCGGGAACCGCGGATGACACGACGCCGGAGCCGACCGGTCCCGTCTCCCGTTCCCCGAAGAGGATCAGGACCGCGGCGCGGCGGGCCTTCTCCGGATCCAGGACCGCGAACTGCCAGTTGTCGGGCGGCAGGAGAGTGACCTCGGGCCCGGCCATCGACCCCGTCCAGGCGACCAGTTCGTGATAGGCGGTCATCGGCTCGTGACCGGTGCGCAGCACCGGGCTACGCACCCAGACCGTGGCCGACTTCGCGGAGTTCGGCCCGCGTCCGCCCCGACCTCATCAGCTCCAGCAGTTCCTCGCGGCCCGGAGCCAACTCGTACTTGAGGAGCTTGGCAGCCTTCATCGGATCGGTCTCGCCCTCTCCGTAGGACGGGCAGAGGGCGGCGACGGGACACACTCCACAGGCCGGTTTCTTCGCATGGCAGATCCTACGGCCGTGGAAGACGACGTGGTGGGAGAGCATCGTCCAGTCCTTCCGCTCGAACAGTGCACCTACGTCCTGCTCCACCTTCACCGGGTCGTCGGAAGCAGTCCACCGGAAGCGGCGCGAGAGCCGGCCGAAGTGGGTGTCCACGGTGATGCCCGGAACCCCGAAAGCATTCCCGAGCACCACGTTGGCCGTCTTGCGCCCCACTCCCGGCAGTGTCACCAGGTCCTCGAGCCTTCCCGGGACCACGCCGTCGTACTCGTCGACCAACCGCCGGGACAACGCGAGGAGGCTGTTGGCCTTGGCACGGTAGAACCCGGTGGGGCGGATGATGTCCTGCAACTCGAGCTCCTGTGCCTCCGCCATGGACAGCGCGTCGGGGAAGCGTTCGAAAAGGGCGGGAGTGGTGAGGTTGACCCGGACATCGGTGGTCTGCGCGGACAGCACGGTCGCGACCAGGAGTTCGAAGGCGTTCCGGAAGTCGAGCTCCGCCACTGCGTAGGGATAGGTCTCACCCAGGATCCTGTTGATCCTGCGGGCACGCCTCTTCAGGGCTACCGGCGATTCGTCCTCGCTGCTCGCTTTCCTGCCTGCCACTGGCATGTCTCCTCTCGGCGGTACTTCTCGGGCCACCGCACATCGGCGGCAGGGCGGGCTGCGTCAGTCGCGGGGCGCGCGTTCGATGTTGCTGAGGTCCCGCAGGATACCCACTGCACCGGTGCGCTTGTCCTGCACCAGGAACTCGTCGCCGCGGTCCTCGATGCCCACTTCCCAGTCGCCGGGCTGCAGCGTGAAGACCTCGTGTCCTGACTGCTCGTCGTACACCGGGCGGGAGGACCCGACAGCGAACCAGAAGGCCTCGACCACGGTCTCCTCCTCAGCCGATCGGGTAGCGGTGATCGGCTCCTGGCGCTTCCGCTCCTCGGCATCGGGGCGCGCCTCCGGACGGTCGAATGCGGAGCGGGTGACGCCGGATTCCTCCCGCACCACCTCGTTCACCCGGGTCTCGTCGGTCCGGCCGTTGCGGCTCGGGGACACAGCGGTGTCCTCGGCTTCGGTGGAGCCGGAGGGACGGACGGCGTCCTGGGCCGCGGTCGACCCGCGGCCCGACGTCCCGGCCCGGTCATCGACGGACTGGCGCCCGGCGGAGTTCCGATCCGGTCCACTCTCCGACGCCGTACGGTCCCCGCCGACCCGGGAGGTCGCGGATTCGAGTCCCGACTGGCCCGACGCCGCAGCCCCGGCACCCACCGCTCCTGCACCACCTGCACCGTAGAGTCCGGCGCCGTTCTGCCGCACGCCGGCTGCCGCAGGATTGATGAGACCCTTGCCATGCTGGCTCCCGGGAGAGGAGGCGACGGGTGATGCGGTGGCTCCCTCAGCTGCGGGCTTCGCCAGCTTCTCGGGCTTCTCGGACTTCTCGGGGCGTGGGCGAGCCGCCGTCATGGGACGGGCGACGGCGTGTGCGGGCACCTCCGGCCGGTCCACGAAATCGTTCTTCAGCACCGGCAGGAAGGGTGCCAGGACGGTGGCGGTCATCATCGCGAGCGCACCGAGCAGGCACACGAACGGACCGGCGTGGAAGAGAATGACGGTTTCGAGGAAGAAGAACACCGCAGCGAGGACCGCTGTGACGGATGCGAACTGATCCACCGAGAGCGAGCCCACCCGCAGTCCGGTCGTTCCGAGACGCCGCCCCGCGAGCATCGCGAGCGAGATCACGGGAAGCAGGATGCCGATGCCGATGAAGAACAGGGACGCGCTGTTCCAGAAGTTGTTGTAGTGGACCACGCCATCGATGAACGGCAGGAGCGTTCCGAGGAAGACGAGCACCACACCTCCGCCGAAGATCGACTCGCGGAGGGTGAAGGGCCCCACAACGGCCTGGCTCGGGCCGGAGGCGGCATCGGGCGTACCCGTGGTCCCCGACCCTCCAGGAGTCGAACTACCGGGAGGTGAAACATCGGACCCCGTCATGCCGGCGGATGCGCTACCACCGCCCGTCCCCGTGGGAAGTCGGGCGGAGGACGGCGCACGTCCGCTGTCGGTGGAACGCTGCCACTCGGATGCTTCGGTCATTTCTCTACTCCCGTTCATAGCGGTGGTCCTCGGCGGTCCACCCTTGACGGCCGAGGACTTCTCCCGACTCCCAGCCTAGCCACCGCCCTGCCCCTTCTCCATCAATCGGAAGCCCGTAGCGCGAGCCGTTCACCGCACAATCCTCGCAACTCGGCTAACCACTGTGACGACAGACACACGGGCGGACGGCGGGGTGGATAGGCTTCCCCCAAGCACGCGTCCGGAAATACGTCATGAAGGGGTAGAAAATGAGCACCGACCAGCAAGGCGATGCCTTCGAGAACCTGCTGCGCGAGGACCGCCGTTTCCCGCCGAGCGAGGAGTTCGCCGCCAACGCGGTGGCGCAGCCGTCGCTGTACGACGAGGCACGGGAGCAGGGTACGGAGTTCTGGGCCGCGCAGGCCAGGAAACTCCTCACCTGGGACCAGGACTTCACCGAGACACTCGACTGGTCCGACGCGCCGTTCGCCAAGTGGTTCGTCGGCGGTACCGTCAACGCGGCCTACAACGCCCTGGACCGGCACGTCGAAGCCGGCCTCGGCGACCGCGTGGCGATCCACTTCGAGGGTGAACCCGGCGACACCCGCAGCATCACGTATGCGGAGCTGACCGAGGAGGTCAAGAAAGCGGCCAATGCCTTCGAGTCCCTCGGTGTGCAGAAGGGTGACCGGGTGGCCGTCTATCTGCCGATGATCCCCGAGGCGGTGGTGACCATGCTCGCGTGCGCGCGGATCGGCGCGGTGCACTCGGTGGTGTTCGGCGGGTTCTCGGCCGAGGCCCTCCGGAGCCGGATCGACGATGCCGAGGCCAAGCTCGTCGTCACCTCCGACGGCACCTACCGGCGCGGGAAGCCGAGCGCGCTCAAGCCCGCGGTGGACGGCGCCCTGGAACGCGCCGGGCACACCGTGACGAACGTCGTCGTGGTCCGCCGCAACGACCAGCCGGTGGAGTGGACCGAGGGCCGCGACGTGTGGTGGCACGACGTCGTCAACGGGGCATCGGCCGAGCACACCGCGGTGCCGCACGACTCCGAGCACCCACTGTTCATCCTCTACACGTCCGGGACCACGGGGAAGCCGAAGGGGATCCTGCACACCACGGGTGGCTACCTGACCCAGACCGCCTTCACGCACCTGAACACCTTCGACCTCCGGCCCGAGACGGACGTGTTCTGGTGCACCGCGGACATCGGCTGGGTGACGGGCCACAGCTATGTCGCCTATGCCCCACTCGTGAACGGGGCCACGCAGCTCATCTACGAGGGGACACCGGACACCCCGCACCAGGGCCGGTGGTGGGAACTGATCGAGAAGTACAAGGTGTCCATCCTCTACACGGCTCCGACGGCGATCCGCACGTTCATGAAGTGGGGTCGTGACATCCCGCTGAAGTACGACCTCTCCTCGATCCGGGTGCTCGGCTCGGTGGGTGAACCCATCAACCCGGAAGCGTGGATGTGGTACCGGGAGGTGATCGGCGGCGGCAACGTCCCGATCGTGGACACCTGGTGGCAGACCGAGACCGGCGCCCACATGATCGCCCCCATGCCGGGGGTGACCGCGACGAAGCCCGGTTCCGCGCAGGTCGCGGTACCCGGTATCGCCATCGACGTCGTGGACGAGATGGGCGAATCGGTGCCGAACGGTTCCGGCGGCTACCTGGTGATCCGCGAACCGTGGCCCGCCATGCTGCGCGGCATCTGGGGGGACCCGCAGCGGTTCAAGGACACCTACTGGGCTCGCTTCGACGCCATGTACTTCGCGGGTGACGGCGCCAAGAAGGACGACGACGGCGATCTCTGGCTCCTCGGCCGCGTGGACGACGTCATGAACATCTCGGGCCACCGCCTGTCCACCACCGAGATCGAATCGGCACTGGTCAGCCATCCGTCGGTCGCCGAGGCCGCCGTGGTCGGGGCGAGCGACGAGACCACCGGCGAGGCGGTCGTCGCCTTCGTCATCCTGCGTGGCTCGGCGAAGGACGACGACGACATCGTCACCACCCTGCGGAACCATGTGGCCAAGGAGATCGGTCCGATCGCCAAGCCGAGGAACATCCTGGTGGTGCCCGAGCTGCCGAAGACCCGCAGCGGGAAGATCATGCGGCGTCTGCTCAAGGACGTGGCGGAGGGGCGCGAGGTGGGCGACGCCACGACCCTGTCGGACCCGACCATCATGCAGCAGATCGCGGTGTCGCTCAGGAAGTAGCGCAGGAGTTCGATCACCAGGGCAGGAAGAAGGCCCCGCACGTGCGGGGGCCTTCTTCCTGCGCCCTGCGCCGACGGCGAGGGTTCTGCAATCCGGGGACGCTCAGCCGATGGTGGCGTCCACGGTGACCTCGATGTTGCCGCGGGTCGCGTTGGAGTAGGGGCATACCTGGTGGGCCTGCTCGACGAGCGAGTCGGCGGTCTCCTGATCGACGCCGCCGATCTCCGCGTGCAGTGCGACCGCCAGCTGGAAGCCGCCGTTGTCATTGGGGTTGATGCTCACCTCGGCGGTCACCGCGGTGTCGCTGATCTTGGCCTTGCTCCGGCCCGCCACGAGCTTCAGTGCGCTGTGGAAGCAGGCCGCGTAGCCCACTGCGAAGAGCTGTTCGGGGTTGGTGGCACCGCCGGCGCCGCCCATCTCCTTGGGAACCGCCAGATCGACGACCAACTGGCCGTCGTCCGTGCGTGCCTCGCCGTTGCGTCCGTCGCCGCTCGCCGTGGCCACTGCCGTGTAGATAGCACTCATGATTGCCGTTCCTTCCGCCGTAGGGGCCCGGTTGACTCCCGCTTCACATGTAGACTAACTAGTAACTCTACCTTCGGCAAGTCCCGCTGGTCCTTCCTCCGTCAGAATGGAGCATGATGTCCGCTCAGCCCTCCGTCCGCGACCGCATCCTCGACTCGGCAACGCGGCTGTTCAGCGTCAACAGCATCCGCTCGGTCAGCGCGGACAAGGTCATCGCCGACGCCGGCACCACGAAGGTGACGTTCTACCGGCACTTCCAGTCCAAGGACCACCTCGTCGTGGCGTACCTCGACGGCCAGCTCGAGGAGCTGAAGGCGGCGGCCGACAAGCAGCGGGCAGCAGGCGAGGATGCCTGCACCATCCTGCTCCACCTCGCAGCAGCCAATGGGGCCCTGGCCTGCCGCCCGGGCTTCCGCGGCTGCACCTTCATCAATGCCGCCGCCGAGTATCCGGCGGACGGCAACGTGGTGCGGAGCGCCGTGGAACGCTACCGGACCTGGCTGCACCAAGTGGTGGGCGAACTCCTCGTGGAGCTCGGCGTGGACCGACCCGAAGTGGTCGCGGATCAGCTGATCATGCTGCGGGACGGAGCCATGGTCCACGGCTTCATGGGTGATCCGACCGCGGTCGCGGACTCCCTGGTCACGGCGGGCAGGGCGATCATCGCCGCGCAACGCCGGACGCCGCTGCGGGCCTGAACGGCGGCGCTCGGGCGAACGGCGAACCTCGCGGGAGAACCGGATGCAACGGCGAACGGGTGGTCGCCGAGCAGGGAAAGGGGAGCCCTTCCCGACGCGGATACGAGCCCGGCGACGGAGTGATCATCCACCGGTGTGACGTTCGTCCTGAACGATGGCTTACAGGATCGGCCGGGAGGACAATCTACCCGTGTCCACATCAGTGCAGCAGCCCCCCGTAACGAATCCCCGCATGGCCCGCCGCGTCGCGGGGGCCTCCTTCGTCGGAACCGCCCTCGAGTCCTACGACTTCTACGTGTTCGGCACCGCCGCCGCGCTCGTCTTCGGCACGGTGTTCTTCCCGGAGCAGGATCCCCTCGTGGCAACCCTCTCGGCGTTCCTCGTCTTCGCCATGGGATTCGTGGCCCGCCCGCTCGGGGCGATCCTCTTCGGTCACCTCGGTGACCGGATCGGCCGCAAGCGCACCCTGATCTGGACCATCGTGCTCATGGGTCTCGCGACCGGGACCGTCGGCCTGCTGCCCAGCTACGACACCATCGGCGTGCTGGCACCCATCATCCTCACCGTGCTCCGCCTCCTGCAGGGTCTCTCCCTCGGCGGCGAGTGGGGCGGCTCCATCCTGATCGCCACGGAGCACGCGGAACCCCGCAAGCGGGCGCTGTACGCCTCGATCCCCCAGCTCGGATCCCCCGTGGGCACCATGCTGGTCTCCTCCGTCTTCCTCCTCCTGGCGCTGATGGCACCGGAGGCCATGACGGCCTGGGGCTGGCGCATCCCGTTCCTGTTGGCCTTCCCGTTCCTCGGCATCGCCATCTACCTCCGTCTGGCCATCGACGAGACCCCCATCTTCCGGGAAGCCACCCGTACGCAGTCCATCACGCGCGTCCCCTTCCTCGAGGTCCTGCGCTCGCAGCCCGTGGCCATCGTGGTGGCCACGGCCTCGGCCGTCCTCGGCATCGGCTCCTACTTCCTCATGACCACCTACACGCAGGCGTACGGCACGGGGACCCTCGGCCTCTCCCAGGCCACGGTGCTCAACGCGGCACTCGTGGGCTCGGTCCTCCAGCTGTTCACCATCCCCGCGTTCGGGTTCCTGGCCATGCGCATCGGATCGGCGAAGGTGGTGGCTGGCGGCGCCCTCGGAACGGCACTCATCGCGTTCCCGCTGTACTGGGTCATCAGCATCGCCACCGAACCCCTGTACATCACGGCGATCATCCTGGGCGGCATCCTCCCGACGGCCAGCTGGGCCGCGCTCGGCGGATTGATGGCGGACATCTTCAAGCCCGCCACAGCCTTCACCGCGCTGTCCTTCGCCTACAGCATCGCCGCGATCATCGCGGGCTTCGCCCCCTCGATCACCCAGCAGTTCGGCATCGTGACCGACGGCGCCTGGTGGCACCCCGGCGTCGTGCTCGCGGTGATGAGCCTCATCACCGTGGCCGGTGCGCTGGCGGCCGTCCGACTGCGTGCCCGCCTGTCCGAGCCGGAGAGCGCCGACACCCGTGCGGCATAGTTAGGACATGACCTCGGCGCGCACTCCCAGCATCCTCGTGATCAACGGCCCCAACCTGAACCTCCTGGGTACCAGGGAGCCGGCGGTGTACGGGACGGCGACGCTCGACGACGTCGTCCGCCTCGCGTCCGCGACGGCCCGGGCCCGCGGTTGCACCACCACGTCGATGCAGTCCAACCACGAGGGCGTGATCATCGACGCCATCCATGCCGCACGCTCGGAGTCGGACGCGATCGTGATCAATGCGGGGGCCCTCACCCATACGTCCATCGCGATCCGTGATGCCCTGGCCGCCGTCGACCTCCCGGTGGTCGAGGTGCACATCAGCAATGTGCACCGGCGCGAGGAGTTCCGGCACGCCTCCTACATCTCCGGTGTGGCCGACGCCGTGATCGTGGGCGCCGGCATCGACGGCTACCGTCTCGCGGTGGACCATCTGGCAGCGGGGCTCACCGGAACGCCCTCCGGGCAGGGTGCATCGTTCCCGGAAAGTTAGCGCTGGAGCCGTCGATCGGACATGGGCACCTCCGCGGATAGGGCACCATGGTGCTATGACGGATATCACTCCCGCCGGCGCCGGCGACAACCAGCCCGAGACTCCGGACGCGCCCCTCCTCGAGGTCCGCAACCTGGCGGTGACCTTCCGCACCACCCACGGCGAGATCCAGGCGGTGGAGGACGCCAGCTTCACCCTCCGGCGTGGCAGTGCTCTCGCGATCGTCGGTGAATCCGGATCGGGCAAGTCCACCACGGCCATGGCCTGCATCGGCCTCCTGCCCGGCAACGGCAAGGTGTCCTCCGGGAGCATCCTGTTCGAGGGCCAGGAGCTCGTGAACCTGCCCGAGTCCAGGATGCGCTCCATCCGCGGCAGGGCGATCGGGCTGGTACCGCAGGACCCGATGTCCAACCTGAACCCGGTGACCAAGATCGGCACCCAGGTTGCCGAGACGCTCCTCGTGCACGGCATGGCCACCCGGAAGAACGTGAAGCAGCGCGTGATCGAGGTCCTCACGGCCGCCGGACTGCCGGACGCCGGCGACCGCGCCAAGCAGTACCCGCACGAGTTCTCGGGTGGAATGCGCCAGCGGGCCCTGATCGCCATCGGCCTCGCCTGCCAGCCGCGCCTCCTCATCGCGGACGAGCCGACGTCGGCGCTGGACGTCACGGTGCAGCGCACCATCCTCGACCAGATCGGCAGCATGACCGATGAGCTCGGCACCTCGGTCCTGCTCATCACGCACGACCTCGGCCTCGCGGCGGAGCGCGCCTCGCAGCTGGTGGTGATGCACCGCGGGCGTGTGGTGGAGACCGGGCCCGCCGAGCAGCTGCTCAACGATCCCCAGCACCCCTACACGCAGTCCCTCGTGCGGGCCGCACCGAGTGTGGCCGCCGTACGGCTGCGGCCCGGCGCCTACACGGCCGACGCCGGCAAGCGCCTGAAGCTCGCGGAAGCCGTGTTCGCGGAGCACGAGGCCGACCAAGGATCGGCTGAAGCCGATCCGGCCGGAGATGCCGCGCAGGTGCCGGGGCACGCGGATCAGCAGCCGTCCGCACCGGCTCCGGTGCCCACCGGCGCGCACGCGGCGTCGTCCACGGACCAGAATTCCGCGGCACCCGCTGAACCCGCTGCACCCGCGAACATCGTGGAGATCCGGGACCTGACGAAGATCTACAAGCGTCGCGGCAGCAAGGACGACTTCTACGCTGCGAAGAACGTCACCCTGGACGTCCCGCGCGGGCAGACGGTGGCGATCGTGGGCGAGTCGGGCTCGGGCAAGACCACCACGGCCCGCATGCTCCTCAAGCTGATCGAACCGACCTCGGGCACCATGACCTTCGACGGCCAGGACGTCGCCACCCTCGACAAGGGGCAACTGAACGATTTCCGCCAGCGGGTCCAACCGATCTTCCAGGACCCCTACTCCTCCCTGAACCCCATGTTCACGATCGAGCGGATCGTCGAGGAGCCCCTGAACGCCTACAAGCGCGGATCCCGGAAGGAACGCGCGGCGCGGGTACGCGAACTCATGGATCAGGTCTCGCTCCCGCAGAACGCCCTGCGGCGGTACCCGGCGGAGCTCTCCGGCGGCCAGCGCCAGCGCGTGGCCATCGCCCGGGCACTGGCGCTGAAGCCGGAACTGCTCGTCTGCGACGAGCCGGTCTCCGCGCTGGACGTGCTGGTGCAGGCCCAGATCCTCAAGCTCCTCGGGGACCTGCAGTCCGAGTTGGGCCTAAGTTACCTGTTCATCTCTCACGACCTCGCGGTGGTGCGCCTGATCTCCGATTACGTCTGCGTGATGAAGGACGGCGAGCTCGTGGAGGCGGCCAGCTCGGAGGAGGTCTTCCAGAACCCCCGCCACCCGTACACGCGGAAGCTCCTCGCCTCCATCCCGGGCAACGAGCTCAACATCGAGGCTGACCTGGCGTCGTAGTGCCGTTCACCAGGTGATGGCGTCGAAGGCGTCCTGCAGTTTCCTGCCACGCTGCGGGTTGAGGGACGCCACCCAGGCGATGCGCCCTGCCAGGTGCGCCCGGAGGTCGGCGGAGCCGCGGCGCTGCGTTTCCGGTCCGTGCGTACGGCAGTTGTGCAGCACCGCCTTGAGCGCGTCGTACTCCTCCCGCGGCACGTTCGGATGGGCGTTCACGACCACGCCGGTCACCATCTGCCGCACGGCGCCACCCCGGATGCGGGTCTTCCGGGGGTTCACCGCATGACCCTCGGCGGTGACGATGCGCTCCACTCCCCGGACGAACGCGTCGGCACGGCGGGTCAGCGCAGGGGGTCCGCTGAACGCGAGGTCGTCGGCATACCGGGTGTAGCCGGCGCCGGCCGCCTCGGCCCACCCCGACAATCGCGCATCGAGTCGTCCCAGGGCGAGGTTCGCGAGTGCAGGCGACGACGGCGCACCCTGCGGCAGGTGCGGCAGCCGGAGCGCCTGCGTGAGTCGGAAGCGCTCCTGGGGGTTCCCGCCGTCGGGCATGGAGCGCAGGACCCGCTCGGGCACCGCGTGCGTGCACAAGCCGGTGAGCGCGTGGGCCACGGCTTCCGGGTAATCGGCCTGCCGTAGCACGCCGAAGATCCGCCCGGGGGTCACGCTCGCGAAGAAGGAGACGAGGTCGAGGGCGATCACGACGTCGGTTCCCGTGTGTGCCGCTGCGTGCGTGCGGGCGCTGCGCCCTGGAACGAACCCGTGGGCGGCGCCATGGAGCGGACGTGTGACCAGGAGCCTGTCCAGGACCCGACGCTGCACGGTACGGAGACGGAGACCGGGGACCTCCAGGAGGCGTGGCGTGCGGCCGGGCCGCGGGCGCCACGCGTAGCGGTAGTGCTGAAGTGCGGAATGAGGCGTGGTCCGGTTCCAATGGTGGGTATCGGCGAACCAGTCGAGCTCTCCCGGCGTCAACCGCAGCTCTCGTGCGAGCCAGGCGAGATCCCGGGTGTCAGCGGTCCGATCGTGGAGGAGGAAGTGCGCCGGGAGGACCGGGACTCCCTTCGCCACCGCTTTCGCGACGGCCTCCCGGAAGACGTCCTGGTGCTCGATCCACACGGCGAGCTCACGCGGGGCCCCTGCCGGGCGCCGGTGGTAACCCGCGAGGACCGCGCCGACGAGCGGTCCAAGCCAGCGCCGTCTCGCTCCCAGGACCTCCGCCCCCGACCGCAGCAGGTCATCCCGCTGCCAGAGCGGGGCATCGAGGAACGCTCCGGCCAGGACGAAGGCCAAGCCGGCCGGACCGGGGTCGGGTCTTCGGCCGAGGACGTGCGAGGCGGGCGTCGGCGGAACGAAGCGGTCCACGGTTCCCCTTCCTCGTCGTCGCACTCCGGGCTCATCCAGGAGGACGGATCCCGGCCGACCTGTCCTCCTGTTCAGGCACTGAGCTGCGCGGAGCGCAGTCAGGTGCCTGAGGCGCCTCGTGCTGGTCGGTCTGCGTGCCCCGGGGTAGCCCCGGAGAGGAACGTGCATCGCGTGCGTGCTCCACCTCGGCCGGGATCCGTCGTTGCCACCCTAACAATGTCGGTACCCCCCGGTCACCGGTCCACCCGCCCTCGCATCCGCTCTCATCCGCACGGGTTATGACCGGGGACGGCCCGCTCCCCGCGTGTCCGGCAGTTGCATAACGATATGAGCACCTGGTGCTCCGAAGGTGCCCGGCGAACCCGGTCACGGGTAACGTCCGATGTGGGGGTACGGCAGTGCGGGATCGCCGCGACGTGGTTCCCCACCGTCCCGCCGCTCCTCATCAAGGAATCCACCCGTGCGCAAGC
>JASLBS010000177.1 GCA_030146405.1 Arthrobacter sp.
ATCCTGCTGCAGGCCGACCGGGCCGAGACGCTGCCGCGTCCGTCCACCCCGGACGAGCTGCGGGAGACGCTGCTGCGCATGATCGCGTCGCCGAACCTCTGCGACAAGAGCTGGGTCACCGAGCAGTACGACCGGTACGTGCTCGGCAACACGATCCTCGCCCAGCCGGAGGACGCGGGCATCCTGCGCATCGACGAGCGCACCGGGCTCGGCGTCGCGCTGGCCGTCGACGGCAACGGCCGCTACGCGCGGCTCGACCCGTACACGGGCGCGCGGCTGGCGCTGGCCGAGGCGTACCGCAACGTCGCCGTCACTGGCGCCACCCCGGTCGCCGTCACCGACTGCCTCAACTTCGGCTCGCCCGAGGACCCCGAGCTCCTGGCAGGCGTCCGCGAGCCCGCGGACGGTCTCGGCGAACTGCCACATGACCTCCGGGTCCTCGGGCGAGCCGAAGTTGAGGCAGTCGGTGACGGCGAGTGGCATGGCTCCCGACGTCGCGACGTTCCGGTACGCCTCCGCGAGGGCCAGGCGGGCGCCCTCGTAGGGGTTCAGATAGGAGTAGCGGCCGTTGGCGTCGGTCGAGATGGCCACCCCGAGGCCGGTCTCCTCGTCCACGCGCACCACGCCCGCGTCGTCGGGCATGGCCATCGCGGTGTTGCCCTGGACATAGCGGTCGTACTGGTCGGTCACCCAGTCCTTCGAGCACATGTTCGGCGAGGCCATGAGTTCCAGGACGGCCTCGCGCAGGTCAGCGGGCTGCTCGGGCCTGAAAGAATCCGCCTGCACGCCGTCGAGCCACACCGGCCGGGAGTACGGGCGCTCGTAGACCGGCCCCTCGTGTGCAACCGTGCGAGGATCGACGTCCACGATCTTCTCGCCGTCCCATTCGATGATGAGGCGGCCGGTGCCGGTGACCTCTCCCAGCCAGGAGTACTCCACGGCCCACTTGTCCATGATCGCCTCGAACGCCTCGACGTTCTCGGGCGTCACCACGGCCATCATGCGTTCCTGTGACTCGGACATGAGGATCTCGCCGGGGGTCAGGGACGGATCACGCAGCAGCACGTTGGTGAGCTCCACATGCATCCCGCCGTCACCGTTGGAGGCGAGCTCCGACGTCGCACACGAGATGCCGGCGGCTCCGAGATCCTGGATGCCCTCCACCACGGAGGCCTTGAACAGCTCGAGGCAGCACTCGATGAGCACCTTCTCGGCGAACGGGTCACCCACCTGCACGGCGGGGCGCTTGGACGGCTTGTCCGCATCGAAGGACTCGGATGCGAGCACCGACGCGCCGCCGATGCCGTCCCCTCCGGTCCGTGCGCCGAAGAGCACCACCTTGTTGCCGGCCCCGGAGGCGTTGGCGAGCCGGATGTCCTCATGGCGCAGTACGCCCACCGCGAGGGCGTTGACCAGCGGGTTGCCCTGGTAGACGGAGTCGAAGACCACCTCGCCACCGATGTTCGGCAGGCCCAGGGAATTGCCGTATCCGCCGATGCCGGCCACGATCCCGTGGACCAGGCGCGCGGTGTCCGGGTGGTCGATCGCGCCGAAGCGCAGTGGGTCCATGACGGCGACCGGCCGGGCGCCCATCGAGATGATGTCGCGGACGATCCCGCCCACGCCGGTCGCAGCGCCCTGGTAGGGCTCCACGAAGGACGGGTGGTTGTGGCTCTCCACCTTGAACGTGACGGCCCAGCCGTCGCCGATGTCCACCACGCCGGCGTTCTCGCCGATCCCCACGAGGAGGTGCTCCTTCATGGCATCGGTGACCTTCTCGCCGAACTGACGCAGGTGCACCTTCGAGGACTTGTAGGAGCAGTGCTCGCTCCACATCACCGAGTACATGGCGAGCTCGGCGCCGGTGGGGCGGCGCCCGAGGATCTCCTCGACGCGCTGGTACTCGTTCTCCTTGAGCCCCAGTTCGGCCCAGGGGAGCGGCTGCCCGGGAGTGACCTCGGCGTTCGCGACGGTGTCGATGTTGAACTTCTTGGAGGTTGTCTCTGCGGTCACTTAGCCCACCAGTTTCTTGAGTACCGAGGTGAAGATGCCGAGGCCGTCCGTGCCGCCACGAAGCCCGACCTCGCCGCGGGCGGAGAAATCGGGGCCGAAGCCCTCCTCCACTGCGTGCTCGGGGTGGGGCATGAGCCCGACCACGTTGCCTGCCGCATTCGAGATACCGGCGATGTCGCGCCGCGAACCGTTGGGGTTCTCGTCGACGTAGCGGAAGACCACGCGGCCCTCGCCCTCGAGTTCGTCGAGCGTGTAGTTGTCCGCGACGAACTGGCCGTCCTGGTTCTTGAGCGGGATCACGATCTCCTCGCCGTCCGCGTAGTCGGAGGTCCAGAAGGTGCCCGCGTTCTCGACGCGCAGGCGCTGGTCCCGGCAGAGGAAATGCAGGTGGTTGTTCTTGATCATGGACCCGGGCAGCAGGTGAGCCTCGGTCAGGACCTGGAACCCGTTGCAGATGCCCAGCACGGGGAGGGCATCCGCTCCGCCTGACGCCGCCGCCGTGATCTCCTCCATGAGGGGAGCGAAGCGGGAGATGGCGCCGGCACGCAGGTAGTCCCCGTAGGAGAACCCACCCGGGATGATCACGGCGTCGACGTCCTGGAGGCTGTGGTCGCCGTGCCAGAGGTGGATGGCGCTTCCGCCGGCAAGACGGACGGCACGGACGGCGTCGCGGTCGTCCAGGGAACCCGGGAAGGTGACGACACCGACCGTCACCCCGTTGAGCGGGCTGTCCGCGTTGTCCGAGGCGACAGGCTGGGGGCCGCCGATGAGGGGAATCTCGATGTTCGGGGCCGTCACTGGGCGTCCTCCTCCAGGACCTCCACGCGCGTGACATCCTCGATGACCGGGTTGGACAGCAGTGTGGTGGCGGCGTGCCGGGCCTGCTCGAGGATCTCCTCGGTGACGTCACCGTCCACAGTCAGCTCGAAGCGCTTTCCCTGGCGGACACCGGCGAAGCCGGTGAGGCCGATCCGGGGAAGCGCTCCGGCGATCGCCTTACCCTGGGGGTCGAGGATCTCGGGCTTGGGCATGACGTCGACAACGATCCGGGGCATCCGGCAACTCCTGTGCGTGAGCGGCGCTGGGGGTCCCAGCATTAACGGCAGTAGCCCGGGAGTGCCGTCTCACGCCGTATCTGGGATGACACCGGCGCTCCGCGAGCTTGCCCGCCAAGTCTACCGGGGATTCGTGGAGGACCGCACGGCGGCGGAGACCTCCGACGGCGATGTGAGCCTGCGGCAGACCGCGGGACTAGACGGCGCCCGGTGCCCCGAGGACGTCCTGGATCGAGGTCCACCGCGAGATCTGGCAGCCGTCCGTCAGGGAGAAGGTCGCGAGGATGGAGGTGCCGTCGAGGTCGCCGGTGATGCTGGCGGTCTGCGGCCCGCCGTACTGCTGCGTGCAGATGATGTCCTTGTCGGGCCGGGCGGTGAAGAAGTCGGTGCCGAGCCGTGCGAGTGCTGCGCAGGCGTCCTCGGCCCCGGGAAGGGTGGTGGCGGGTCCGGGAGTGCCGTCCACGCATTCGAGGGTGTACTGCAGGGGTTCGGCGGCGGCGTCCTGCTGGAGGGTGATGGTCAGCAGGGCGTTGGTGCCGGCGGCAGCGGGAGGCGCACTGGTCCCTGGCGCGGAGGGCGATGCCGATGGTGCCCCGCCGCCGGGAGGAGTTACGGGAGAGGTGGGTTCGGGGGTGGAGGGCTGCATCGAGGGCTCCTGCTGGGTGGGTTCGACGGTCCCCCCGCCCGTGGAGCAGGCGGAGAGGACGATCGCGAGGGCTGCGAAGGGAACCAGGAGGCGCACGCCCGCGTGCGGTCGAGCGCTGCGGAACGGCGAGGCTGTCTCGACCATGGTTGCTCCCCCTTCACCTGGCTTTCCAGCGTAACGGCTGGTGAGGTACCAACGAAGGAGCGCGCCGCGGTGTCCCGCCGGTCGCGCCGTGCTCAGGGCAGCGTCAGAGCCTGCTCCAACTGCTGCAGGAGAACCTTCCGGAGTTCCTGCGATTCCTCGGCGAAGCCGCGCTGCAGGCGAACGTACTCCGCCTTGCCCTCGGCGGTCTCGATGGCGATCGGCGCATAGCCCCACGCGGCAAGGTCGTACGGGGACGCTCTCATGTCCATCACCCGGATACGCCAGGAGAGCTCGAAGCAGTCCATCACGGTCTCGCTCGGGATCAGGGGGGTGAGTTTGTAGGCCCACTTGTAAAGATCCATATTGGCGTGGAGGCACCCGGGTTGCTCGAGATCCCGCTGGGTCTCCCGGGTGGGCGCGAGTTCGTTGAGCGGGACCGCTTCGGGGGTGTAGAAGCGGAAGGCGTCGAAGTGGGTGCAGCGGATCCGCGCCGATTCGACGACGCCGTCCGTCCCGGCGGCACCGAGTCGCAGGCCCAGGTACTCGTGACGTACGCCGTTCACGGTGGAGCGATACGCCATGGCCCACTCGTGCAGGCCGAAACAGCCGAACTGTGCGGGGCGTGCTGCCGTTCGGCCCAGGATCACGCGGGCGAAGTCGATGGCATCACGCCGCTCCTCCGCGAACCTCCGGACGTCGACCCGCGCGCCGTCGTCGTCCGCGGTGTAGTACTTCCAGGTGGACCGTTCGGTGGCGGCCCCGGCGAGGACGACACCTGCTCCCGGATGCCATCGGCCGAGTTGCCCGGGCTTCTGGTTGTAGTACGTGAACAGGAAGTCCTCCACGGGATGCTTCACCCCGCGGGACCGACGGTCGAGATAGGGCTCCGCGAACCGACGCACCCGGGAGGCGTGGAGCTGCTCCCGCCGCTGCCACTCGGCCTCGGTGAGGAGATCTGTGGCCCGGGTGTGCATGTTTCCATTATCACCCTGGCTACAGAAGGTAAATACCCTGTGTAAATTCTGGGTAACACGGCCGAAAACGAGTGGTCAGCAAGTGTTGCCTCAGGTAAGTTTGTGCTCGCCGCGACGTCTGTGAGAGTCATCACAGGTAGGGGGTCCTATCCAGGAGATCGCGGCACAGGGGGAACGGCTACGGTCGATCCGCATTTTCACGAGAGGCACCACCTTCCTATGACACAACGGAAAACAGCCGGGCAGGGCAGCAGCAAGCTGCGCGTTGCCGCGGCTATCGTTCTGGGTCTACCGCTTCTGATCACCTCCACCGCGATCGCGCCCGTTGCCTACGCGGCACCGGCGAGTTCGCTGGTACCTCAGAAAGCTCCCATCAAGGAGCTGGACCCGGCTCAGTACCCGGACGGCAAGTACATTGTGGTACTCGCCGACAAGCCTGTCGCAACCTATGAGGGCGGTGTACAGGGTTTCGAGAAGACCAAGCCGGAACAGGGCACGAAGCTCGACGCCACCGATGAGAACGTCCAGCAGTACTCCGACTTCCTCGAGACGAAGCAGCAGGAGATCGCCGCGGAGGAGAACGTCGAGATCGCCCGCACCTACACTGCTGCGATCAACGGCTTCGCCGCCGATCTCAGCACGGATCAGGCCGTGGAGCTCGCCAAGAGCGACGACGTCCTCTTCGTGGCCCCGGACATCGAGAACGCTCCCGACTACTCGAGCTCCGACTTCCTCGGCCTGCCCGGTAACAAGGGCGCGTGGAAGACGCAGTTCGGTGGCGAGAAGAACGCGGGCGCCGGCACGGTCGTCGGTGTGATCGACACCGGTTACGCCCCCGACAATCCCTTCTTCGCAGGCAAGCCCGTGAAGCCCCTGCCCGGGAACTCCAAGCCCAAGGTGGGTGAGCCCTACCGCGACGCTGCCGGCAGGATCGCCATGCTGAAGGCGGACGGCACCACCTTCGCCGGCGAGTGCCAGGTCGGTGAAGGCTTCGACGGCAGCCTCTGCAACTCGAAGGTCGTCTCGGCCCGCTACTTCGCCGACGCCTTCCTCTCCAGCGTCCCTCCGGCCAACCGCGCGCCCGAGGAAGTCATCTCCCCCGTGGACATCGACAACCACGGAACGCACACCGCCAGCACCGCGGCGGGTAACTCCGGCGTGAACCAGCGCGTCGACGGCCGTGACTTCGGCATCGGCGCGGGCGTGGCCCCCGCAGCGAAGATCGCCGTCTACAAGATCTGCTGGGAGGACGACAATCCCAACACCGGCGGCTGCTACACCTCCGCATCCGTCGATGCCATCAACCAGGCCATCCTCGACGGTGTCGACGTCCTCAACTACTCGATCTCGGGCAGCACCACGACGACCACGGATCCCGTGGCCCTCGCCTTCCTCTCCGCAGCCTCGGCGGGCGTCTTCGTCGCAGCTTCGGCCGGCAACTCCGGCCCCACGGCGAGCACCGTGAACCACGGCGCACCGTGGCTCACGACGGTGGCTGCCAGCACGTTCAACTACGAACTGCAGGGCACCGCCGAGTTCTCGGACGGCTCCAAGTACCGCGGCGCCTCGATCATGCGCAACGGTGTCCCCGCCAGCCCTGTGGTCCTCGCGGCCGACGTCGCAGCGACCGGCGCCACCACTCCGGAACTCTGCGGCCCGAACACCCTGGATCCCGCGCAGGTGGCGGGCAAGATCGTGGTCTGTGACCGCGGCGTCGTGGACCGCACGGCCAAGAGCGCAGAGGTTCTGCGCGGCGGCGGTGTGGGCATGATCCTGGTGAACGTCACCCCGTCCTCGACGGA
>JASLBS010000224.1 GCA_030146405.1 Arthrobacter sp.
CTCTACCCTGCGGTGCAGTACTTCGGTTCAGCAGCACTCGATCCGCACACCGACGGCGGATTCGTAGCTCTCAAGGTGGTCCGCGCGGACCAGGTCCTCCCACTACCCGACAACGTCGAAACGCGCCTGGGCGCCGTCGTCGAACCTCTCGCGGTGGCCCTGCACGCTGTCCGCCGGTCCGAGGCACTGCTACCGGGAGGCGTTGTCGGCCGGGACATCCTCATCAACGGTGCGGGCCCCATCGGCCTGCTCGCGATGGCGGTGGCCAAGCACCTCGGAGCCGCCTCCGTCACGGCGGCCGATCTTTCCCCTGACGCCCTGGATATCGCCCTGCGGATCGGGGCGGACAGGGCGCTGAACGTCACCGAACACCCGTTCGATGAGGAATTCGAGCTCGTGATCGAGGCGTCCGGCGCCCCTGGAGCACTGGGGTCGATCCTGCAAGCCACCGCTCGAGGTGGAGCAGTGGTCCAGGTCGGGAACCTACCCGTGACCGCCGCCCCAGCGGCGCTCGGAAATCTCGTCACCCGGGAGATCCTCTGGGGCGGATCCTTCCGGTTCGTCGACGAGATGCCGGAAGCCATCCAACTGCTGTCCGACGGCCTCGACATCAGTCCCGTACTCACTCATGATTTCGCCATCGACGACGCCCAGGAAGCATTCCGGGTAGCCGCTGACCGTTCGTCCGGATCAAGCAAAGTGATGCTACACATCAGCGGCTGATCACCGGACAACACGATCTCGACGCCTGGAGCGGGCGCCAGCACGGACCCGCTGGGTCACAACCATTTAGAAGTACGACTGCGCATCGGCGCACGAACAAGGGAGTTCTGAAATGAAGCGATTGGCATCGATCCTCACAGTTGCCGTCATGGCCACGTCCCTCGCCGCCTGTGGTGGCGACAGCGGCACCGAGGGTACGCAGACCATTCGGGTCGCCGACACCTGGGCTGCAACCCACCCGATGGCCGCGGCGATCGACGAGGTGTTCAAGTCCCAGATCGAAGAAGCCTCCAACGGCGAGATCACCGTCGAGACATTCCACGCCGGCACTCTGGGCAACGAATCGGACCTGTGGGACAGTGTGCGGAATGGAACGCTCGACATGGCCGTCGTCGGAACCCCGATGAACGAGGAGTTCCCTACCATGCTGATCTCGGACTGGCCGTTCCTCTACCGGGACCTGGAGCACGCGCAGTCGGTATGGACCGGTGAGATTGCAGAGGACGTCAGCGGGCGGTTCCACGAACAGTTCCCCGAAACCTACATCCTCGGCTGGGGACCCAACAGTGCACGGACATTCACGAGCTCGAAGCCGCTGGAATCGGTCGATGACTTCGCCGGACAGAAATTCCGTATGCCCGGAAACCCGATCCACATCGGGATCGCCGAGAACCTGGGAGCCAGTGCGCAGGTGATCCCGCTCGGAGATCTGTTCACCGCACTCGAGACCAACGTGGTCGACGGTCAGGACAACGGGATGGTGACCGTTCGGAGCGAGGCGTTCTACGAGGTCCAGGAGTACGTCCTGGAAACCAACCACATCATCGCCACACTCGAACTGGTGGTGAATGCGTCGGTCCTCGACGGCATGAGCGAAGAGCACCAGGAGATTGTCCGCGAAGCCGCTGCCGCGACCACGGAGCAGGCGTGGGAGACCTACGTAGCCAGCGTGGACGAGGACCGTGCCTTCCTCGAAGAGAACGGCGCGACGGTCACCGAACTCACCGACGCCGATCGGGAAGAGATGATCGAGCGTCTCACCCCCCTGACGGATAAGCTCCTCGCCGAGCAGGACTGGGCCGAAGAGCTCACCACGCGCATCCGCGAAGTCAACTAATAGTCCCGGCGTGGTGGGCGGCTGACCAAAGCACCTTACGCCGCATCTAAGGAAACCAAGTGAGCAGATTCTTCGACCGCGTGTTCCGCGGCGTGGAGATCCTGATGGCCGTCTTCCTGGCCACCATGGTTCTTCTGATGTTCCTCAACGTGATTCTTCGTTTCGTCTTCTCCACCGGCTTCGTCTGGTCGGAAGAGATCACCCGGTTGTGCTTCATCTACCTCGTCTACTTCGGGACGGTCGCCGCTTTCCGGGACAACCAGCACCTCGGTGTGGACACTCTGATCGACAAGGTGCCTCCGCTCGTCCAGAAGATCCTCTACACGGTTGTCCAACTGATCATCATCTGGGTCATGTGGCTGCTCGCCCAGGGCAGTTGGGACCTCGCGGTACAGAATCTGAACAACCGGTGGGTGGCCACCCAGTTCCCACGCGCCCTGATCGACGGCGCCGGCGTCGTCACCGGAGGAGCCATCGCGCTCATCGCCGTGGGCAACCTCTACCGCCTGCTAATACAGAAGCGCTCGGTCAATGAACTCCTGGCCATCCGTGAAGAAGCCGAACCCGGCACCACAACAAGCCAGATCGATTAGGGAGTAGCTGACGTGAAAGTTCTCGCTCCCCTTTTCGGGTTCCTGACCGGCTCCATTGCAATCGGCGTGCCGATCGCCTTCGCACTGCTGTTCGCCTCCATCGCCACCGGCATGCAGATGGGTGGAAGTTCTGGCGATCCGCAGATCATGGCCGCGCAACTGATGCGCGGCACCGATTCGGTTGCGATGATGGCGCTACCGTTCTTCATCCTCGCCGGTGAGTTGATGAACCGTGGTGGTCTGACCCAACGGATCATCGCCCTTGCCAGCGCGACCGTGGGCCGCGTACGCGGCGGCCTCGGCTACGTCACCATCATCGCCTGCCTCCTGTTCGGCAGCCTGGTCGGTTCGGCTGTGGCAAGTACCGCCGCCCTCGGGGCGCTCCTGATCCCGATGATGGTCCGCGAGGGCTACAACCGGGAACGATCCGCCGGCCTCCTCGCCTCCGCGAACCTGGTGACACCGATCATGCCGCCGTCGGTCCCCCTCATCATCTACGGGGCCGCGGCCGGCGTCTCGATCAAGTCGCTCT
>JASLBS010000226.1 GCA_030146405.1 Arthrobacter sp.
TCACTGATCGTGCGCTCCATGGAGCGCGGCTGATCGTACCCACGCCCAGTGGTCAGTATGCAGAGTGGAGCAGGAAGAGGGAGGGGTCGGCGGCGGCTGGGGACGAGTCTTGGTCTCAGGAAGACTCGACGCCGCCGACCCCAGTCACGGGGCCCTGACGGGCAGGGGCAGTTCGGGTCAGCACCTCATTGTGCCGGCCTTTCCATCACCCCGATCGGGCGCCACCCTCAGGGCGGCGCCTTCCTCTCCAGCCTATTTCGGTCCGACCGGTGCAGCACGAGTAGCTCCGACTCCAGTTGATGCCGGCCCTACTGCCCTGCCTCTGCTCGACTACCCATTCGACGAGAGGTGATTACGCGGATTCGAGTGTGCCTCTACTACGCCGGCCAATTCGTCCCGTCTGGTGATGCCCAGCTTCACGTAGATCCGGTACAGATGGCCCTCCACGGTACGGGTGGACACCGTCAGGAACTTCGCGATGTCCCTGTTCGACAATCCGGAAGCAGCGAGGGTGGCGATGTTCAGCTCTCTCGAGGTCAGATCCTTCAGGTCGTTGACGCCGCTCGCATCGGACGCCACGGGGTGCTCGAGTTGCGCGCGCCGGTAGCGAAGGATCCTGAGCACGTTCCGCTGCGACTTCTGGTCACCCTGCGCGGCGAAGATCCGCAGCGCTCGGGCAGACGCGTCGACGGCGACGAACTGTTTGCCGTGGGCTTCGGCGGCATCACCGGCTGCCAGCAGCAAATGTGCATCCTGCATCTCCAGGGCGGTCGCGTAGTCGTGCAGGATCGCTGCCTCCGGGCCCTCGGTGCGGGCTGTGACACGGACGAGGCGGGCGACGTGCGCATCCGAGCCGAGGAGGACGAGCATCTCGAGGATGTCCTTCTCGCATCCGGTGAGTCCACCGGAAGCAGCCTCGTCCGCGAGTCGGGACAGCTCACCGAGGGCATCTTTCGATGGCTTCAATCGATCCCGGGCGGCCGTCGCGTAGGCCGTCGCCAGCAGGAAGAACGGTGCGGATCCACGCTCCGTCTGCACGTCGAACTCCTGGAGGATCCTCTCGCACAGCTCATGCTGTCCGAGCACCGCGGCCGACCACGAGTACAGTCCGAGCGCGTAGGGCAGCATCACGTCCTGGTCCGAGAGCCGCAACGCGGCGATCGCCTGCCGGAGGTCCTCGTGGCCTTCGCTGAAGCGACCGAGCCTGAGGTGCAGGAGGCCCTGCAGGACGCCGAGTGTTCCTCCGCTGAAGATGTAGTCCCTGCTCGGCTCGTCACGATAGCGCGTGATGGCGAGCTGGGCCTGTTCGGACTCACCGTTGTGGATGAGCAGGGCGACGTGGCGGAGGATGACCAGGTCCCGGAGTTCGCCCAGGAAGAAGCGGTCGGCATGAACGAGATCGAGCGCTGTCTCCAGGTGTTTCAGGCCCGCCTGTGACCGGCCGGTTGCCCCGAGTGCCTCTCCGAGGAGCGCATGGACCAGGGCGGTGTGCTTGGGCGGCAGCGGGAGCTCGAGGAGTTCCACGAGGATCTGCTCGGACGTCTCGAACGCGCCCTCGAGGTTCAGCCCGAAGGCTCGCAGCAGGCCGACGCGCTGGAGCTGCGACCCGCTCGTCCCGTCCGGCTGCCGGTCACCGGCGCGTTCGCGGAGTCGGGCCTCCCAGCTGTCCGCGATGTCGAGCACCGCCTGTACCCGGCCCGTCACGGCCAGTTCCAGTTGAGCGGCGAGAACCGCGGCAGAAGCAAGCGACTCATCATCCGGGGCGGACCGGATCAGTGCCCGGGCGGACGCTGCCTCGGGAAGTGACCGCCTCATGATGAAGTGTGCCCGTGCGATCTCGACGGCCGCAGCCACTGCCAGTCCCGGTGACCGCACTGCTCCCGCCAGCCGAAGTGCCGCTGCGGGGTCGAACATCGTGCAGGCGACCTGTGCGGCCTGGACCAGAACCTCGTCCTCGATGATCTCGTTGCTGTCCAGGGCCCAGACCAGTTGGCGGATGCGGTGGTGACCGAAGGCCGGCACGGCGGCACCGGGCGGGAGTAGCCGATGCTTCAACTCGGTCCGTCGACCCGACGGGACGAGCGCACGCAGGATCTCGGCGAAAAGGGGCGGGGTACACACTGCGACCGTCTGGTCCTGCTCCGAGGCGCCCAGCAGTCCACGGGCCATAAGACTCCTGACTTCCGCCTCTCCTGCCACGGCAGCCAGGCTCCTGAACGGCACCCCTCCTGCCAGCGCCACCGAATCGAGGGCATCACGCTCGGCGGGTGAGAGGTCGCGCACCGTACTGGAGACCAGGTCGCGCAGCGACGGATCGACCTCCTCCGGCTGGTACAGCAGGACGTGCACATCCTCGCTCTCGATCAGGCACTGCGAACTCAGGGCATGCAGCACCATCGAGCGAAGGTACAGCGGATTGCCCCCGGACTCCTCGCAGAAGTAGTCGATGGCCCCTCGCGCGATACTGCCCTCGAGGAGGTTCCGGCACACGTCCGCGACATCCTCCGCCGTCAGGGGCTGCAGATCGAACCGAGCGAGAACGCCGTCGTCGACGAGGGAGGCCAGCTCTTCGGAGTAGCCCGAGTTGACTCTGGCGAAGCCGAGGAACTGGATGGTGCCACTGATCACGAGTTGGGCGAGCAGATGGCTCGTCTCACTGTCCAGGAGGTGGGCGTCATCGACGATCACCAGAGAGGTACGGCCACCCGACTCGGAACGGAGGTGCCCCATGACCGAGCGCAGCACCGTGAGTGCACTGTCCAGCGCCGCGGGCTGCACCTGGTCGAGCAAGGGAGCGAGGGCGCCGTACGGAACAGCAGCCAGTCCCTCGGCTCCCTGAACGAAGAAGGTACGGATGTCGCTGGTGGTGCGACGCAGGAGATGCTGCGCAAGTGCAGTCTTGCCGATTCCCATCTCACCGAAGACGATCGCCCCGTTGAGATCGGGACGTTCCATGACGGCGTCCAGCGCATCCACGACCGTCGAGCGGCCGACCAGCGGTGTCTCGAGGACGTTGATCACGCGTGGACCTGCGCAGTGGGGATGAGACCGGCCAGTTCGGCCCTGCTGCACACGTTCAGCTTCGAGTACACCTGGTACAGGTGACCTTCGACGGTGCGCACGGAGACGCACATGTCGGCAGCGATGTCGCGGTTCGCGGCACCCGCGGCAGCAGCTATGGCGACTTCGCGCTCGCGCCGGGTCAGACCGGCAAGGCGCGCACCGACGTTGCCCCACTCCTCGGTGTCCGGCAGGACCTCCCGGACCCGACGCTGCACGTGCCTGAGGGTCTGCTTGTCCTGCAGTCCCAGCGCACCCTGGAGCGCGTGCTGGGCGGCCTCGTAGGCCAGCTTCGCGTCGCCCATGCCGTGCGCCAGTTCCATGCTGCGCAGCAGGAACTCGCAGTCCTGCGAGCCCAGCCCCTTGGCATACAACTCGGCCAACCGGGCGAACGGCCCCTGCAGCTGAGCGGCGACGGCACCGAGCGCATCCAGCGCCTCATGGTTCCCCAGCCGGACCGCCCGGAACAGTCCGAGCATCGCCATGTACTGCCTGCCCTGTCCTTCCGAGCAGCGCAGCGCGAGCGTGCGGAAGTCCAGCGCCGCCGTCGTCCGGTTCTCGGTGTGCGAGGAGGCCAGCAGTTGGAAGTAGCGGGCCGTCTGGGCGACCTTCCAGGGAGTGCCGGCTCCGGGCTCGCTGTAGGGCAGGTACTCGATCAGCGGCTCGAGATCGCGCCGGCGCCCGTAGCAGTAGGCGATTCCGGCCGCCGCCGCGGGCAGGACCCCCCAGGGATCCCCCAACCTGAGTTGGTCGAACGTGGGCAGGAGGATGCGCAGCGCGTCCTCGACGTGTCCCTGGTAGGCACGAGCGAGCGCGCGGGAGACCTCCTCGTAGGAGCGGGGCGCGAAGCAGATGTCCTCCGACTGCTGCATCGTGAGCTCGCGGATATGCAGCGCACCCTCGACATCTCCCGCCGTGCGGTGCGTCTCCCAGATCTGCGCGTAGGCCTCGGCCCTCGTGCGGGCGGTGACGTGGTTCTCGAGGACGAAGCCTACGACGGCTCGTGCCAGTTCCATCGCGTCCAACTGCTGCACGCCCATGGACCACGCTTCGCTGAGCAGCGAATCCATGCGGACCAGGGAATCGTTGGTCGGGGCGGGCTCTTCCTGTTTCCGGGCCGACAGCAGCGCGGCGACCTCCTGATAGCGCCCGAGGAAGGCGAGGGTCTCGGTCCGCCCGATCAGCACCTCTTCGAGCAGGAGAGGCACTGTGCTTTCATCCGGGATGCGACCGGCGACGGCGTGTGCCTGGTCGATCAGGTCCTGTCCTGCTCCCAGTCCACTGCGGCGGGTGAATTCCGCACGCATCAGCAGCACCCGGACGGCCAGGGGTCCCTCCGTCTCGGCGCCCGACAGCAGCAGCAACTCGCTGGTCGCCTCGAACCCGCTGTAATCACCGAGGGCGAGGTGTGACCTCATCAT
>JASLBS010000289.1 GCA_030146405.1 Arthrobacter sp.
GGTGCATGAGGGCGAAGGCGAGGGAGGTGAGGACAATGCCCGACCACGCACCGAGGGCGGCCTCCAATCGCGTCTGCAACCAGCGGCGATAGAAAAGTTCCTCACCTACCCCCGCGGTGATGGCAGTAGCGATCGCCGCCGGGAGGATGTAAGCCCTATCGATACCGGCCGGGTCGAAGACCGGGTTCCAGGGGGCGACCTGCGCCAGCAACGTCCACACGACGATCACGATGGCGAGCGCCCACCATCGTGTAGCATCCCGACGCCAGGTGATTCTCACGCTCCGCCGCACGGTCAGTAGCAGGACTGCCGGCACGATCATGAACAGGACCAGTTTGACCACAACATAGGACTCATCGACGAGCGGAACGGTGATCGTCGCCACCGGGAAGAGAATTGCGATAATTATGAGTGCGATGGTCGTCACACGAAAGGGCTTGCGGCAGTCGACGGCGGCCGGCCGACTCTCTGCGGAATGAGGAAGCAGGAGGGTCAGGGCAATCCCGACGACAAGAGGCATCAAAATCACCCAGTACGGCACCGGCTGTGCATCGGCATCGCTCGAGATTTCGATACCCGCCGGAGAGGTAGCTATCAAGACTGTGAAGCTCAAAAGCCATAATGTGGCGCCCGCAACGACAATCCACGACATCGAAGCACGTCTCATGCTTCCCTAATTTCTCATGCGATGGACTATAAAGTGTCCCAGATCCGGTTCGGTCCAGCCTGTGCGGTAAAGCCGGTCTCGAGCACGGAGGCAAGCGGTGGCATTGCAGTGACAACTTCAGACGGTGCTTGAGTGTCACTTCAGGTGCTTCAGTGCTGCGCGGCGGAGTGAGTGCCGGTCCTTCTTGCCGCAACGGCTCGTGGGGTTACTCCTCGAGAGTCCTGATCATGACGTCAATGAGTTCGATGATCGCTTCCTCGGATGTAAGGGACTGACGTGCGGCGGCTTGAGACAGTGCTTCCGCGGCTCCGACGATCGCGATCATCGAAGCGGTCGATATCCGCCCGGTCGCCGAGAAGGGGATGAGAGCGCTCCGGCACACGTCGATGTAGGCCGCCTCGGAATCATGCTTGAGCTGTTCCAGATCAGGCGATCCTTCAAGTGCACCGAGGATGCCGGCCAGTTCGCGCCCGTGCGCTACGACGCACTCCACGTGAGATCGAGCAATCGCCGTTGCCTGGCCGCGCCCGGTGTCCTCGGCGTCCGCGAGAGCTCGCTCCAGTTTGTGCGTCTGTAGAGCGTCGAATTCACGGTACATGGCGACAAGTAGGGCGGAGCGCGACACGAAGTGGTCGTACACGACAGGTTTGGTGACGCCAGCTCGCTCAGCGAGACGGCCAAGAGTGAGCGAATCCGCCCCGCCGTCGTCGACGACCGACCACGCGACGGTCAACAGCTGTTCCCGACGCTCACTCTTGCGCATCTTGACTGACGCCATGATCACCCTTCATCTTGCTGAACCACTACCTACTTATAGTAGCCTGAAGACGGTAATCTACTACTAGTAACCTACTACTGGTAACCCAGGGTCGGTAGGGCCTTCGTCAACTCACCAGGAGATATTGTGACCAAAGCGCTGATCGTGACTGCCCATCCGGACCTGAACTCGCTGACCCATCACGTTGCGAAGCAGCTGCAAAGCGCTCTCACTCGTCAGGGGATACTGAATGAGGTGGCAGACCTCGCTGCGGAAAGCTTCGATCCGCGGTTCACCCGAGACGATCGCTCGTCGTACCAGCAGGCGACGCCGTTACCGGTTGATGTCGTTGTTGAGCAGGAGCGAATCGATCGGGTTGATCACCTTGTACTGGTATTCCCGGTCTATTGGTGGTCGATGCCTGCTCTGCTCAAGGGTTGGATAGACCGCGTATTCGTCAATGGGTGGGCTTTCGAACAGCCTGAGGGTAGCCCTCTGAAACCGAAGTTGAGCCGGTTGTCGATTCATCTCGTTCCCATCGCGGGTAGTGATGCTGGTACGTATGAGCGGCACGGCTACCGAGCGTCAATCAGCACGCAGATCGAACATGGGGTCATAGACTTCTGCGGGGCCAAGCGTGGATCAACCACCTACTTCTATGATTCCGAGACGAAGAAGCCGTCAGTGATAGTCGATGAGGTGAGCTCACTCGCTGAAGACATCGCAATGGACATCGCTTTGGGAGCGAGTCGGGAATCGCGGCGCGCGGTGTCTTCCGCCAAGCCCTGATGATCCGGGAACACCTTACGGGCACCAGTTCATGATCATCCTTGAGGCGTCCACTTCTCGTCCCGGGGATATGATCAGGGCCGCACCGTATCTTCATGAATGGTGGCTCTCGGGCTGTGCAGAGGAGGTGTGGATCTTGAATTCGTTAAGAGTCTGGGCGTTCTGGTGATGGGGGTCAATCACCCATACAGGCGATAGGACCTGGCGGTGATGGAGAGCTGCAAAGTCGCCACCGTCACTGGGCTGCGCACGGTTCGCAGGCACTTCGTCACGGGCCCGGATCGATCTGTTTGATCAACATCAGGGTTGCGTCGTCATCCAACGGCACCGATTCACCGGCCGGGACCGGCTGGTTCGCATACATCACACCGCGCCCATCGGGAATATAGCCGCGGCGCACATACATCCGTTGGGCGGCTCCATAGTCGACGTACAGCCCGACGCCGAGACCGATCATGGGTGAGCACTGTCCCGCGACGCGCTCGAGGTGGTCGAGCAGGCTGGTCGCGATCCCGCATCTGCGGTGATGCTGGAGAACATTCAGGTCGGAAACCTCCGGTATACCCTGTTCGGCGAACGGCGGGTACGTGGACTTCCATGCGAGGGTCACATAACCGGCCACGTCACCGTCCACCTCCGCGAGAACGGCGTAACGGGTTCGTGAATCATGCTCTTCGAGGTACCGCTCGAACAACGCGATCGACTTGTTCCAGCCGGCGTCCGTGAACGCGGCATGCACGGTGGCCGGATCTCCCGGGATGAACGCACGGATCACGACTCTGCTCATGTCCCGTAGTTTCGCACCACTACCCCTGATCCGATGCCATCGAGGACAGCCTTGATCGGGCGATCAGCTTGAGTCCGTGGAGTGCTGCAGGACGAGTTCGGCCTGTCGGAGGTGGCGGATGATGTTCACGGTTCAGTGATATCCCTCAGCACTTCCTAACATCCGGCCACTCCGATGGGTGAACCCGTTCGCCACCAACCGACTGAATTCGGGTTGGACTAGTGACACGGCGTCACTCGGAGCAGTGACATACCGCTACTGCCATGACGACCGCTGCGAGTCGAGCATAGAAATACACCCATCCTCATCATCTCGATCCTTGGCGGCGAGACCGCCGACCGTACGGAAGGACACATGGATCAGCTGCGTACCTGGATTCTCCACCTATAACAGTTCATCGACACCTTGCCTGGCCCGCTCCAGGTCAGCTCTATATTTCTCATCGGTATGGTCCCTTTTCTTGAAGGGGACGTTGCCGCGACCATAGGGGTAGTTGTGGGCGTCCACTGGCTCCCCTCGATTCTTCTCGGAGTGCTGGGCACCGTCACCGTGACATTCCTGACCCTTACTGCGACGGCGCGCCTAGGTCAACAGGTCCAGGCCCGAAGGAGCGGCCGCAAAGTGATTCACCGCGTCGAGCGGTGGGGTGTCCCTGTCGCCATGCTGATCAGCGGGTTCTTTTTCAGCGTGCCTATGACCGTCTTCATCATGCGTACCGCCGGGCTCAGCCGTTCGATCGTGCTGGCCTCGGCAATCGCGGTCGCGATTCTTAACGGATTCGTGGCAGGTCTGCTCGCCGCAGCAATGATGTATTGGGTCATCGACATCTGACCTCACATCCCCGAAGTACCCGAAGATCGCGGGGGAGTGGTGCGATGACGGAATCTTTCACTGCACTGATATCAGTCACGGGTGAGTGTCCGAAAGCATCACAATCGAGTATTGTCGCGCTCTCGCCGATCGTGGTCCCGATGCGGTGCTACGCGGGGTGGGTTTTCGATTCACTCATGATGGAAGCGACCACCTCCGTTCTCAGATGGATAGGCTTCCGTTGGCGGTCAAGTCTCTCATGTAGAACAGGGAGTCGCCGTGGATGGTGTTCGGTTCCACTCGGGTGGTTTGGGCGAATCCGAGTTTGGCCATTACGTGACGAGAAGCGGTATTCCATTCACGGACTGTAGCCCACAGTCGTCGGTAGCCTGACTCCTCGGCCCAGCTTATTATTGCCAGTGCTGCCTCGGTCGCATACCCCTGACCCCAGGCTGAGCGCAGAAGTTCGTAGGCCAATTCTGGTTCACCGTCTTGTCCGTGGTCGTGCGCAATCAGGCCGCAGTAGCCGATGACATCGTCGGAGCTTCGTCGCTTCACGGCCAGAAGTCCCAAGGATGTACATGGGTCCTCGCGACGACGAATATTGTCTTCGATGTCTTCCAACGTGGGGCGGCCATCGGAAGTGATACGACGGTGCGGAGGTGTACGAGGATCGCGCTCTGCCCACAACGTACGTTGCAGTGCGGCATCGGAAACTTGCCAACGCCGCAGCACCAGTCGATCTGTCTCCAGAACGACGACGCCTGCATCGATACGCGCCCGGTCCATAGCCGTGATTATGCCCGAACTCCGTAACACTGGTGAGCTGGCGATCCTGATTGCTCGCTCAAGACACTCTCGGGAACGGTCACGATTTCGACCATCTTCGTGGGCTTGGTGGGGCGTGTGCCTGCCAACCACGTTTGACCCTGGTGTCGAACGCTGAAACTCTCGCTTCTGTGAGATCCTTCCCAACTGTCACCGTCAGCGCCCTTGCCGCTCTGGTCATGAACGTCGTGCTCGACACCTACACAGACGTCCCGATGCTACTTCGTTGGACCATTGCGATTGGGGTCGGACTGCTCATCACAATCTGCCTCAGCCACTGGTTCAAGAAGCGCCGCGGGCAGGATGAGCGCAGCCGGACAACTGGTCGCCCGTCGACGAATCCTTCACCGGGTGAATTCGGTCAAAGCTGATAAAAGCGTTGGCTCGTTGTGTTGCCACTCTTCGTCGGGAGCATTCACCAGGGAATTGCAATCGCACTAGCAGTTGCGGTGATGAGTACTAGCACTCGCTCCGCTGCGCAACGCTCAAGGATTCAGAACCACATCAAAACACACCCTGTATCTGCCCGAAGGCGGGTCCTCTATCATTTTGTGAATGATTGTGGTTCACGGTTGGCTCAATGCTGCTCATCGAAGCTCCTGTGCTTACTCTGGGTTGTCGATATCGACAACCCAGAAGCCCTCTACGGGCCTGACCCAACCTGGATTCTCATCCGGCTTGGTATCCGAAATCGATGCGGCACGGAAATCTCCCCCATTTTCCCTGTTCCCGGTTCCCGGTTCTGAAGCCTGTAGCGTGACCGGTGGAGCAACTCACGCAGAACCGTTCCGTTACAACCTCTATTGAAGTCAGGCAGATACCATCCGTTTCAGGGCCCCTGTAGTACTCCCAAGTTTCATCCTGAGTCCGGTATAAGAACTGCCACTCGCTGGCCTCCATATCGCGGTCCTCGACCTCCGGGACGTTGTCGAAAACCTCGCTGGGCAAGGGATCCCCCACCGCTGGCGCCGGTAGAAGTAAGGCGGCGCTCGGCTCGGCACTGGGCTGCATTGTGCACGAGGAGAGGGCGAGACTCATGCCGAGCACCATAGGGATGATAAGCGCCTTGATTTCGC
>JASLBS010000255.1 GCA_030146405.1 Arthrobacter sp.
GCCGCAGGAACGCGTCACGCAGGTGGTGGATCCCGAGCACCGGGTCGACGCCGTCGGGGTCCAGGTCGAACGTCCACGACAGCTCGTCGTGCGTGGGGCCGGGCAGGCCGAGGGAGATCGCGTCCTCGAGCCCGAGGAGCCGCCGCACGATGATGGTGCGGTTGGCCCAGGGGCAGGCGCGGGCGGCGATGAGCCGGTAGCGGCCTGCCTCCACCGGAAAACCATCCACGGCGTCCCGCGTGATCCGCGTCTCGATGTACTGCGTATCGCGCGTGAACTCCTTGCCCCCGGTGACGTAGGACCCCTTGGTGGTGTGCTCTGACTGATCGGCCTGCTGCGTGTCGGACATCCTCCCAGTCTAGAACCGATGCACGCAGAAGGCCCGGACACCTGGGTGTCCGGGCCTTGTGTATTGTGCGTCTCCTAGCGGCGGCTGGACTCGCGGCCGTACTTCTCGCGCAGCTCGCGGCCCTCCCTGACGGTCTTGAGGTGCTTGTCGCTCTTCTTCTCCGCGGCCTTGGTGTCGCGCGGCGGGAGCTGGATGGTCTCCTCGGCCTCGATCCCGCCCTGCAACTGGCGGCCCCGCTCCATCTCGGCGTCGAACTCGACACCGAACAGGAGGGAGAGGTTGGCCAACCAGATCCACAGGAGCAGGACGATCACACCGGCGATGGCACCGTAGGTGGCCTCGTAGCTGCCGAAGTTGGCGACGTAGAGGGAGAACGCTGCGGTGGTGATCGCCAGGACCAGCAGGGCGATCAGGCCACCCAGGCTCATCCAGCGGAACTTGGGCTGCTTGATGTTCGGTGCACCGTAGTAGAGCACGGCGATCATCAGGACCGCGAAGAACACCATGACGGGCCACTTGGCGATGTTCCAGATGGTCACGGCGGTCCCGCCGAGGCCGACCGCGTCACCGACGGCCTCCGCCACGGGGCCGGAGAGCACGAGCATGAGACCCAGCAGAACGATCAGGAGGAGCACGATGACGGTGATGAGGAGCATCTGGGGGCGCAGCTTGATGAACCCGCGGCCCTCTTCCACCTCGTACACGCGGTTCATGGCCCGGGAGAAGGCGTTGACGTAACCGGACGCCGACCAGATGGCACCCAGGAGACCGATGACGAAGGTCAGGCCTGCCGCCTGGTTCGAGGCCAGGCTCTCGATCGTGGGTCGGATGGTCTCGAGGGCATCCTCGGGAGCGAATTCACCGATGACCCCCATGACCGCATCGGTGGTGCTCTGCGCCTGGCCGAAGAGCCCCAGAAGTGAGAGCAGCGCCAGGATGCCGGGGAAGATCGCGAGGACCGCGTAGTAGGTCAGAGCAGCAGCCAGGTCCGTGCACTGGTCCTTGCCGAACTCACCGATCGTCCGCTTGAACACGTACTTCCAGGCCGGCTTCTTGACGTCCTTGGGATCGTCCGGCTTCCGCTGGTCGTTCGGATCGGGAGCGCTCTGCGCCCTCTTGCCCGCCTCGCTGCGCGGCGCGCTACCTGCCCTGCTGTTACTGCTCACGGATGCCTCCTGGTCCGGCCCTGGAATAGATGTCGGGCGCTGAAAACGGCTGTCGTCTTGGACAACTGCACCATAAGCTTGCTTAGCAGTCCAGTCCGGGTCGGCACTGTCCGCGACCGCCCTCTCCCCCATACAGGAGCAATCATGCGAATTGCAGTCATCGGCGCCACCGGGAACGTCGGTACCGCGGTGCTCTCCCGCCTCCAGCGCGCCGCGCGCGATCGCGAAGCCATTCAGCGCTCGGGCTATGACACCTCCGAGGACGCCGAGGGCATTTCGGTCATCGGTGTTGCCCGTACCGTCCCGGACACCTCCGTGGAACCGTACGACGGCGTCGAGTGGCACGCCATCGACGTCGGCGCGGATGAGGGCCGGGAGGCTCTGACGCGTGTCCTCGCCGGCGTGGACGCCGTGGTGCACCTCGCATGGGCCATCCAGCCGAATCGTGACGAGGCCGCGATGCACCGTACGAATGTCACCGGCACGGCCAACACGCTCGAGGCGGCGGGCGCCGCGGGCGTGCGGCAGGTCGTCTGCGCGTCCTCCGTGGGAGCCTATTCACCGTCGGCCAAGGACGTACGCAGGAACGAGACCTGGCCCACCGGTGGCATCGATTCCTCCCACTACAGCCGGCACAAGGCCGAGCAGGAGCGGCTGCTCGACACCTTCGAGCAGGAGCATCCGGAGATCCCGGTGGCCCGGCTCCGTCCCGGACTGATCTTCCAGGGGCAGGCCGGAAGCGAGATAGGCCGCTACTTCCTGGGGCCGCTGGTACCCACGTTCCTCCTCGGCCGGATCCCCCTGCCGATCCTGCCCATTCCGGGTGCCTTCATCTTCCAGGCGGTGCACGCCGAGGACATCGCCGACGCCTACTGGCGTGTGGTGGCCCGCCGCGCCTCGGGTGCCTTCAACATCGCCGCCGAACCCGAGCTCACACCCGCCCGTGTGGGGGCGCTGCTGAAGGCTCGCCGGATCCTGACCATCCCGGTCCCGGTGCTGCGGTGGATCGTGGCCGCGAGCTGGGGCCTCGGGATCCAGCGCACGGATCCGGGGTGGATCGACATGGCCGCCCAGAGTCCGGTCATGGACACCTCGAGGGCCCGGAAGGAACTGGGGTGGGAGGCGCAGCACTCGTCCCGGGATGCGATGTCGGCTGTCCTCGTCGGCCTGCGGAGCGGCGGAGGGCGCAGCGGGTCACCCAAGCTGTACCCGCGACAGGAGGGCTGAGCAGGCTCTCCCACTGCGGGCGTCGATCAGCGCCGGGAGGTCGGATGCGGCGACCGACCCTCCGCCACCAGCTGGACGCCGTCCGGCAGGTGGTCCGGGTTCCCCGGGAGATCCACCGTGAACTGCGCCCCGCCCGCTCCGAGGTTGCGCACGCTGATCGAACCACCATGGCTCTCGGCGATGCGCCGGCAGATCGCGAGTCCGAGGCCCGTCCCTGTGGCTTGCCTCAGCCCGTTCTCGGATCGGTGGAACTCCTCGAACACCCGCTCCACGTCCTCGTCCGGGATCCCGATGCCGTTGTCCGAGACCTGCACGAGGGTCCTGCCACCGGCGTCGTCGACCGACGTGGTGACGCTGATCTCGCCGGTGCCGTCGGTGCGCCCGTACTTCATCGCGTTGCCCACGAGATTCTCCATGAGCTGGAGGAAGAGCCGCTCGTCCGCGTAGACGGGATGCGGTGCCTCCACCGTGAAATGGACGGCGGGAAGCTGCGTCCCCGGAAGGGCCGTCCGTAGGTCGATGATGCCTCCCACCACCCCGGCGACGTCGATGGGCACGACCGTGAGCTTGTCCTCCTTCGCCAGGCTGTAGGCCAGGAGGTTGCGGATCAGTGTTCGCATCCGCCGGCTCGCCTGCTGCAGTCGCTCGATGCTGGCCTGGCGTTCGTCGGCGGGGAGGTCAGGATCCTCCAGCAGCTCCAGCCAACCGTCGAACACCGTCAGCGGCGTCAGGAGATCGTGGGCGACCACCGAGGCGAAGCGACCGAGGTCGCGCTGGTGGACCCGCTCGTCGGTCACGTTGCGGGTGACCACCACCGCTCCGCGCTCGCCCGGCAGCGGCATGGCATCGACGGAGAGGTGAAGCAGTTCTCCTGAATCCCGCCGAAGATCCAGGTCCATCCGCTCGGTGACCACACCCTGCAGGGCCAGGACGAGAGGGTTGTCGTCGTCCTTCATCGAGCTGCCGTCGGCAGTGGTCACCTCGAAGCCCGGAGGGGGACCACCGCTGTGCACTCCCATGGACCCGAGCCACCGCTCACTCGTCGCATTCTGGAAGAGCAACCTCTGGTCCGGGCCGGCCACGAGGACGCCGTCGTTCATCTTCGAGATCACGAGGTCCCGGAGCTCGGCGGCGGCCTGGGCCTCCTCGTTCGCGGTGTACAGCCGGGTGATCAGCCGGCGTCGTTCGTCCATGCTCAGCGCGAGGACGGCGGAGAGCGAGAACGCGATGAACATGAAGGACTGCGCCACGTAGGCTGCGGTGTCGTCGGCCAGTTCCTGGAAGGGCCCGAGACCCTGGAGGGTGAAGACCACGAGGAAGGCCCCACAAGCCACGGCGTGCAGCATCGCCCAGGCGGATCGCAGCCGCAGCCCGGCCCACATGTGGATGGGAATGGTGGTGTAGGCGATCGGCAGCGCCGCACTCGCGCCGAAGGTGGCGGCGTAGACGATCACCGAGGTGACAACGAGCATCACGAACTCGGTGTGCCGCATCGTCGTGGGCGCGCGGCGCGGCTCGATCGTGGCGGCCGAGCGGATGGCCGCCGCCACCACGATCCCCAGTGCCCCCAGGGCGGTCAACGACACGGAATGACGCACGAGCCACGGGATGAAGGCGGCGAAGGGCTCGACCCCGCCGTTCAGGAAACCTCCCGCCACGACGAACAGTGCGCCGAAGGTACAGGAGACCAGCGCCACGAGTCCCAGCCGGAAGAACTCGGCCACCGTCCGCACACCCATGTCCGGCACGAGCCGGCGGAACAAGTAGACGGCGATCGCGGTCTGGGCGGCGTTCCCCACGGCGACGGCGAGCGCGAGCGTCGGGTCGAGCCCGGTGAGGTAGTTGACCGAGCCGATGATCGGCACGGTGACGGCGAGAGCCAGGATCAAATCCCCTCGACTCCGCAGCGCCCACAGCCCCCACAGGAAACTCGCTCCGGCCGCCGGCCAGATGAGGGCCAGCCCCGAGGACTCGAGGTGCGTGTGACGGCCCACCACGGCGGCGGCGATCAGCGCGAGGGCGAAGAGGAGGTGGAGGATCGCCGGAGGAAGACCTGCCAGTTTCGCCGCGACGTTCTGCATCCCCATGCTCATGCCACTACCTGTTCGAACGAGTATGTCCACGCCGGTCGGACCAGAACCTACGAGGTGGTGGGCTGAGAGACCCACCGACCACAGCCTACTGTGTGGCCGACCACACCTCCGCTCACCGTGCCACCGACGTCGTGCCGGATCGCACCCATTGCTGCTTTCGGGGAGGAAGCGTCACGTCACAGGTTCCCGCCGCTGGTGGAACCCTGCAGGCGAACGGATCAGGTGGAGGGGACCCGAGCGAGCCAGCGCCGGGCGTCGGCCACGTCACTGAAGTATCCGATGGCGTACTGCGGCTTCAGGGGTTGCTGGGGAGCGGGCCCGATCGTGTTGTCCTCCTCGATCCCCACGATCGCGAGGGCGGTGACCTCGAGCTGCTGTGCGAAGACCTCGAAGGCCTCCTCGGTGAAGGAGGCCACCGCGCTGCTCAGGGACAGCAGGGGGAGGCGAGCGCTCCCGCTGAGGGCGTCGACCGCCCGCACGAGCGCTTCGGCCGTGGGACCGTCGACGTGCGCACCTTGGCTCCACTCCGCCATCAGGAGGTTGTTGTCCAACCAGGTGTCGAAGGCGTCCGCGGGATCCGTGGGGGAATCCTCACCGAACGCCTCGGGCGCGGAGGTCAGCCATTCGAGGGCGTCCGCCTCGTCGGTGAAGTACCTGCTGGGTGTTACGGACCGATAGTTGAAGGCCGTCAGGACCTTGCCCATCTCGTCGACGCCGACCACCGCGGTACGGGACGAACAGGTGTCCTCGATGAGGAGATGGCGAGCTTCGGCGGTGATCCCCTCCACCAGTCCGATGCTCACGAGGAGGGGCCGCCTCCCTCCGGGGGAGGCCGCGGTCACTGCAGCGATTGTCGAGTGGACGTCCTCCTGGCCCATGGTGACACCCGCGGCCCAGCGCAGGCGCAGGAAGGCGCCGTCGTCGGTGAGTGTGTAACGCGACTGCTCCCCAGCATCACGAGTCATGCGTGTCTTCCCTCCAGAACCCTGAGTTCCTGATCCTAGGCGCCGGAGCAGGATACCGGTAGTACGTGCGCCCGTGCCGCCGTTGTGGGCGTTCGCCGATCGGGAGAGGATGAAGCGAGTACCCGGACCCACCCAAGGAGCGCCCCATGGACTACACCTTCGACGTCCTCGTCATCGGTGGTGGACCCGCCGGCATGGCGGCCGCCACCCGGGCGGCGGAACTAGGTGCCCGCACCGCCGTCGTCGAGCGCTCCGCCCTCGGGGGTACCTGCGTGAACTCGGGGTGCGTACCCACTCGCGTGCTCGCGAAGACGGCCCGCCTGTTCCGTGAGGTCCGGACCGCCTACGACTACGGCATCATCGTCGCGGAGCCGTCCGTCGACTGGGACAAGACGGTGCAGCGCGTACGCTCCACGGTGGCCCGGGTCCTCGCGGCCAAGGAGTACGGCCCCACCATGGAACGCCTCGCGATCGAGCTGATCGAGGGTGACGCCGAGCTCACGGGGGAACACACCGCGGTGGTGGGAGGCCGTGAGGTCTCGGCCGCATCGATCATCCTGTGTATCGGCGGCAGCGGTCGTCGTCTCCCCATCGAGGGAGCGGAGCATGCCGTCCTCCCCCACGAGGTCCTGTCCCTCGACCGGTTGCCCGGCACGCTGGGCATCATCGGCGGCGGACACACGGGCGCCCAACTGACCACGATCTTCGACGCCCTGGGCTCCGATGTCCTTCTACTCGACCTCGCCCCCCGGATCCTGATGACGGAGGACGAGGACGTTGCCCGTGCCGTGACCGCGAGCTTCCGGAACAAGGGCGTGCAGGTGGAGACGGGAATCGGAGGTATCGAGAGTATTCGACAGGACGGCCAGGGGCTCGCCCTCAGCTGGCAACGTGACGGCGCGTCCTCCACCCGTTCCGTGGATGCCGTGATCATGGCGGCGGGTTGGCCTGCCAATCTGGCAGGGCTCGGACTCGAGGCGGCCGGCGTCCTGACGTCGAGGTCGTTCATCCCCGTGGATGACTACCTGCGGTCCAATGTGGCGCACATCTTCGTGGCGGGAGACGCCAACGGCAGCAGCATGCTGGTGCAGGCGGCGGTGTTCGAGGGCGAGACCGCTGCGGAGAACGCGGTCCTCGGAGCCACCCGCACCACGCCGCACCATCTACTGCCGGAGGGTGGCTTCACCGATCCGGACTACTCGGGGGTGGGACTCACCGAGGCGAAGGCGCGCGAACGTGACAGCGAATGCCATGCCGTGACCGTGCCCTACTCCGTGGTGGAACGGCCCATCATCGACGACCGCGAGGAGGGTTTCCTCAAGCTGGTCACCGATCGGCGCCGTGAGCTCATCCTCGGTGCGCATGCAGTGGGCGAGAACGCGGTGGAGGTCATCACGGCAGTGGCAGCGGCGATGGCCGCCGGAACCGACCTGGCGACGCTGGCGCGGGTGAAGTTCGCCTACCCCACCTACAGCGCAGTGATCGGTCATGCGGCGAGGGCTGCCCTGCGGGCCTGAACGTCACTGCCCGAGCAGACTGCCGCGGCCTGGGGTATGCGGCCTTGCGTATGATGCGCGACAACGACCGTTTACCGAAGGGCACCCGTGGACAACCGCACACAGCAGGACCACATGCGGCGCGTGGTCTCCAGGATGGCACTGGACCCGGTGGAACTCTGGCTCTACTACGCGAGCATCGGCGGAGCGTCGACCGCGTCTGAGCTCGAGGGCTACCTGTCCGGCACCACGGACCTTTCGCGCGAGGAACGTGACCTCCTGGCCTACTCGGCGAATCGGATGATCAGCAACCTGGAGGGCGATACCTTCATCCCCTACAGCTCCGGGATCATGTCCGATCCAGGGGCGTCCCCCGACCTGCCGGCTCCGTCCACGCCGGTCGATCCCCTGTCGCCCCCTTCCGCTGCGGGCAGGTCGTCCCTCACCGCGGAGGAGAGGGAAACCGCCCGACTCGCATCGCTCCGCATGGTGCATCTGGTGGATTCGCCCGCGGAGGCCCGGTTCGACCGGATCACCGCGGCAGCTCGCGAAGTGTTCGACGTCCACTCGGCGTACGTGGCCCTCGTGGCCGAGGATCGTCAGTTCCTCAAGTCCGTGGCCGGTTCCGTACCGCAGAACATCCCGCGCACGGACACGTTCTGCCACGAGACCATCAAGCACACCGGCCCCATGATCGTCACCGATGCCCTCAAGGATCCGCGGTTCAAACAGAAGAGCATCGTGGTGGGCGAACCGCATGTACGGTTCTACGCGGGCTACCCGCTCCGTGGTCCCGGCGGGTGGAACATCGGAACACTCTGCGTCATCGACCAGCGGATGCGCACCTTCCCCGACGCCCACGCGCGAGCCCTCCGGGACTATGCGCACCAGGTCCAGGACGAGCTCGACACCCGCTCCCCCACCTGACATGCCTGTCGGGGAGCCTCGGGAACCAGTGGATCCCGGGATCGCCCACGGGAGTCCGACCTGCGTCCGCGGTCAGTGCGGCACGGGGTCCGCCGAGTGCGAGCGTGCATCCCGACGCCGCCAGTAGGCCGCCAAGGCGGCGCCGGAGAGGTTGTGCCATACCGAGAAGATGGCCCCGGGCAGAGCCGCCTCGGGGGTGAGATAGGTCCGGGCGAGACCTGCCGCGAGGCCCGAGTTCTGCATTCCCACCTCCACCGCCGTGGTCCGCCGCGCCGAGACCGGCAGGCGGAAGAGGCGAGCCGCGCCGTACCCGAGCCCGTACCCGAGCGCGTTGTGGAGCACGACGGCGGCGAACACCAGCCAGCCGGCAGAGGAGATGGTGTCGGCGCTGCCGGACACCACGGCGGTCACCACCACGGTGATGGCGGTCACCGAGACCCAGGGCAGGGCGGGAAGCAGCCTGGTGACCAGCCCGGGCAGGAAGTAGCGGACCACCAGACCGAGGACCACGGGAAGCAGGACGATCTGCAGGATCGACACCCCGATGGCCCCCGCATCCACCGGCATGTACTGCCCGGCGAGCCAGAGTGTGAGCAGCGGGGTGAGGACGGGCGCCAGCACGGTCGAGACCGACGTCATGGCCACGGAGAGAGCCACATCGCCGCGGGCGAGATACGACACCACGTTCGACGACGTTCCGCCCGGGCAGCACCCCACCAGGATCACGCCTGCCGCGAGCGCCGGTGGGAGCCCCAGGGCGATCGAGACGGCCCAGCCGAGCAGCGGCATCAACCCGAACTGCGCCACCACCCCGATCATCACCGGAACAGGACGCCTGGCCACCAGGGCGAAATCCACCGGCGTCAGCGTGAGCCCCATCCCGAACATGATCACCCCCAGCAACGGATTGACCAGCGGACCGAGACCCGTGAAGGCGGCGGGCGTCACCACCGCAGCAATCCCCCCACCGAGGATCAGCAGGGGGAACAGGGTCACTGCAATCCTCGCGCTACGTTCTTCTGCGGCCTGCGGCTGGGAGGAGTTCGTGCTCATTGTTATGGGATATCACGTGCCCCGCTCTATGACGCACTGCTAAGGTTGCACTCACCCTGATGGCAAGGGTACTTACCTCCTGATCAACGGCAGGGATGACGATGGCGACGATCGACAAGAAATTCACCGCTACCGAGGAATCGACGAGCAAGCACCCGCAGGACTGGGGGCGTGCGATGTCGGTGGCGATCTGCCGCCTCACCGACATGGCCCGGCAGGCCGGCGATCCGGTCCACCACGAGGCACTGCTCGGCGAGGATCTCCACCTCTTCGTCGAGGACACCGACGACGGCGTCACCATCACCATGTCGTGGACGCCGCGCGAGCAGTCGGAGCCGACGCCCGTGCAGGACGACGACGATTCGGCACACAGCGCGGCCGGCCAGCGGTTCGATCCGACGGGTGGCAGCACCGCCGGTCTCGGACAGTGAAGGGAAAGCGTCCCGGGCGCAAGTCCGGGCGTTCCTAAGCAGACTTACGACCTGCGGGGTAGGCTCGAAGCAGAATCATCAGCCGACCCCGTGGAGGACACCATGAGTGAACAACGCCCGGACCCCTCGAATGCAGGCAACCCGGATCCCGACGACGGCAACATCACCGGCCTGGAGCCGGGCGGTGGCGTCCCCCCGGGAGAGACACCACCGGCGGAGGCCAGCACGACCTGGCAGCAGGGGCACACCGAGGACAAGACTCCGTCCCGGGCGGTCCCCGTCGTCGTGATCGGGATCGTCGGTCTGATCGTCGTTCTCGTACTGATCTTCATCATTGGCAACATCGTCGGGATATTCCAGATGTTCTGAGGCGTCCGCATCATGACCATGAGGCCCCCGTCCGCATCAGCGGACGGGGGCCTCATGGCTATCGGGACCGGATCAGGAGGAGGCTGCGTCGTCGCGCAACCCGTAGTAATCGATCAGGCCCGACTCCTCGGAGGGAGTCAACTCCAGGTCGCTCAGCGTGGTCGGCGAGTCCGTGATCTGGTCCCTCGTCCACGCCACGTGCAGGTCCTCACCCTCGAAACGGGAATCAGCCAGCGGCACATAGTGCCTGCGCGTGTTCAGCAGCCCGAGTGAGACGGTGATCCAGGCCGGGATTCCCGACTCGTTCTCGAGGTGCACGTGGTTCACGTCGCCCAGCTTCTTGCCCTTGCTGTCCCAGGCCGTCGCGTCCTGGAGTTTCTTGATTTCCGCCTGGTCCATGGAGGTTCCCTTCATCGGTCGAGCATCGGTTCATCACCATTCCAGCCGAGATGACCGCTGAAGGCAACGCAGGTCAGGACGCCGCGTCCGCCGCTTCGGCAAGCATCGGCAGGAAGCGGTCGAGCGCCCAGGGCAGGCTCAGCGGATTGGCCGCCGAGATAGAGAGCGTCAGGGTGTTGTCACTGTCCGCCACGAGGGCCCCGTTCCGTACGGCCGGGATCTGGTTGAGGAGGGGATCATCAGCGATGGCTGCCTTCGTCTCCTCGTCGGGGACCCAGGTCACGAAGATGTCCGAGTCCAACTCGTCGGCCCGCTCCGCCGACCACGGGATGAAGAACTCCTCGGACCCACCGGTGTTCTCGGTGACCACGTCGGCCTGGACCATGCCGATCTCGCTGAGGAACCGGGGACGGTTGTCGTTGTCCGTATAGACGCTGACGCCCTGGGCGCCGGACGGGTCGAGGTTGCCGTAGATGAAGGTGGTGCCCTCGAGCTGCGGGTACTCGCCGGCGGCCTCCGCCACGACCTGCTCGGTGTCGACGACCAGCTGCTCCGCGTCCTCGGACAGCCCGAGCGCTTCACCGATCATGCGGGTGGAGTCCTGCCAGGACGTGCCGTATGCCACGTCGGGATAGGCGATCACCGGGGCGATCCGGCTGAGCGTGTCGTAGTCCTCCTGCGACAACCCGGAGTAGGCCGCCAGGATGACGTCCGGGTCGGTCGCCGCGATGTCCTCGAAGGCAATGCCGTCGGTCTCCGAGTACTGCACGGGCGCGTTGTCCGATCCGATGGCTGCCCCGAGCTCCTCGAGCCTGGCGTCCTTCCACGGGGTGGAGCCGTTCTCGTTGCCGCCGTAGGAGTCCACCGGCATGCCCACCGGAACCACCCCGAGCGCCAGTGCCACGTCCGCGTTGGACCAGGACACCGTTGCAACGCGTTCGGGCCGTTCGGACAGGGTGGTGTCGCCGAAGGCGTGCTCGATGGTCACGGGGAACGCGCCCGCGTCCGCCGACGCCGTGTTCTCCCCCGCCGCAGCGGAGCCGTCGTCGGCGGGGCCGGTGGAGCATGCGGAGAGGGAGAGGGCGGCAATCGCAGCGAAGGCTACGAAGCCGCGGAGGTGTGACGGGGCCATGAGGGTCCTTGACTTCTAGGCCGCAGGGGCCGGAACGGGGTAGAAGTAAGGGTAGCCTAACTAGTTCTCAATGACGAATATATGTGTCGCGTCATCGTTCACTGCTTCCTCGCCCGTGCCGTCTCCCGGTTGTTCGCCTTCTGCAGCGCGTCGATGAGCTGATCCTTGGTCATCGACGAGCGGCCCGGCACATCGAGCTTCTTGGCCAGGTCGTAGAGGTGCTGCTTGGAAGCATTGGCATCCACACCACCCGCCGTCGGCCGGGCCTCGGCGCCACCCCGTGCCGCCTGCTCGTCCGACGGCCCCTTCTCGTCCTTCGATTCCCAGTGGTCCCCGACCTTCTCGAACCCGTGCTTGAGCGAGGCGAAGGCGGTACGGCGCGCCCGCTCTCCATCGCCGTACTGCTCCTCGGCCGCATCCAGGGTCGCGGCGAACGTGTCCTGCGCCTTCTCCTCGGACCGCCGCAGAGTGCTGGGAATCTCGTCCTGCTTGACCTTGCCGTCCTTCGTGAAACGTGACATCGCGCCCGCCCTCCCCGATCCGATCTGCCTGTCCCGGCCCGGAACCGGTACGAGCACGCTATCCCAGACGGGCCGACGACGTCGTCCACCACCGGCCGGGCCGCGTCCTCAGTCGAGGGTCGCCAGGTACCTGACCAGCTCGCGCGGCGCGGACTTGGGCGCCGCAGCTTCCACCGCCGCGTTGTAGTTCGTGTTGGTGTTGACGTCGTAGGTCAGTACCCGGCCGTCGGCCGTCTCGATGAACTCGATCCCGCACACCTCCAGCCCGTTGCGCCGGGCGAACTCCTCGAAGCGGGCGATCACCGGGTGCTCGAACCCCTCGCGCAGGCTGAACAACTGCTGGCCGGGTTCCGGTTCGATCGTCGCACCCGGGGGCATGATGGGCTTCCCGGTGGCCGGATCGATCTCGCACGCATCCGCAGGGCACAGCTGGAAACCACCGCGCGCGGTATCCGCCTTGATCGCGTAGACGAACTGCCCTCCGACGATCTCGGCACGGGTGATGAACGGCTCGGCCGCCTGGATGAACTCCTGCACGAGCGTGATGCCGTCCTGGGGTTCCTCGAAGTCGTCCGAGCCCACGTACTCCGCGAGCTCCTCGTGGGAGTCGAACTTCCGGACCCCGAGCCCCTTGCCGCCCTGGTTGTGCTTCACGATGAAGGGCGTCTCGAATTTGGCGGCGGCCTCGAGGATCCGACCCCGTCCGACGGCGGCGACGGTGCGCGGGGTGTCGATTCCCGCTGCCTTCAGTGCTGTGAGCTGGTCCACCTTGCTCATCTCCAGCTCGAGGACGCGGCGGCCGTTGACCGTGCGGCGCCCGTGGGCCTCCAGCCAGGACAGCACCGAGCGTGCGTAGTCCTTCGACAGGCCGTGGTCCCGCGTATGGGCCGAAGCGCTGATCCGCGACCAGAAGATCCCCTCCGGGGGTACCGCGTCGAGATCCAGCACGCCGTCGGTCAGCAACCACTCCACCACTTCCACTCCCTCCGCTTCGAAGGCTCGTGCGAACGGAGGGAACCACTCGGGGTTCTCGTGCAGGGCATAGACCGTTGTCACGGTGGATCCTTGTCGTCGGGGATGGATTTCCCGGCATAACCCATCTACCCCGCGCACCTATTCCATCGGCGGCACTCCCCCGCCCACAGCGACGGATGGGAGACTGGGCCATGGGTGGAGGGATGGGGCCGGGACTGTCGGTGGGTCTTGTTACTATCCTGTTTTGGACTTTGGTCAAGCCGCTGGCCCGGGTCGAGCACGTCGAATGGTTACCGACATGTCCTTACGCACCGCAGCATCACAGTCCGACCTGGATACCGCTGCTGTTCACACGAGTATCGAGTCCTTCATCGACTGCCCGACGGGCACCGTCGAGCACTACTTCGGCTCTCCGACCTTCACCTGGTCCGATGAGCTGTACCGGATCCATGGGTACGCACGCGGCGATGTCGTCCCGACCCTCGAGCTGGGCCTGTCCCATATCGAACCGCAGGACCGGGACGCCGCAAAGGCCTTCTGGGAAGAACTGACGACAACCGGTGGTCCGCTCTCGGTGTACCTGTCCCTCCTCGACGCCGCTGGGCGCGCCCGGAAGGTCCTGGTCTCGGGTGATCTCATCCGTGATGACGGGAAACCGGTCGGCGTGTGGGCACTGGTCGTCGACCTCTCCCGCTCCATCCATGACGACACCCACAGGATCGCCAACGAAGCCGTTGCAGCATCGGCGTTGAGTCGTGCCGTGATCGAACAGGCGAAAGGCATCCTGATGGGGCGCGCGGGCCTCAGCGCGACCGAAGCGTTCGAACGAATCAGCCAGCGCAGCCAGACCACGAACCGGAAGGTCGTTGTCGTCTCCCAGGAGATCATCGACCGCGCCCACCAACTCACCCGCACCGAGCATCCGCACAGCACACGAGCGCTGTTGGAGATCTTCCATGCTCCCTGATCGGGTATACCCTCGGAACCGCTCCGCTACCCACGAAAGATAGTCATGGACGACCACCCCTCCCCGTCAGAGATCGGCCCCATCATCGGGCGAGCACAAGGACTCCTGCTCACGGAACAGACCGCCCAGCAGGCCGTGTCCGCCCTGGCGACGGCGGCCAAGGAAGCCATACCCCATGCGATCGGGGCGGGTGTGAGCCTCATCAAGGACAACCAGCGGACCAGCGTCGGGGCGACCGACAGGTTCGTCCTGCACGCCGATGACCTTCAGTACGACCTCGGCAGCGGTCCGTGCCTGAGCGCGTGGTCCGAGGGCAGAGCCACCTACATCGAAGATACCGAGACGGACCAGCGCTGGCACCGCTGGAGCGCGGCAGCAGCACGAACCGGTGTGCGCTCCTGCTTCAGCGTGCCCCTGGGGAGGGGGCCGCACGGCATCGGTGCGATGAAGATCTATTCTGCGGCCCCCGGCGCCTTCACGGTCCAGGATCAGAAGGTACTCACTCATCTTGCTACGTCCGCGGCGGTCCTCCTCGGACATATCCAGGCCAGTGACACTCCCCAGCGCATCAGCGAGACGTTCAAGGAGACCCTGCGAGTCCGCGATCTCATCGCTACCGCCCGGGGGATCGTCATGGAACAGTACGATCTTCCCGAGGACGAAGCCCTGAGCTACCTGCTGACCAGGGCCGGCAGCGAGGGTCTTGCACTTCATGAGCTCGCGCAGTCCGTGTTCCGTCGCGATACTCGTCCCGGGACGTCCACCGACGCACGATGAACCACGACGATCCGACAGCCTCGATCGAGGAGAGGCAGCGTCGCCAGATCGGGCGCGCGATGCAGCAGGCGAACCTGCGCCTGCCCGAGGTATGGCTCTACTACTTCTCGATCACCGGTTCCGTCGATGAGTACGAGATCGATGCGTACCTCAACCAGATGATCGTCCTACCCGCGATGGAATGCGACAAACTCGCCCAGGCCATCAACGAGCTCATCGATGAGATCCCCCCGCCGCACCGTGCACCCTACCGCGGCGATTTCCGCCCCTGAGAAGCAGACAGCACGCGGACACCAGGATCGTGGAAACTCCCTGGGAGCCGGGTGGCTCTCATGAGGGTGTGATGCGCGCTTCGGGTCGATGATCGTGTGGTGCTCGGACGTGGATGAGATGGGTGAGCCATTTGATGAAGAGCTGGCTGGCTGCGGGATGTACTCCCTGTGGTGTGTGCTGAAGTGCGTGCCACGTCTCGACTTCGGCGCGGGCTTCCTCGTCCGCGCTGGTGTCGGTGTCATGGATGAACCGGGTGAGCGGGCAGTGCTCGAGGTCCAGGGGGTGTGGGGCAGCCACCCGGACGGACTGCCAGTGATAGGCGAGCGCACCCAACGGTGTCTGGATGGGCGACCTGTGCAGGTGCGGTTCGAACGAGTCCGCCCATGGCCCGCAGTCCTCGGCGGCCATCGGCTTGGCGAAGTAATAGCCCTGACCCAGGGGAGCACCGAGTATGGTCGCGGCCTCTGTCAGGCTTTCGTCCTCCAATCCCTCGATGACGACTGTCATCTGCAGGTCCCTTCCCATCTGGATGAGGGTCGCCATGAGGCTGAGCGTTTCGAGGGGTTTGTCATAGGCGCGGAGGAACAGGCCGCGATCGAGTTTGATGGCGCTGAACGGAAAGGACGCAAGGCGTTGCAGGCTGCTGTGCCCGGAACCGAGGTCGTCCATGGCGAGGCGGACACCGAGCCCGGCGAGTTCCTGGAGTGAGTTCCGCTGTGTCTCCAGGGCCATGGTCTGGGATTCCAGCAGTTCCAATCCCAGCCCGCCCGGCTCGATACCGTGGGTCCGGAGTAGTTCCGTGACCGACGCGGGAAGCGTGCTGTCGCCGAGGATCTCCGGGGGCAGGTTGACCGCCACGTTGGGTCGTACGCCTTTCCTGTCCCAACGGGCGATGAGGCTCAAGGCCTGGTCGAGGACGTCCACGAAGAGAAGACGCAGATCCTCGGTGCTGAAGTGGGGCAGGAACTCCTCCGGGTATGCGACACGCTCCCCCGGGAGGTTCAGGCGTGCCAACGCCTCGAAGAGGGTGATCGACCCGTCGCGGAGATCGACGATGGGCTGGAAATGAACCAGGACGTTCCCACTCGTCAGAGCTTCCCGGTAGGTCTCGGCGCCGGGGTTCCCCATGGAGTCGGCTGGTGTCCGGGAATCGGAGGAGTGGGAGCGTGCGGCGGTCTCCCACCAGGACGCATCGTGGCTGAGTCGTTTCTTGGCCGAATAGAGGGCTTCGTCGGCGCCGCGGAGAATGGACCTGCTGTCGGATCCGTCCTCGGAAAGGAGTGCGATTCCCATGCTCATGCCGATCCGGATCTGGTGGCCTTCCACGGTGAAGGGCTCTTCCACCGCCTTGTGGATGCGGTCCACAACCCTCGCCAGGTCGTCGTGCGCCGTGGCGCGGGTGATGCCCTCCAGGATCAGGAGGAATTCGTCGCCACCCATCCTGGCCAGTAGGTCTCCCTCTCTCAGGTGCGAGAGGACGCGGGTCGCCCACTGCTGCAGCACCATGTCCCCGGCGGCGTGGCCCAATGTGTTGTTGACGTGACGGAAGTCGTCCAGGTCGATCAGACCGACCGCTACGGTCGACTCCGGGTGGGGAGAGCGCTGAACGGCATCGTCGACCGCCCGTTCGGCCGCGCCCCTGTTCGGGAGACCGGTCACATGGTCATTGAGGGCCTGGGCTTCCAACTGCTTCAGCAGGGCTATTCTGTTCGTGATATCGCGTTGGATACTCACATAGTGGGTGATCGCCGACCCGGACCCGACCCGCATCGGTACGATTTTCAACGATGTCCAGAACACGGACCCGTCCTTGCGGTAGTTGAGGATCTGTCCCTCGAACACCCGCTCCGAGGCCAGCACTTCCTTGATCCGCAGTGTTGTACCCGCGTCGCTGCCCGGACCCTGGAGGACACGGCAGTTCCGGCCGAGTAGGTCAGCAGGCTCGTACCCCGTCATCGCCGTGAACGAGTCCGACATGTAGGTGATGTTCTGCTCGGCATCAGTGATGACCGCTATATCGGCGATCGCCTCTCGCGCCGCCGCGAGAACCTCGCCGGAAGTACTCCCGCTGCCGCCGTCATCATCGCCATCGCCGTGCGTCAGTAACCCCATAGTGCTCCTCGATAGACCGGACATGCAGGGACCGTGACATCGAACGATCGGGAGCACCGCACATCCTGAGCCGTGCAGGACGTGCCCTGAGCTTACAATCGCCTCGGGCATCCCCGGCGACCGACGGGCACATCCCTCGGAAGGTGCTACTAATCCTGCGACTTCCTTGCACAAAAGAAGCCCGTACCGGCGCAGCTAGATATCCGTTCGAGACTGCACGGACACGTCGGGCACCTGAACGGCAGAATTCGACGACCAGTCCCTGGGAGCATTCTGGCCCGGTCGAAGGGCAGGAATGGAAAGGACGCTGCCGGCGTGAAGTGTTCAAGGAGAGGTTTCGCCCGGGGACCGAAGCGTTGTGACGGGACCGGCGGTGGGGAGCAGTGAGCAGGAATCCGTGGGAAGTGGTGTGCAGGTGCTGAGCCAGGTATCGAGCTCTGCCGCCGGGACGGGTCTCGACATGAAGTAGCCTTGCGCGAAGTCGCATCCGTAGTCGGTGAGAGCACGGTACGCCCTGGTGTCCTCCACTCCTTCCGCTGTCATCTGCAGGCCCAGGCTGTGGGCCAGGTCGATCGTCGACACCACGAGCGCCGTGGCACGGGCGTCGTCCATCATGGTGAGGATGAAGGACTTGTCGAGTTTGAGTTCATCGATCGGCAGCTCACGCAGATACGACAGCGAGCTGTAGCCTTTCCCGAAATCGTCCACTGCGATCCGGACGCCCAGGTGCCGAAGGGCGGTGAGGGTTGTGAGCGCCCGGTCGCGGTCGGCCACCAGTACGTCCTCGGTGATTTCCAGAACGAGGACGGAGGGTGGAAGCCCTCGAACGGAGGTCATCGAAGCGACCTGGTGCGGCAGCTGGGAGTCCATGACCGAACTGGCGGGTAGATTCACCGCCACCGACAGCGGCCGTTCGCATCTCGCCCATACAGCGGCCTGGTCCAGGGCTTGACCGAGGACCACCGTGGTGAGGGCCGGTAGGAGTCCTGCTTCACGGAAGCGTGTCAGGAAGGTATCCGGCTGCAGCAGTCCCAGGGTGGGGTGTTCCCAGCGGACGAGGGCCTCCACTCCCCTGACAGCTCCTGTTCCGAGGTCGATCTTCGGTTGGAAGTGAAGAACAAGTTGATCATTGAGCAGTGCCTCGTTCAGGGTCTGCACGGTGTGGAACTGCTGGAGGACGAGGTTGGGTGCACCATCGGCATAGACCGCGTGTCCGCTGCGTGTTGCTTTCGCCGAATACATCGCCATGTCGGCTTTGCGCAGTAACAGGTTCAGGTCCTGTCCCTGTTCCGGGTAACACGATATTCCGATACTGGCGTTGATGTGGACCGTGATACCACCGAGATCACAGGGTTCCGCCAGGGCGGTCCTGATCTTCTCCGCAACAGCCTGCGCCTCGGTCTGCCCGCAGTTGCTGAGATGTATCACGAACTCGTCGCCTCCCATGCGTGCGAGGAGATCGGTGGGTCGTAGCTGTGCGGAGAGCCGTGCGGCTACCTGGGTGAGGAGCCTGTCCCCTACGTCATGGCCGAGGCCGTCGTTGATCTCCTTGAACTTGTCCAGGTCCAACAGCAACACGGCGCTGCGTCGTCTGAAGTCGGCTGCCAGGCGTTCAGGCACGTCGAGATAGAGTGCCCGCCTGTTCGGGAGGCCGGTCAGTTCATCGGTGCGGGCCTGGAGATTCGCGTGTGACAACTGGAGCCGCTGGCGAAATACCAGGGGCAGCGCGGCAAGGGCCAACGTCAGACTGGCCAGCACCACCGCGAGGAGCACGACCTGCTGCTGGGACGACAGGATCAGAACCCCCAACCCGGCGATCGTCGCCAGCGCTGGAACCGTTTGCGCCGGAACGGTCACGCGCTGACGGGCAGGACGGCTCGTGGGTCGCCCCTGGAGGATCGCCCATGCAGCGATCAACGCCAGTCCGGCTGCCCACGCGGCATCCAGCGGGGTGCCGACGATGTACAGATCGTTCAGTTCCAGCAGGGCGTAAGCGACGTCGGCACCACTGAAGGTGATGAGTCCCAGAACGAGGAGGATCCACCCTTGGCCGGCTGTGAACCCGGTCGTGACGGTGATCCCGATGACGGTCGCCACCAGCAGGAGATCCATCAGCGGGTAGGCCGTCCCGAGCACTGCTGCCAGCGTACGTGGACCGTCGAGGGCCGAGTCCAGAAGCGGGCCCAGAACGACGCCGAGAACAGCAGCTGCGCCCAGGGCTCCGATGACACTGTCGAGAACCACCGGCCAGGTCATCTCGCGCAGCCGATCGCGGACGATCAGAGCCAGCGCAGCGAACATCAGGAGGTAGAACGCGGAGTACCCGACATCCGCAAGTGAGGGCAACGGAACTCTTCCACCGACCGCTGCTCGCAGTACGTAGTAGGTGGTGCCCGCAGCCCAGAAGGACACAGCGCCTGCAGAAAGAATGAGGTCCGGCCGCCGACCTCCCGTGCGGAACACCGTCAGCCACGTCAATGCGACCGGAACCCACATCGCCGACAGGCCCAGGACCCCGTCGACCAGGAGACTGAACCCGTCAGAGGGTCTGAGGACGACAGCGGTGGTGTAGGCCCCGAGAACGACGGTCAGAACGCCCATCAGCGACCACAGGCCACGGTTCCCTGTCCGAACCCGATGTATCACCGAGCGCTCCTGATCAAGGTCCTGCGGACGCTCCTCGGCCACGACCCCCGATACCGTACCTGAAGCGATGGAGGCGTCCGTACTTCCGACGCCGTTTCGTTTCACCACCACAGCCCTCTCCGTCTTTCCCGAACGGACAGGAAGAAATACCCCCACCCACACCCTCAGTGTTCCCGCTCGAGATGAAGCCCGGCCCAAGATTCATCGAGCTAATGCGAAGGATTACAGCAGGTCTCCATGCCGACGCCAGCCATCGACCGCCGCACTCGGCCACTTCGCACCCCTGGCTCTGGTCCCATGAACGGCAAGGAGCAGCACGCTGCGGGCCGGGAGAACTCTGGCACTCTTCCCTCGCGAGTGCTAATATTTTTCCTAGTTGAGCGAAGGGCGCTCAACTACGAGGAACAATCCACCAGCCGGTGGCACATGCGAAGGAGATGTTTTCAGTGGCTATGAGATTCGATCCATTCCGTGAGCTGGACCGCGTTGCCGGCGCCCTCCTGGAGGGCCGCCCGGGACTCCGCGTCATGCCGATGGACCTCTACCGGGAGAAGGACCACTACGTCCTTTCCGCGGATCTTCCCGGCATCGACCCCGGGTCGGTCGACATCGACGTCGACGGCCAGCTCCTGACCATCCGCGCCGAGCGCACCCTGCGGGGCACCGAGGGCGTCAAGTGGCTGACCCGCGAGCGTGAGAGCGGCTCGTTCCTGCGCCAACTCAATCTGGGCCAGGGTGTCGACACCGAGGGGATCTCCGCGCGCTACGAGAACGGCGTGCTGAGCGTCATGATCCCGGTCGTCGAACGCGCCAGGTCCCGCAAGATCGAGATCGTCAACGGAGAATCCTCAACTCCGGTCGAGTCCACGACCGTCGAAGGATCCCGGTCCGACGCGGGACACCAGGGAGCCGTCGAAGCGTAGGTCCAGCCCGCTCCCGGCTGAAAGTGTCCCCGCGCTCGTGCGCGGGGGCACTTTCTCCTGAAGCACCAGGAACTCGTCCCGGTGCTTCAGCGGTGCGCGCCCAGCAGGGGAGAGCCGCTCCCGCCTCAGTCGTGCACGCAGGTGATGACGACGACGGCGCTGGCCACGGCCTGCGCAAGGATCAGTACCGGGCTGACGTCACCGAGATAGAGGGCGAACAGCAGGGGGACGATCGCGAGGATCGTCGTGTCCGTACCGCGGAGCAGGGAGGCCAGCTGGTCACTGGGAATCGGCCCGAAGGGTGTGTCCACGAGCGGCCTCGTCCAGTCCGTGGGCGGACGGAATGCAGCCCGAACTACCCCGGCCCCCATCCCTGCACCCGCCATCGCCCCCAGCAGGATCAGTGGGGGGCCGGCAACCCCCAGCACCGCGAGGGCGAACATCAGCGTGCCCAGCCACACAGCCATGGCCAGCGCCGGCATCAGGATCCTGCTGCAGCGCACGCGCACCGGGGTGAGCGGGAGCAGCGCATCGAGTTCCGGGATGATCGCGGTCCTGCGCGCAACCGTCCCGAAGCCCGACGCGGTGGCACACCCGGCCACGGTGATCACCGCGAGGTACAGCAGCACCGGCAGCGCGGACTCCACCAGGACGGGAGCCAGACAGATCAGGAACCAGACGAGCGGTCCGAGGGGTGGTGGTTGGGCCCGTAGGAAGGCCACCGAGTCCGCGCGTACGAGTGCGCCGAAGGGTCCCCGTACGGCTCCCGCGTAGAAGCGTGAGCCGTACGTCGCCGCAACGGGGCGGGGCCCCGACGCCAGGGCCCTCGCGAGTTCGTTCGTGTCCATAAAGAACAGGGACGCGCTCACATGACCGGAGACGGCTCCTCCTCTCACCAGCTCGGATCCGGGTACGGCCCCTACCCGGGTGCCCACGTAGGCAATGAGCACTCCGGCCACCAGAGCGCTCACCAGCAGGGGAATCGGCGACGAGGTGAGGAACGGCAGGAGCGCCAGGGGAACGAGCCCGACCAAGCCGAGAACGCTCGCCCATCGACTCCGGGCATAACCCAGCTGCAGGAGTGCGGCACCTCCGACCGCGATCACGGCTCCTGCGCCGAACGTCGCCGCCGCGACGAGATGGGTACCCAGGGACCGAGTAGCAGCAGTGAGGAGACTGAAGGTCACGTACAGCACGAACGCCCCGACCCCCACGGCGGCGATCCGGCGGAGGAACGTCGGCAGGATCATGGGCAGGCGATCGACGGGCAGGGGCAACCACCAGGCACCTTCCGCACGGGCAACCGCCACCGGTCCGAGCTTTCGGGCCGTCAGGACCACCCCCACGAGGGCGAGGTACGTCAGCCCTGCCCACAGCACCCCCTGGGGCAGGATCTGCCAGCGTTCGTCGACGAGACCCGCCTGGATCTGGCTCCTCGCCACCAACTCGTCACGGAGCGTCACCACGAAGGACACCACCAGTGCGAGCACGCAGCCCGAGGCGAGCGCAGTGGAGTACAGGTCCACGACCACGTCGACCAGGGAGGTCCTCGCCCGGTGGTGACGCCGGGAGGAGCGCCGCGTGAACTTCACCAGGTCCCGAGCGGAATCCCGCCCGTCCCGGTCGGAACCGGTCACTGCCGGTCCCCCATGATCAGGAACCCGCAATGATCGCAGCCCCCTGCTCGGGGCTGACCATGGCGGTGACCTCGTCGATCACCAGGCACCGGGTGGCCGTCCGGACGAGCAACCGCGGGTCATGGGTCACCAGGACCACGGTGCCGCCCGTGTCCACGTACTGCCGGATCCTTCCCGCCAGGGCATCCCGCATCACCGGGTCGAGGCGCTGCTCCGGCTCGTCGAGGAGCAGGAGTGACGACGGACGGATCAGTCCCGCTGCCAACAGCAGGCGCCGGCGCTGGCCGGAGGACAGGGCGTCCGGGACCGCTGCAGCTCGGTCCGAGAGGCCGAAGAACCCGATCTCCTCGCGGACACGATCCTCCGGGGACGGGACGGAGTGCCCTCGGGCCACCAGGAGCAGGTGCTCCCGGACGGTCAGGGCGGGGAAGAAGATGTCCTCGTCGAAGACGGTGGCCACCCGGCGTCGGAACAGGACGGCGTCGGGCAGGACGGGCAGGCCGTGGATCCGGGTTTCCCCCGACAGGGGTGGTTGCCGTCCGGCCAGGGTCTTGACGACGGTGGACTTCCCGGCACCGTTGCTTCCGACCACGGCCAGGACCTCGCCGGCGTCGACCGTGAAGGAGACCTCACCGCACACCGGGGCTCCCGCATATCCGACGCTCAGCCCGTCCGCCTCGAGAACCGCCCCATCACCCATGCACCCACCCTAGAAGGGCCCGGCGGGGAACCACTACCCCGCCGCTGGTCGCCGCGGCGATACCCGGACACCCCTACTGGTCGATGAAGATCCCGTTGCCCGGGCCGAGTGGCAGGTCCAGGTAGAAGAACACCGTGAGGATGGCCACCCAGGCCAGCCAGAACGGCACCACGAAGGGCAGCATCCGTGCCATGAGGGTGCCGAGACCGGCGTCGGGCTCGTACTTCCGCAGCATGGTGAGCAGCACGATCATGTAAGGGTTCAGCGGGGTGATCACCTGTGTGGCCGAGTCACCCACACGGAAGGCGCCCTGGATGAAGGCCGGTTCGTACCCGAGCAGGGTGAACAGGGGCACGAAGACGGCGGCCATGAGGGTCCACTGGGAGGACCCCGAGATGATGAACAGATTCAGCACCGAGGCCAGGACGATGAAGGCGATGATGGCCGGGTACCCGGTCAGGCCGATGGCTTCCAGTCCGCCGGCACCGGCAACGGCGATCCACGAACCGATGTTGGACCAGTTGAACAGGGCGATGAACTGGCCGAGGATGAACGCGAGCACCAGGAACCCCGACATGTCCTTGATCGCCTCACCCATCACGCGGGGGACGTCCCGGCCGGTGGTGATGGTCCCCACGAGCCGCCCGTAGACGAGACCGGGGACCACGAAGAACGAGAACACGAGGAACACGATCGAGCTCAGCAGGGGGGAACGCGGCAGGAACCCGCCCTCCTCGTTGCGCCAGGGGGAGTCGGGGATGAGTACGGCGGCCACGATCACGACGACGAGGACGGCCCCGGCGACCAGCGACCAGCGCAGCGCCCGGGTCTCCCGGGGGTCCAACTCGGAGCTGAGGACCACGGGGGCCGCGGACTGCTCGCCCTCCTCGACCATCTCGTCCACCGGCACGCTCTGCCGATTGAGTCGGGGCTCGAGGACCTTGTCGATGATGAATCCCGCGATGAGGATCAGCACGATCGAGGAGACGGCGTTGAAGTAGTAGTTGGACACCGGCGTCACCGGTGCACCCGCGTTCGGGAGGTTCTCGGTGACCGCCGTCGTGATACCGGCGAACAGGGCGTCGAGGCTCGTGACCAGCAGGTTGGTGGAGTACCCGGCGCCCGCGGCCGCGAACCCGCCGAGGAGTCCCGCCACGGGATGGCGGCCTGCTGCCTTGAACACCAGCGCTGCCAGGGGCGGGATGATCACGAATGCGGAGTCGGACATCACGGATCCCACCACCCCCACGAAGCCGACGGCGTAGGGCAGGGCCCACCGGGGCGCCGAACCGAAGACCCGTCGGATGAGGGCACCGAGCAACCCTGACTTCTCAGCCACTCCCACCGCGAGCAGGATGGGGAGCACGGTGGCCAGCGGCGGGAACCCGAGGTAGTTGGTACCGATGTTCTGGGTCAGCCAGGTCATGCCCTCGGCTGTGAAGAGCCCCCGGATGGCCTGGGACTCCTCGGCGCCCGGAACCTGGACGGTCACGTTCGCGAGCGCCATCCCGGTGGTGACCACCGCGGTGATGCCGAAGAGGATGAGGAAGAGCATGAACGGATCGGGCAGCTTGTTGCCGATGCGTTCCACGCTGGTGAGGAACCGGTCGGCCGGACCTGGTCGTGCTGCTGCAGCGGATGACATGCGTTCTCCTCGGAGGTTGCTGCTGGGATGGTACTGCGGATACGTCGCCCGGCCCGGTGGGTGGAGCTCGGTTACTGGAGCTTTGCGGTTGAGGCCCGGTGATGAGGGGTTGGCGGGTAAGACCCGGCGCGGGGTCAGGCGAAGTAGGAGGGCACGTCGATCGCCCCGCCCTGGGCCTCGAACTCCGAGTGGACGGCCTCGCGAAGGGAGGCATCGAGCAGGTAGTCGAGGGCGGTCGACGCCAGTCCGGCGGCGCCGTCCACCGCGGCCAGCTCGGCCGCTTCGCTTCTCGCGGCGACGGCGAACCCCTTGGTGTGCAGGGCAGTGCCGGGATCGGCGATGCGGATCAGCGGGTGGATCCCGGGGACACGATAGCTGACATTGCCGAAGTCGGTGGACGCGGCGAGCGTCTCCGAGACGACGCCGAGGGGCAGCGGGGAGCGTCCGCGCCGCTGCTGGGCCGCGACCCACCGTCCGGTGAGCGCGGTATTGGTGCGGATGGGCAACGACGGCGGGTGCTCGTCCCACTGCAGCTGCACCCCCGTACCGGTCATGAGCGCCGCCCCCTGGGCTATGTCCTCGAGACGCGCGCTGAGGTCCTTCAGGGTGGCCGGTTGCTGCGAGCGCGCGTACAGCTTCATCACGGCGCGGCCGGGAATGATGTTGGGGCTCTCACCGCCCTGCGTGATGTTGGCATGGACGCGGTCCGACGGCGGGAGTTGCTGGCGCAGCAGGCCGATGCCCTGGTAGGCGAGGTTCACGGCGTCGAGTGCGTTCCGCCCCATGAACGGTTGCGCGGAGGCGTGCGCCTCGACGCCGGTGAAGGTGATGGTGAGCAGGCGCCGGCCCAGCCACACCTGGTCGGCGAGGTCGTAGCCGTACGGGTGCAGCATGATGGCGGCGTCCACGTCGTCGAAGGCCCCGTTGCGGGCCATGATCTCCTTACCGGTGTGGCCTTCCTCCGCCGGCGTGCCGAGGAACACCACACGGCCCGGGAGCCTGTCCGCGACGGCGGACAGGGCGAGGAACGCCCCGAGTCCCGCTGCAGCGATGACGTTGTGTCCGCAGGCGTGGCCGATCCCGGGCAGGGCGTCGTACTCGGCGAGGACGGCGATCGTGGGTCCGCTGCCGGCGCCGATCTCCGCCCGCAGCGCCGTCCCGACCCCGTGGGCCCCCAACCGGGCGTCGATCCCTTGCCCGGCGAGTTTTCCGTGCAGGAATGCGGCACTGCGGTGTTCCTCGAAAGCAGTCTCCGGGTGCTCGTGCAGTGCGTGGACCACCTGGCGCAGGTCGGATGCGAGTTCGTCCACGCGCTGCTCCACCTCGGCGGCGAGGTCAGCGGGTGCACCCCGGTGCGGCGAGGGGTTCGGCACCGCCTCGGCGAGCAGCCGCCGGGTCCGCTCGTCGATCGACTGGAGATACGCGTGGTCCGGCTGGGTGGGGTCGGTCATCCGAGTAGCTTAGGCACCGAACGACATATCGAGCAGCCGTCCGGGTAAACCCTGGGTAACACTCATCGTGCTACCTGGGGCGTTCGGCCCTGTGCCACGAGAAGATTACGTCGCGGAAATATCCCGGCAATACCGCTCCCGAATCATGGAGGAATCCGCCGTCCCGTTCCCCGGGCGGTTCTGAAGAACCTAGGAGCACCGATGACCATCATGGCCGCGCCCGCCACCGCCCGGATCCTCGACCTCGGAACCCTGAGCTCGGGGACAGTGGTGGAGGCTCGCAGGAACAACCAGGTGTACTACCGGGGCTGCGTGGAAGACACCGCTCCCGCACTGGGCATCGTGTGGATCCGGGACGACCTGGCGGGGCACCGGGCCATGCTCGACCCGACCGAGTACAGCATCTGGCACGTCAGCCCCTGAACCATCGACTGCCCGAGCCAGGGACAGCAACGTACCGGACAGTTCCTGCGAGTATCCACCGCCTGCAGCGGACAGTGCGCGCAGGAAGCAGGGTGTGGGCACCCTTCGCGGCGCCACGTCCTTCGACGACGACAGGTCAGTGCCCTCCGGGCTGCTGTTCCGGACAGTGCCGCTGGAACCTGTGCGGGCATCCACCACGAGCACCACATGCCGCGAGGGCCGGTGAACCCGATCGCCGCCCTCTGCCGTGTCGGATCCCGAGCATCAGGCGGCACCCCGGGCCAAACGCCGTACCGGCCCCTCATCGCCTCGTATCCTGCCGAGAAACGTGGGGAAACTGCCCGAACACGTGGTGAATTCTGGCGGTATCAAGCCCCGCCTCCTGACTGCCCCCGTTCACTCACCGGACACGACCGCGCCATGCCGCGCGGCTACTTTCAACGGGTCCCCAACTCGCACCCCCTAAAGTTCAGGAATCACTCGCATGCCCCAAAGACGCCGATCCGCCTCGCTCCTGGCCATTGCAACAGGCCTGGGGGTGCTTCTCTCCGCAGGAGTAGCCGCCCCCGCCAGTGCTGCAGAACCCTTCACCCCTGGTGAGCTCACGTACGACTACGCATCCAACAAGACGTACGACTACGTGCCGATCCTCGACCAGTTCTCCTCGCTGGTCACCGACCGGCCCGACATCATCGCCCTGAACGACAGCATCACCGTGGCCGTCAACAACAAGGCGACGTCGACCGAGGTGGAACGCGCGATCGTCGATCAGTACGCCGACATGTCCCTGTCGATGTCCGACGGTCTCGGTCAGAACCTGGGCGCGATCTACCGGAGCGCCATGGAGAACGGCGACCTGCCCAAGACGAAGTCCCTCGTCACCAAATCAGGCGGCCTCGTGGGCTACTTCTCGTCGTCGAACCCGTCGAAGGAGCACTTCGACTACGACCGGCCCTACATCCGCTTCCCCGAGAAACTGCAGTACCGCGACAAGGAGAACGGCGACGCGTGGGGGTCCACGAGCGGCGCGTATCCGAGCGGCCACACCTCCCAGGCCTACTGGCAGGGCACAACTCTTGCGACACTCCTGCCCGAGCTCGCTCCTCAGATCCTCGCGCGGACCTCCGAGGCCGGGCACGCCCGGATCATCATGGCCGCGCATTACCCGCTCGACGTCATGAGCGGGCGCATGATGGGCCAGCACATCGCCGAACGCCGCTGGACCGACCCGGAGTTCCGGGTTCTTCTCGACGCCGCGAGCACAGAACTCCACTCCGTCCTCGAGCAGGCGTGCGGGAACACCCTCGAAGCCTGCATCGCGGCCGATGTCCCCTACCTCACTGACGACGACGCTCTTGCCGTCTACGCAGAACGCATGACCTACGGCTTCCCGCAGATCGGCGCAACCGACCAGCCGGTGACGGTTCCCCGGAACGCGGAATCCCTCCTGCTCACCAGCCATCCCGACCTGACCGACGCCCAGCGCCGGCAGATCCTCGAACTGACGGCCGGGAACTCCGGGTACCCCCTGGACAAGGGCTCGGCCGGGAGCTGGCAGCGCATCGATCTGGCAGCGGCGATGAGTGCTGACGTGAACATCGACGACGACGGCACGGTCTCCCTCGTCGGCGACTCGACGCCCGCACCCGGTGCCGACTCCCAGAAGCTGCAGGTGACGATTCCGCAGGACGCGCCCGGTGAGTTCGTGTGGAACATCGACGGCACCAATGCCCTGGTGGACATGGGGACGGCCGTCAAGTCCGGCGACCACTACGCTGCGAGCGGCTCGATCAACCCCATCCGCGTGACCGACACCCGGCCATCGGCGCCGGAGTGGTCGGTCTCCGCGCAGGTGGGTGACTTCACCTCCGGCAGCACCACGTTCTCCGGGAAGTACCTGGGGTGGTCCCCCGCTGTGGCGATCAGCGGCGGTGACGCGGTGGCCGGGGCCCGGGTCGCCTCCGGGTTCATCGCAGGCAACGGTCTCTCCTCCGCCGCGACCCTCGGTCATGCAGGCTCCGGTCACGCCCTCGGTTCGACCACGCTCGACGCCGGCCTGGACCTGCGGGTACCGATCGATGTCACCAACGGCACGTACGCCGCCACGCTCACGCTCACAGCACTGAGCTAGCCACCTCCGGTCGGTGAGGGTGGGGCGGAGGCCGGAAGGCGCCCGCCCCACCCTCACTCCTTCCCGCCTGGCCCTGATCGAAAAGGAACACCCTGATGACCGCTCGACACTCCGGCCGATCACGCTTCCTCCGCACCCTCCTGACCGGTGCGGTCATCGCCCTGACCGCGACCGCCGGGCTCCTTCCGCCGAGCCCTGCCGCAGCCGACACCCCAATGGGAGAAGTCACCTGGGGAGTACGGACCGCCGAGAGCGACGTGGGTTCCAACCGTGACAATTTCGCCTACACCCTCGACCCCGGTGAGCACATCGAGGATGCGCTGATCGTGACGAACCACGCGTCCGAGCTTCTCGCACTGTCCGTCTACCCGGCCGACGGTTTCACCACGTCCAGCGGTCAGCTGGACCTGGTCACGGCGGACACTCCGTCGGTGGCAGTCGGCGCGTGGTCCGCCCTCGGCGACGATCACCTGGAGATCCCGCCGGGAGAATCGGTCGAGGTACCGTTCACCGTCACGATCCCCGCGAACACCGTTCCCGGTGACTACACCGGGGGGATCCTCACCGCCCTCACCGAGCCGTCCGGGCAGGCGGAGAGCATCGTGGTGGACAGGCGTCTGGGTATCCGGATGCACGTCCGGGTCTCCGGGGACCTGGAACCCGGGCTGACGGTGGAGGACCTGGCAGTGGACTACGCCGGATCGATGAACCCCTTCGCCACCGGCGACGCCTCCGTGACCTACACGGTGCGCAATACCGGTAACACCCGCTTGTCCGCCGGACAGGACGTCACGGTCTCCGGGCCCTGGGGCATCCTGCCGATCACCCTCGGTGACGTGGGGCCCGTGCCTGAGCTCCTCCCGGACGAGACCTGGACGGTCTCCGCACCGGCAACGGGTGTGCTGCCGACCTTCTGGCTCACGACCACCTCCCTGATCACTCCGAGCGTGCCGGCGATGGCCGAGGCCGCACCGGAGCTCGAACCCGTCCGAACCACCACCGGCACCTGGGCGGTTCCGTGGTCACCGCTCGGCCTCCTGGTCATCCTGATCGGCGGAATCGTCACCGCGGTGCTCATCTCCCGTCGTCGGACCATCCAACGAACCCTGGCGGAGGAAGCTCGCGTGCACCGGGCGGTGGAGCAGGCGCTTCGCGACCAAGGATCAGGAGCACACTGATCATCGGCGCCGGAGGAAGTGCGCCCCGCCCGAGCGACGGGAACCGCGGGGCCGCAGCTCGCCGGCCACCGTCGTCGCCCTCCTAGACTGAGGGTATGACTGCAACCCTCGTGGCGAAGGACCTGTCCGGGGGCCACGCCCACCGCACCCTCTTCTCGAAGCTCGACCTCACGGTCGCACCCGGCGACGTGGTGGGAGTCGTGGGGGCCAACGGTGCGGGCAAGACCACCCTCCTGCGTCTGCTCGCGGGAACCGATACCCCTCTGGCCGGCAGCGTCCGCACCACCCCGCCCGGCGCATTCGTGGGATGGCTGCCCCAGGAGCACGAGCGGATCGAGGGCGAGACCGTCGCCGCCTACCTGGGCCGCCGCACCGGCACCACCGCGGCGACGCTCGCCATGGAGGACGCCGCAGCAGCTCTCGGCAGCGGGGCGAAGGGCGCCGATGACGCCTACGCCGTGGCACTGGATCACTGGATGACCTCGGGCGCAGTCGACGTCGAGGAACGCATTCCCGCCGTCCTCGCCGACGTGGCGTACGGCATCGACCCGGAGTTGCCCACCAGCGGGCTCTCCGGTGGGCAGTTGGCACGCGTCGCCCTCGCCGCCCTGCTGCTGAGCCGCTTCGACGTGGTGCTCCTCGATGAACCCACCAACGACCTCGACCTCGCCGGTCTGGAACGCCTGGAATCCTTCATCCGGAACCTGCGCGGCGGCGTGGTCCTCGTCTCGCACGACCGTGAGTTCCTGGCGCGCTGTGTCACCACCGTCGTCGAACTGGACCTCGCGCAGAACCAGGTCGCGGTGTACGACGGCGGGTACGACGCCTTCCTCGAGGAACGCGCGGTGGCGCGCCGTCATGCACGCGAGGCCTACGAGGAGTACGCGGAGAAAAAGCAGGATCTCGTGGGCCGGGCCCGGACCCAGCGCGAGTGGAGTTCGCAGGGCGTTCGGAACGCGATGAAGAAGAGCCCCGACAACGACAAGATCCGCCGGAAGGCGAGTGCCGAGTCCTCCGAGAAGCAGGCCCAGAAGGTGCGTCAGATGGAGTCGCGCATCGCCCGGATGGACGAGGTCGAGGAACCGCGGAAGGAGTGGCAGCTCCAGTTCACGATCGGTTCCGCCCCGCGCTCGAGTTCCGTCGTCGCCACCCTGAACAACGCGTCCGTCACACAGGGCGCCTTCACCCTCGGCCCCGTCTCGCTGCAGGTCAATGCCGGTGAGCGTATCGGGATCACCGGCCCCAACGGAGCCGGCAAGTCGACACTCCTGCGACTGCTGCTCGGGCACCAGCGGCCCCACGACGGCGAGGCCGCCCTCGGTTCCAGCGTGGCCGTCGGTGAGATCGACCAGGCGCGTGCCCAGCTCGACGACGCCCTGCCCCTCGGCACGGCCTTCGAGTCCCTCGTGCCGGAGTTGTCGCAGGGAGAGGTGCGCACGCTCCTCGCGAAGTTCGGCCTCAGGGCGGACCAGGTGCGCTCGACGGTCGGTTCCGTCTCACCCGGTGAGCGGACACGAGCCGGGTTGGCTCTCCTGCAGGCACGGGGTGTGAACCTCCTGGTGCTGGACGAACCCACCAACCACCTGGACCTCCCGGCGATCGAGCAGCTCGAGGAAGCACTCGAATCCTATTCGGGCGCTCTGCTGCTCGTGACGCACGACCGCCGGCTCCTGGAGAACGTTCGCCTCGATGCGCGGTGGCAGGTCGAGGCGGGTCGGGTGACGGTCGGCTGAACGGTGTCGGTATATGCGACAACGTTCTCGGCAGGACACCGCCGGCCACGACGCCTCCGGTTCCGTGACACGATGGAACCACAGGCGTAGCGATTCGCCTTCCGGACGAGGGGTGCCGTACCCGGCGAGCGACAAGACGGCCCATGGGAGCAGAACATGGCGTGGCTCGTCCTCATTCTTTCCGGTGTCCTCGAAGCAGTCTGGGCCACGGCCCTCGGTAGATCCGAAGGCTTCAGCAGGCTCGGCCCCACCCTGGTGTTCGGCGTCGCGGTGGTGGCCAGCATGGCGGGTCTGGCCTACGCCATGCGGGAACTGCCCATCGGCACGGCGTACGCCGTCTGGGTGGGGATCGGCGCCTCGCTCACCGTCGTCTACGCGATGCTCACCGGGACGGAACCGGCGTCGCTCCTGAAGATCGTCTTCCTCCTGATGATCGTGGGTGGCGTGATCGGACTGAAGCTCGCCCACTAGCGCGGCCCCCTGCACCCACGGCACACGTGTGCACCGTGGAGGCGTTGGGGCGTTCTTGCCCCACTTGCGGTAAAACTGAGCAAACTCACCTGTTTCACTTGAAGTGTGCACGGCATGATCGAAGATGGCTCCAGCAGAGGGCCGCGACGAGGAGCTGAGCACCATGCAGAACGAGGACACGTTGGCCGCGATGGAATTCGCCGGCCTTTCCACCTACGAGACGTGGATGCACTACTGCAATGCAGGTGGCCTCACCGCCTACTTCGAGTTCAAGGCATACCTCCACGGGGTCCTGGACCTCGAACTGCAGGACGCCGATCTCGTCTCCCAGGCGGTCAACGAACTCATCGACGACATGTGCTCACTCGAGGAGGCCCGCCTCTGCCGAGCCCCCTACTCACGGACCGCGGACGTGCACTTCGGCCCGGAGGACGCCGCTGACGAGGAAACCCCCGCCGACGAGCTCCGCGCCATCGGTGACGAGCTGCTGACCCCCCGGTCCATCGCCACCTTCGGGTCCCGCTTCCTCGCAGGGCTGGATGGGAACCCGATGCCCGGTTGCCCGGGGATCCCCCTCCCTCCGGGCACCACCGTGGAACTGCTCGGCGAGATCCTGGACAGCGGAGTCATCGCCCGCATCTTCTCGGGCGAGCGAAACTAGTTCCTCCGGCACAGGAAGGAGCGCGCTCCTCCCGCGACCCACTCGCCACACCCCCACCTAGACTGGCACCGTCCACACGTTGCCGAGGGGGAATGCCATGAGCCCGACGATGCGCGCCGCGGTACTCCGGACCGCCCGACTGCCCGGCCCCTACGCGGAGAGCCGCCCCCTCACCCTCGAGCAG
>JASLBS010000262.1 GCA_030146405.1 Arthrobacter sp.
GGGCTTCGGGTCCTGTTCCTGGAACGCGGCTACGACAGCACGGTGGCCCAGCGCGCGCCCTGGCTGCTGATGGGCGCGAAGACGCTGTCCTACGCCGTGAACATGGCGGCCATCCGCCACGCGAAGGCGCAGGGGGCGGACGACGTCATCTTCACCTCGTCCGACGGCAAGGTCCTGGAGGGTCCTACCTCCACCGTGCTGCTGGCCTACGAACGCGACGGCAGGAAGACCCTGCTCACGCCCCAGCTGGAGAGCGGGATCCTCGCAGGCACCTCGCAGGGCGCCCTGTTCGCCGCAGCGAAGGAACAGGGCTGGGAGCTCGGGTACGGGCCCCTGGAACCTCACCATCTCATCGAGGCCGACGCCGTGTGGTTGATCTCGAGCATCCGTCTCCTGGCCCCGGTGGTGTCCCTGGACGGTCAGGAGATCCGCCGCTCGGCAGCCCTCACGGCCGAACTGACGGAGCTCGTGGACCGGTTCGTCTAGCCCTTCCGGTGTCTACGATCGCCTGACCGAACTGTTATCCCGGTCACGTTGTGGCGGTTCGTGACGTTGCGGATCCCCGTATTTTGACCGTGATTGGTTCCGTGCCCTAGCGTTTCCTTGAAATCAAGAGATCCAGCCATCGGCCCTGGCCGGCTGGACAGCAACCCTCTCCCGTAGTGGGGTGCTCCAGGTGAAGATTCGGCCGCCGGGACCAGTCCCCCGGTTGGCAAGTACGGCGTCGTGCAGCCCGTCCGGATTACACCGGACAGTAACCGCAGCAACGCGCACAGCCCAGAACAGCGAGCGTGTCACCTCCCAGCAAGCAGTCTTCCTCCCTGCCGTCCTCCGGCACGCCACTAATCACCCTCCCTCTGCACCCGGTCGACCGACCAGCATCGAAGAAGGAAGTCATGAAACTCTCCCGCACCGTCCTCACTGCACTCACCGTGCCCCTCCTCGCGTTCACCGTTTCCTGCGGAACCACCGCGGGTGATGCCGAGGTGAACACCGACGCCCTCGCCGGCAGCGACCAGGAATCGCTGGATCAATACACCACGGAGAACACCACGCCGCTGGAAGAGATCGACGTCGCCGAACTGGATCTCATCACGGAGGGCACCCTCCGCGTCGGCACCCTTTCCGACGCCCCGCCGAACATCTTCATCGAGAACGGCGTGTTCACCGGTTATGACAACGAGTTGCTCCGCGCGGTCGGCGACAAGCTCGGACTCGAGGTCGAGTTCGCATCCACCGACTTCTCGGCACTCCTGGCCCAGGTGCAGAACAAGCAGTTCGACGTCGGATCCTCCTCCATCTCCACCACGGCGGAACGCCGGGAGAACGTCGGCTTCACCAACGGCTACGATTTCGGCTACATGGCCGTGGTGGCGCAGGAGGAATCCGAGGTCACCGGCTTCGACTCGCTCTCCGAGAGCACCCGCATCGGCGTGGTCCAGGGCACGGTGCAGGACGACTACGTGACCAACACTCTCGGTCTCGAGCCCGTACGCTTCCCGGACTACAACACCGTCTACGCCAATGTGCGCAACGGCCAGGTGGACGCCTGGGTGGCTCCCTCCCAGCAGGCCACCGGTCAGGTGAAGGACGGCGACGGCACCGTCATCGCCGAGACCATCATCAACACGGAGAACTTCACCGCGTACGCCGTCAACAGCGACAACCAGCCCCTCATCGACGCGCTCAACGCCGGCCTGGACGCCGTCATCGAGGACGGCACGTGGACCGAGCTCACCCAGGAGTGGTACCCCGAGCGCGAGACGCCCACCGACTGGACGCCCGGCAGCAAAGCCGCGGAAGTAAAGTAGCGGGACCTGCATGGACACCCTGGAACAGCTGGGCCGGACCTTCTTCGACTGGGAGGCGATGGTCGCCGTCCTGCCGAACCTCCTGACCGTCGGACTACCCAATACGATCATCCTCGCTCTGGCCTCGGGGCTCATCGGGACGGTCTTCGGCATGCTCCTCGCGGTCATGGGGATCTCCCGCAACCGGTTGCTACGGTGGGCAGCACGCATCTACACGGACATCTTCCGCGGCTTGCCCGCCGTGGTGATCATCCTGCTGATCGGTCTGGGGCTCGGGCCGATCCTGCGACAGCTCACGGGCAGCACCAGCCCGTACCCCCTCGGTATCCTCGCCCTCTCACTCATTGCCTCGGCGTACATCGGTGAGATCTTCCGCTCCGGCATTCAGAGCGTCGAGAAGGGCCAGTTGGAAGCATCGCGGGCGTTGGGTTTCAGCTACCGCTCGTCCATGCAGCTCGTGGTGATCCCCCAGGGCGTGCGGCGCGTGCTGCCCGCCCTGGTCAACCAGTTCATCTCGTTGATCAAGGAGTCCTCCCTGATCTACTTCATCGGTCTGGTGGCCAGTGAGCGCGAGCTCTTCCGGGTCGGTAACGATGCCGCGAGCAACACGGGTAACCTGTCACCGCTCATCGCCGCAGGTGTCCTCTACCTGTGTCTGACCATCCCGCTGACGCACCTGGTGAACTTCATCGACACCCGGCTCCGTGTGGGCAGGCGCGAGAAGCCCGAGCCCGATGAGGCGGCCGCGAAGATCGGGGAAGGAGCCCAGGCATGAAGGCGATCGATTCAGGAACCCTGACCGGCAGGAACCTCCACCTCTCCTTCGGCTCCAACCACGTGCTCCGTGGGATAGACCTGCACGTGGAGCGGGGCACCACGGCCTCCGTGATCGGGCCCTCCGGGTCCGGGAAGTCCACACTGCTGCGCGTCCTCAATCGGTTGATCGAACCGGACCAGGGAGACATCCTGCTGGACGGCAGGTCCGTGCTGAAGGACAACCCGGACGAGCTGCGTCGACGCATCGGCATGGTGTTCCAGCAGTTCAACCTCTTCCCGCACAAGACCGTGGTGGAGAACGTCTCGCTGGCACTGCGCAAGCTCCGGAAGATGTCCGCAGACGAGGCCCGGACCAAGGCCCTCGCACAGTTGGACCTCGTGGGGCTGAAGCACAAGGCGGACGTCCGCCCGGGGAACCTCTCCGGCGGCCAGCAACAGCGCGTGGCAATCGCCCGGGCCCTGGCCATGGACCCCGAGGTGATGTTCTTCGACGAAGCCACATCCGCCCTGGACCCAGAGCTCGTCAAGGGCGTCCTGGCTCTCATGGCGGACCTCGCCACGGCCGGGATGACCATGGTGGTGGTGACGCACGAGATGGGATTCTGCCGGAACGTCTCCGACACCGTGACGTTCATGGACGGCGGAGTGGTGGTGGAGTCCGGCCCTCCGGTCGCGATCTTCGACGACGCCCGGACACCACGTCTGCGCTCCTTCCTCTCGGACGTGCTCTAGTCACAGCACGAACGGGGCCGGCGACCGTCGGCCCCGTCAGGACAGGATGAAGTTCCAGGTCCCAGCCAGGACGGCCGCCGTCGTGGCACCCACGGCGATGAGGAGCCCGGCGAGCGCGATCACGGCGTCGAGCCCGGAGAAGGTGCTGGTGCGAGCCCACGTGCGTTCCGCTCCGCCGAACCCGCGGGCCTCCATCGCCGTCGCGAGCCGGGTTGCCCGCCGGATGGCCTGCACGATCAGCCCGAAGGACTGGCCCAGCAGGTTCCGGGTCCGTGCGACGAACGAGCCGTCCGAACCGACACCGCGGGCGTGCCGCGCGAGCCCGAGCGTCTCCCACTGCTCGACGAGCAGGCCCACGAGCCGCAGTGATGCCAGGCCGCCCAGGACGAACCGGTGCGGAAGGCGCAGCTTCTGGGCCAGGGCGTCCGCCAGGTCCGTGGGGTCCGTGGTGAGGAGGACGAAGATGCCCGGCAGGGCGAGTGCCAGCCCCCTCAGCCCCACGGCGATGCCCGAGGCGACGGAGTCCTCCGTGAACAGGAACGGCCCGACGTCCAGGAGGACCGCGCCGGTCTTCGCCGCGAGCAGCGCCGTCCCGTAGGCTCCGACCGCCGCAGCGATCAGCAGGGGCCAGATCCGCCGGGCGAGCCCCCACACGCTGATGCCCAGGAGCGGCATGAGAGCCAACTCGCACGCCAGGACCACCACGGCGCTCACCCAGTCGATACTCGCCATGAGCGCGAGCGTGATGACGACGGCGGCGAACAGCTTGGAGACGGGGTTGGCCCGCAGCAGGGTCCTCCCGGTCAGGACCGGGGTCAGGTAGTCGCTCATCGGGATACCGGACTCCCCGCTCCGTTCGCGACGTGCAGCGTCGCGCCCCCCAACTCCTCGATGAAGTCGGCGTCGTGCGTCACCGAGAGGACCGCCACACCGTCGTCGACCAGTTCGCGCAGGAGGGTGACGAGCTCCGCCCAGGTGAGGGCGTCCTGCCCGAAGGTCGGTTCGTCGAGGATGAGGATCCTCGGTGTCGTGGCGAGCATCGTGGCCACGGACAGTCGCCGTTTCTCGCCACCCGAGAGCGTGAAGGGATTGGCCTTCAGCAGGTGGGTCAGCCGGAGGCGCTCGGCGATCTCCATGATGCGCACCGTGTCCACCGCACCGCCGATGCGCCGCGGCCCGAACTCGAGCTCCTCGGCGACGCTCGGGGTGAGGAACTGGTGCTCGGGTTCCTGGAAGACCGTCCCGATGCGCTGCACGAGGTGCGCGGAGCGCCACCGGAACGGATCGCTACCCGCCGTTCCGGCGAGCTCCGTCGATGCCTCGAGCAGCCCGCCGCGCGGACGGAGCAGACCACCGAGCGTGAGGGCGGCCGTGGACTTCCCGGCCCCGTTGGGCCCGGTGATGCTCAGCGCTTCCGCGGAGCGCACCTCCAGGTCCAGGCCCTGGACCGCCGCGGGCCCCCTCTTCGTCCTGGCGACGTCCAGGGCCCGGGCGGTGAGCAGCGGGGCGCCTCCCCTGGTGGGCCTCGGCCCTCCCACCGGCGGGCGCCATCCGGGCACCCAGACGCCGGCGTCGGCGAGCCGCGCCCGTGTGTCCGGGCGCTGCAGCACCGTTCCCGGCGGGCCGTCGGCGAGGATGCCTCCCGCGGCATCGAGCACGATCACGCGGTCCACGACGTCGGCCCAGACCGCGACGCGGTGTTCGACGACCACGAGCGTGGCACCGGTGCGGTCGAGGACGCGGACCACGGCGTCGCGGACCTCCAGGACGCCGTCGGGGTCGAGGTTCGCGGTCGGTTCGTCGAGCAGGAGCAGCCCGGGCTCCATGGCCAGCACCGAGGCGAGGGCGAGCCGCTGCTTCTGTCCGCCGGACAGGGCCGTGGTGGGATGGTCGAGCGGCAGGTCCAGTCCGACGTCGTCGAGGGCGCGGGCCACCCGCTGCCAGATCTCCTCCCGCGGAACGGAGAGGTTCTCGGCGGCGAACGCCACCTCGTCCCCCACCCTGGCGAGCACCACCTGGGTCTCGGGGTCCTGGAGGACGAGGCCTGCCCGGCCTCGTGCCCTGGCCGGGGGGACGCCGTCGAGCAGGAGCTCGCCCTCCTGCTCACCCTCGTTGTCGGAGCCGAGCACTCCGGCGAGTCCGTGCAGCACGGTGGACTTGCCCGCACCGGAGGCACCGAGGAGCAGGACGCGCTCGCCCGGCTCGACCTCCAGGTCGAGGCGCCGGGCCGCGAAGGCCTTGCGACCGGCATGGCGCCAGCCCCAGCCCCGGGCGCTGACACGCACTGCTCCCGGGGACGGCGCCTTCCCTGGTGTCACACGTCCGCCGTGCGGCCCGCGGCGAAGGAGGACAGGACGCCCGTCTTCGCGAGGCCACGCATGGCCAGCCAGGACAGCAGGCCCGCGATGACCACGCCGGAGATGGCGGCGAACAGCGTGTAGAGGAGCTTGAACTCGATGGTCCACAGCGCGTTGTAGAGGATGTTCTCGCTGAGGGCGAGGGCGAGTCCTGCGCCGAGCCCGGCCAGGAGCGCTACCGGGAGGTTCCACTTCCTGTACAGGAAGAGCAGGAAGACGAGCTCGGCTCCCACGCCCTGGATGGCGCCGGAGATCAGCACGCCTACGCCCCACTGGGTACCGATGAGGGCCGAGACCGCCGCCGCGAGGACCTCGCAGTAGATCGCCGCGCCCGGCTTGCGGATGATCAGGCCTCCGAGCACGCCGGCGATGAGCCAACCACCCGAGTACAGGCCGGCGAGGGGCGGGAAGCCCGCGGTGAGCACGCTGATGCCCGAGTAGCCGGCGGACCAGGCGAAGAACAGCACGCCGACGGCGACGGCGATGACCGAGGCCACCACGATGTCGACCACGCGCCACTGCCGCGTGGTCGGGGATGAGCCGGTGAGGGCTGGGGATGATGCCATGGGAATTCCTCCTGAGGTACAGGAGGGGATAGTGCCGCGGAGCCACCGGGACGGCGGACCGTGCACTCTGAGAACTCGACTCCCTTCGCCGGTACTAGCCGGATCAGGTTCGAGGGTCTGCGGCGGTCCGCACTCTCAGCGCCCGGTCCGCAGCATGCTGCGGGTCGGCGCTCCCCTGTCGTTTGTTGCTTGAGCGATTCCGATCCTACACCGATGGATACCGGCCGCAGGGATCCATCTCCAGCTCCTGCGCCTCCGGCCCACGAGGGGTGCCGGAGGCGCAGGAGCAGCAGGAGCCCGCGCCGTGATTCCGGCAACCCGCGGAGCACGCCGCGCAGCTAGGCTAGACGCAGGACTACCGGATGAGAAGGAGAGAGTATGAACATCGTGTTCAAACTGCTCGGCGCTGGCATCAGCGTCGGCGCAGGTTTCGTGGGGACAAAGCTCGTCGATTTCCTGTGGCAGAAGATCACGGGTGATGCGCCGCCGAAGAGCAAGGACGGGCTGGAGAGCACACTGCGCTCGGCCCTGGTGTTCGCGATCGTGTCCGGAGCAGTGAGCACCTCGATCCAGGTGATCACCAACCGCTCCACGCAGCAGGCGATCGAGCGCTTCTCGAAGACGCGGGACGAGACCTGAGCCGAGCGGAATCGGGCAGGCAGGGACGGGCACTCATGTGAGTGCCCGTCCCTGCCTGTCCCACCCCTCCCAGCCTCATCCCTCCTGCCCGCCGTCCAGCCGTAGCTCGGGGCCCACGGCCTGCAGGATGCGGTGCAGGCTCATCGCGATCGCGGCGGCGGAGCCGAAGGGGACGTCCCGGGACGAGGTTTCGTACGCGGCGCGCTCGAGCTCCCGCAGGGCCTGCTGCGCCGTATGGAACGTCTCGGCGTCGTTCTCCTCGACCGTCCAGAGATCGAGCACATCACCGATCGCGGTGAAGGCCCGCTGCAGGGCCGGGCGGACCGACGACGGGAGCGCACGCTCCGTGGACGTCCCGTGCATGCCGTCCTGGAGCATATTGGTGATGTTCAGCGTGTGGGATGCGACGACGTCCAGCACGGCCACGTGCCGGTAGTCCGCCTCCACGTCGCGCGGGTGGAAGCGTGTGCGCACATTCCCCTTCCTGCTCTCGTCCGCGTAGTGCAGCGCGCTCTGCGCGTTACGGGCGGAGGCGGACAGATCCTCCCGCCGCTGTGCCCAACGAGGGTCATCCTCCGCCCAATCCTGTTCCAGGGCCTCCCCCATCTCCTGCAACTGGCGTGCGGCCGTCCGGCGGAGCTGGCTCATCCTCCCCACGGCGTCGTTGAGATGGAGCGGTGGCAGGATCAGTGCGCTGACCGTGAGTCCCACGCCCACGCCCACCACGGTCTGGATGAGGTACCCGAAGGAGTAGCCGAGATTGTCGTTGCCGATCACCAGGACGAAGAGTCCGGCGGAGGCGATACCTGAACCCCCACCCGCCGTGCGCTTCAGCATGCCTCCCAGCAACACACCCGCACCGACCACGAAGGCGATCGTCAGCCAGTTCGGATCACCCGCCCACACGGCGAGGTAGGCGAGGATGATCCCGATGGTCAGACCCGTGACCGTCTGCAGGCCCAGTTTGAGGGTGCCTGCCACGGTGGGATACATGGCCAGCAGCGCGCCGAGCGGCGCATAGTACGGGTATTCGGCCGGCGTACCGGGGAGTGCGAGGGCGATGGTCCAGGCGATCGCCGCCGCGAGGGCGGCCTTGGCCGCGAGCAGGAGCTGCGGGTTGACCACCGCGGCCCGCAGACTGTTCGCCAGACCGGCGTCCAGCCGGGCTGCGAGGATTCCCTGACCGGGTTTCTTCTGGGATCGAGGCATCCTGGCAGTATCCCATCGAACATCGTCCTTACCTCCGGGATGACTCCCCGGCCAATACTTTCCTCCCCAGGGCTGACGCCGGGACCCTGCATCGAGGCCTAGCGTGAGGAGTGCCGCATGTGCTCGGCGAACGAGCCGGAGGATCGAGGGAAGAGGAGACATGGGACTCGTGTGCAGCAGAACCGTCTGGTTCACGGCAACCATGATCGTGGTGGCGCCGATCCTGTTGCTGGCCCACGTGTCAGCAGGTCACGAGGTTCTCTCGTCCGTACTCCTCAGCCTCCTGGTGGCGGCCGGGATGGGCGGATTGAACGCCGCCCTCCTGGCGCCCCGCACCGCCGGCACCTTCCGCCGTCCGCAGCTTCCCCGTCGGAAGTAGGGGGCCACGCGGGCGGCCGGCCCGGCGCGCGAGAAACACCCGCACGGACTACGTGTCGGCCCGGCCCTCCGTGACAGCCCCCGATACCGGAACGGTGCGACGGCGTGCGGGTGGCTTTTGACGCTCCTTCCCTCGCGCTTGTACCGTCGAGGAGCGGCACCTTGTTAGGCGAGGCGTCTGCACGAACACAGGCCACTGATCTGACGACGTCGAGAGACGCCCAAGGTTAGGACAGGTCTCCCCGACGAAGGGGTGACCCGAAGTGGCTTCCCCGAGGGATCACGTCGTGCAGTGTCGAAGCTCTTACGCGGGGGTGCAGCTCTCCGTCCCACCGCCACCGCCGCCGGAAGCAAGCACCAACAGCGTCCGATCGCCGTCGGCGCCGATCGGGCACGGGGAGCACCTGGCTGCACCGAAGCGGGGACCCGTTCGCGGCCGCCCGCCCTGCCCCGATAGTAAGGACCTCCCATGAGCCACTCCGACACCACCGCGGAGACAGCGGTCCCCACGATCGAGCGTGCCCTGGCGGAGAAGGACCTCCCCTCGGTGACCGCGGCCCTCGCGCCCCTGGCACCCGACGAGGTGATCGACGCCCTGGAACGGATGGGTGCCAAGCAACGCGCACTCGTCTACCGGCTGCTCCCCAAGGGCAAGGCACTGGTGGTCTTCGAGGGCCTCGATGCCACGCTGCAGGGTGAACTCGTCCGCGCGCTGCGGGACGAGGAGGTGGCATCCGTCTTCGGCGAGATGGACCCCGATGACCGGGTGAGCCTGCTGGATGAGCTCCCTGCCTCCGTGGCCACCCGGCTCCTCCACGGACTGCCTCCCGCCGAGCGCAGCCTGACGGCCGCCGTGCTCGGGTACCCCGACGGCTCGATCGGCCGAAGGATGAGCCCGGAGTACGTCACCACCCACCCCGGCTCCACCGTGGCCCAGAGCCTCGACCGCGTCCGGGCGCGGGTGACCGACGCCGAGACCATCTACACCCTGCCCGTGGTGGACGACGAGCGCCGGCTGGTGGGCATCGTGAGCCTGCGCGACCTGATGTCCGCTCCACCCTCCACCCCCGTGTCCGAGGTGTTGCGGGAACCGCGCTCGGCGGAGGCCACCGACAACGCCGAGACGGCCGCCCGCCGCTGCGCCGACCTGAAGCTCCTCGCCCTTCCCGTCACCGATGCGGAGAACCGCCTGGTGGGGATCCTCACCGTCGATGACGCACTGGGCATCCTCGAGGAGGCGGATTCCGAGGACCAGGCGCGGATCGGTGGCGCCGAGCCCCTGCGCCGCCCCTACCTCGCCACCCCGGTGCGCAGCATCGTCCGCTCGCGGGTGGTGTGGCTGCTCGTACTGGCGGTGGGGGCGACCCTGACCGTACAGGTGCTCGAGGTGTTCGAGGCCACCCTCCAGCAGATGGTGGTGCTCTCCCTCTTCGTTCCCCTGCTGATCGGCACGGGCGGGAACACCGGCAACCAGGCGGCCACCACGGTGACCCGCGCCCTGGCGCTCGCGGACGTGCAGCCCCGCGACATCCTGAAGGTGGTGGCCCGGGAACTGAGGGTGGGAGCCAGCCTGGGGCTGCTGCTGGGCAGCGTGGGTTTCCTCGTGGCCACCCTGGCCTACGGTGCAGCGTTGGGAACGGTGATCGGGCTGACACTGCTGTGCATCTGCACCATGGCCGCCACCGTGGGCGGCGCCATGCCCCTGATCGGGAAGGCCGTACGCGTGGACCCGGCCGTCTTCTCCAACCCGTTCATCACCACCTTCGTCGACGCCACCGGCCTGATCGTGTACTTCCTGATCGCCCGAGCGGTGCTCGGGCTCTGAGCCCACTTGCGGAAGGCGCAGGCCTTTTCCCGGGCCCGGCGCAGCGCCATACTGGCCGTATGGCCACGATGAGCACGCAGCAGGTCCTCGACGCCGGGTTGGACGACTGGCGGGAACTCCCGGGGTCCCTCCAGGCCCGCTTCCTGACCACGGACTTCGGGGGAGGCCTGGACCTCGTCGCGGCTGTCGGCGGACTGGCCGCGCGGGCCGACCACCACCCCGAGGTTGCGCTGACCCCCACCCACGTGGACATCAGTCTTCCTGCCCATGGCTCCTCCGGCATCACGGGGCGCGATGTCGGGCTCGCGCGGCAGATCAGTGTCCTCGCCCGCGAGCGCGGCGTCCCGGCACAGCCCGCCGCCCCGACCGTGATCGAGCTCGCACTCGACACCGCCGATGTCGCGGCGATCGGACCGTTCTGGGCGGCCCTGCTCACCGGTGACCCGGGAGCGGTGGACGGCGACGACGTCGTCGACCCCACGGGACGGGTGCCCCTCCTGTGGTTCCAGCGCACAGAAGCGCACGCGACTCCCCGCCAGCGCTTCCACCTCGACGTGTGGGTTCCGCATGACGTCGCAGCCGGGCGCATCGCCGTCGCCGTCGCTGCCGGGGGCCGCGTGGTGGATGACGCAGAAGCGCCGTCCTTCACGGTCCTCGCCGATGCCGAGGGCAACCGGGCCTGTGTCTGCACCACTCTCGAACGGTGAACCGCGCTCCGGCGCTGTGGGGATGACGGGTTCCCAGGAGCGGCAGGACGCGGGCGACCATGTGGACGTCCTGGTGGTGGGAGCCGGGCCCACCGGCCTCATGCTCGCGAACTGGCTGGTGAAGCTCGGCGTCCGGGTCCTGATCATCGACGCCAAGGCGGGCCCCACCCAGGAGTCCCGTGCCCTCGGGGTGCAGTCGCGCTCCATGGAGATCTTCGACCAGCTGGGAGTGGTGGATCCGGTGCTGGACCACGCCGTCCACGCGGACTCGATGCGCCAGGGCTTCGAACGGAGGTCCTTCGCGCCGATCCCGCTGACGAAACTGGGGCAGGGGATCACGCCCTACCCCGGCATGTACCTCCTGGAACAGAGCGCCAACGAATCGATCCTCACCGCTCGGCTGGAACTGCTCGGTGAATCCGTCCGGTGGCGGCACCGGCTCGTGGCCCTGGACCAGGACGCGGGCGGGGTGCAGGCCGTGGTGGACGGCCCGTCCGGGTCCAGGACCCTCGGGGCGAGGTTCGCCGTGGGGTGCGACGGAGCGGCGTCCACGGTGCGCTCCCTCAGCGGTATCGCCTTCGAGGGCACCACCAGCCGGCAGACGTTCTACCTGATCGACGCGCAGGATGTCACCGGACTGGCTCCGGCCTCGGTGAACATCCGGCAGGGCGCGTCCGAGTTCCTGCTGGCCTTCCCGATGCGGGCGGAGGGTGCCCGCAGCAATGCTCACCGGCTCATCGGTATCGCGGGTGATGGCGACGCCCCTGCGATCACGGAGGAGTGGGCCCGGGGACGGCTCTCCGAGGTGTTCGGTGTGCAGTACAGGGATTCCCGCTGGTTCTCGACCTACCGCGTCCACCACCGCATCGCGCGCCGCTTCCGGCAGGGATCGGTGTTCCTGGCCGGTGATGCCGCCCACGTCCACTCCCCCGTGGGCGCACAGGGTATGAACACCGGTCTGCAGGACGCCCACAACCTCGCCTTCAAGCTCGCCGAGGTACTGGACGGGCAGGCACCGGAGACGCTCCTCGATCGCTACGGGGCCGAGCGCAGGCCGGTGGCGGAGCGGTTGCTGCGAACCACCGATGCCTTCTTCCGGGTGATCACCTCGGGGTCGAGGGCCGCGACGTGGGCGCGGAGGCAGCTTCCCAGGATCCTGCTGCCGGTGGTGGTTGCGCTCCTTCCGCGGCTGCCGGTGGGACGGCGTGTGGCGGGTTATCTCGGGCAGCTCCGCATCCACTACCGTCCGGCCGACGGCGCACCGGGCCGCCGCCGGGACGCCGTCGTGGGTCGGCGGCTCCCGTGGACCGGGCACAACTTCGACGTCCTGCGCGCGGCCGGATGGCAGGTCCACCTCTACGCGGCAGACGCGGCTGTGACCGAGGGAGCCCGCGCCGTGGCCCGGGAGCTCGAGCTGCCGCTGACCTGTTTCCCGGACATCGGGGCCACGGTCCTGCGGCCCGGCGTCCTGTACCTCGTCCGGCCCGACGGCTTCGTCGCGAGTGCTGCGCGGCCCCACGACGCAGTTTCCGCCTTCACGAGCGCCCGGGGTCATCGCGGAGCATGACCCGTCCACCGGAGCAAGGCGGAGCGGTGCCGCGAAGGAGCCGTGCAGGCGAGGCGCAGCCACCCCGCAGGGTACCTAGGCCGGATCTTCCCGCGGCAGTGCGGTATCGAGATATGCACCCAGCGCACGCGGGCTGAAGGGCTTCGACATGAAGTGGTTGGATCCCGCCGCGAGGCACTGTTCCTCGGTGAGCTGCGGGGGCCGCGCGGAGATGGTCAGGATGTGGGCGTCCGACGTCTTCCTCAACTCCTTGCACACCTCCAGACCGTCCAGGTCGGGCAGATTGAGGTCGAGGGTGATGAGCTGCGGTGCCACGCTCTTCGCCAGTCGGACACCCTCGTCCCCGGTGATCGCCTCGTGGACGGTGAAGGATCGTGAGGACAGGACGATGGCGAGCAACTGGCGGATGTCGGCGTCGTCCTCGATCACCACCGCGTCCCGCTGCTGTCCGTGCACAGCCGTTGACTGGCCCACTGCCACCGTCCCTCGATCATCAGCCACGTTACAGTTTCCCTCCGACACGTGCCCCCTCGGGACCGGTGAATCGGACCATTGTTCACCGCGATGTCGATTGCCGACGCACTCCGAGTCATTATTCCTTGCTACGCTCCACCGAGGTGAGCCGGCGGGACAGCGACGGGCGCCATGTCACTGAACACCGAACCCGGCGACTGGGGGAACAGCCGACCAGGGAAAGGTCCTCCCCCATGCCCGCTGCCGTCCTCGACGATGGCTCCCAGCTGAACCTCTGCCTCCAGGGGAACGGAATCCCCCTTCTGGTACCGTCTGCAGCGCCGGGCCCGGGCAGTACGGACTGTCTCCTGCTACAGGGGCCCACCGCGGAACTGATCGACGGACTCGCGGAGCACGCCACCGTGATCGCCTTCGACTACGAGGCGCACCGCCTCGAGCACCCTCGGTCCACCACCCTGACGCTCGACACCGTGGCACGGGACATGCTGGCGATCGCCGACTCCGTGGGTGCCGAGGAATTCGCCTACCTCGGACACTCCTGGCTCGCGCTCGTGGGTCCGCACCTCGCCTCGGTCACGAACCGGGTGCAGGCGATCGCGATGGGTGGGTTCCCGCCGCTCCACCCGCCCCTGACCGAGTTGCTGGACCTCGCGATACGCAACCATCGCACCGCCATCGCCTGGCACCACCGCCCCCTGGGTGGGGAGGAGCACCGCCGACCGTCCTCCACCCGGTGGCCGAGTGGCGACGCACGCCGCTACAGCTCGAGTCAGGCCCGCCAGTTCGTCACCTTCTTCGACGATGCACAGGGCACGCCCTCGCTCGCTCGTGCGCAGATCCTGTCCCTGAGCGTCCCTCGCCTCTGTTTCGTCGAGGACGGCGATGCCCTGCCAGGTCCCATGGACCAGCGCGTACCGGTGAAGGAGCACGTACTCGGTGCCCGACGGGTACTCGAGCAAGCGGGGTGGGAGGTGGCGGTTCTCGACGCCCGTCCGGACGGCGGAGAACCCCGGGCCGGCACGGCCCTCGACGTCCTCCTTCCCTGGTTGGCGTCCGCAGCACCGCCCCGACAGCCAGGATCGTCCGTCTCAGCGGAGAACAGGACGCGATGGTGCTCGCGTACCCGGCACAAGCTCGCCGACGAGCAGGCACACGGATTCGCCTACGCGGACCGGATCGACGCGTACCTCGGCTCCTGTGGAGTGCCCGAGAAGCACTTCGACGACGACGTCCTGCGGACCGTGACCGAGCAACTGCTCGATCTCCGGGCGAACCGGCGGAATCATCTGGAGTCGGCCCAGCGGGACTCTCCGGAGGTCTCGCACGCTCCGAGGGCCCGCACCATCGGCGTCACCTCCCACGGACCCGACCATCGGGAGAGGGGCGCCGGGCCCGGATCGGTCCCGGGACGGACGCAGGAACTTCTCGAGGTGGCCATCATCCGACGCCTGACCACGCTGCTGGTGGAGGACCATGAGCGACGCCCCGGATCGGACGGTCATCCCCGGGACCTGAGGATGGTCGAGGACGACTAGGCTGCGTCCCTCCCCGCAGGCCCGGTCAGGGAGTGTCGTCGTGCGGCGGACGAGGGGCAGCGGCGGGACGGCGGAGCTCGCTCGCCGAGGCGCCAGGACCATCGGCGGCCCGGGACACGACGTCGTCCAGCTCGTCGATGGTGAGCAGTTCCCGCCGCAGGTGGCGTGTCCGGTACCCTGCGCGGCCCACCATGTGCGCGGAGACGGGACTCGTGAGCAGTTGGAAGAGCCAGCACAGCACCAGCACGGGGACCAGCGACCAGGCCTCGAGTTCCAGCGCGAGCGCCAGGAGGAAGAGGAGGAGACCGAGGACCTGCGGTTTGGTGGCAGCGTGCATGCGCGAGAGCAGATCCGGGAAACGCACCAGGCCGACACCCGCGGCGAGTGACATGAGGGCTCCACCGATCAGGAGTACCGAGACGATGACGTCGGAGATCATTGCGCTACTTCCTGTCCGTGACGAATCGGGCCACGGTCACGGACCCGATGAAGCCGATCACCGACACCACGACGAGCAGCACCAGGTTGTCCGTATGCCGTCCCACGATCATGTTCAGGACCAGACCGGCCCCGATGGTGGCCAGGACGACGTCGAGCGCCAGCACCCGATCGAGTACCGAGGGCCCGATCACCGCCCGGTACAGCGCGAGGATCGCCGCGAGACTCAGTATTCCTCCGACGACATAGATCACCGCGGTCATGTCTTCCCCTCTGCCCTGAGCGCGACGAGGTCCGCACGGCTCCCCATGATGCGGATCAGCCAGGCCTCGGTGGCACGGACGTTGCGGCGGATCACGTCCGCATCCTCGTCCTTGGTCACATCGAGCGTGTGCAGGTAGAGCGTCGAGGTGGAGCGGTCCACCTCCAGGACGAGCGATCCCGGGATGAGGGAGATCGCATGGCCCGTGGCCGTCACGAGGAAGTCGGAGTGGCTGCGGAGCTCTACGGCCACCACTGCGTTCTGGAGGGAGGGACCCTTGACCAGGGCGAGCCAGAACACCTCGAAGCTTGCCGTCACGAGCTGGTACAGGAAACGCCCGAGGAACGGCACCACCAGCAGGGGGTTGAAGCGCCCCGTCAACTCCACCGGCGGTAGGTAGAAGAAGTTGACGACGAAGTAGCCGATGATCGC
>JASLBS010000273.1 GCA_030146405.1 Arthrobacter sp.
TACGCGTTAGCTAGGAGTGTGTGTCTCATGTTTGAGAGATTTACAGATCGTGCCCGTCGAGTTGTTGTGCTGGCCCAGGAAGAGGCCCGCATGCTCAACCACAATTACATCGGCACCGAGCACATCCTGCTTGGCCTCATCCACGAGGGCGAGGGTGTCGCCGCCAAGGCCCTGGAGTCCCTCAGCATCTCGCTGGGTGCCGTGAGGGAACAGGTGCAGGAGATCATCGGTCAGGGCCAGCAGGCCCCGTCCGGTCATATCCCCTTCACCCCTCGGGCCAAGAAGGTACTGGAGCTCTCCCTGCGGGAGGCGCTCCAGCTCGGCCACAACTACATCGGTACCGAGCACATCCTGCTCGGGCTCATCCGCGAGGGTGAGGGCGTCGCCGCGCAGGTCCTCGTGAAGCTCGGCGCAGACCTCAACCGTGTCCGCCAGCAGGTCATCCAGCTGCTGTCCGGATACCAGGGCAAGGAGCCGGCCGCTGCCGGCGGCCCCCAGCAGGAGGGCACGCCCGCCGGCTCGGTGGTCCTGGACCAGTTCGGCCGGAACCTCACGCAGGCCGCGCGGGAGTCCAAGCTCGATCCGGTCATCGGTCGCGAGCAGGAGATGGAACGCGTCATGCAGGTGCTCTCCCGACGCACCAAGAACAACCCGGTCCTCATCGGTGAGCCGGGCGTCGGCAAGACCGCCGTCGTCGAAGGTCTCGCCCAGGCGATCGTGCGTGGCGATGTCCCGGAGACGATCAAGGACAAGCAGCTGTACACGCTGGACCTCGGGTCCCTCGTGGCCGGTTCGCGGTACCGCGGTGACTTCGAGGAGCGACTGAAGAAGGTCCTCAAGGAGATCCGCACCCGTGGCGACATCATCCTGTTCATCGACGAGATCCACACCCTCGTCGGCGCAGGTGCCGCAGAGGGTGCCATCGATGCGGCCTCGATCCTGAAGCCGATGCTGGCCCGGGGTGAGCTCCAGACCATCGGTGCCACCACGCTGGACGAGTACCGCAAGCACATCGAGAAGGACGCGGCCCTCGAGCGCCGCTTCCAGCCGATCCAGGTCGCGGAGCCCTCGGTGGCACACGCGATCGAGATCCTCAAGGGCCTGCGCGACCGCTACGAGGCGCACCACCGCGTGTCGATCACGGACGGCGCGCTCACCAGTGCGGCGACGTTGGCCGAGCGCTACATCTCGGACCGGTTCCTGCCGGACAAGGCGATCGACCTCATCGACGAGGCGGGGGCGCGCCTGCGCATCCGCCGGATGACCGCTCCGCCGGAGCTCAAGGAGATCGACGAGCGTATCGCCGATGTGAAGCGTGAGAAGGAGTCGGCCATCGACTCCAGGACTTCGAGGGTGCCGCATCCCTGCGCGACAAGGAGCAGAAGCTCCAGGACGAGCGCAGCGACAAGGAACGGCGCTGGAAGTCCGGTGGACTGGACGACATCGCGGAGGTCGACGAGGAGCTGATCGCCGAGGTGCTGGCGAACTCCACCGGTATCCCCGTGTTCAAGCTCACCGAGGCCGAGTCCTCGAGGCTGCTGAACATGGAGGCGGAGCTGCACAAGCGGGTCATCGGGCAGAACGAGGCCATCAAGGCCATCTCCCAGGCCATCCGCCGCACGCGCGCCGGCCTCAAGGATCCGAAGCGCCCGGGTGGCTCGTTCATCTTCGCCGGCCCCACGGGTGTCGGAAAGACGGAGCTGGCCAAGGCCCTCGCGGAGTTCCTGTTCGGTGAGGAGGACGCCCTCATCACCCTCGACATGTCCGAGTACTCGGAGAAGCACACCGTCTCACGGCTCTTCGGTGCCCCTCCGGGCTACGTAGGGTACGAGGAGGGTGGCCAGCTGACCGAGAAGGTCCGCCGCAAGCCGTTCTCGGTGGTGCTCTTCGACGAGGTGGAGAAGGCGCACGCCGATCTCTTCAACTCGCTCCTGCAGATCCTGGAGGACGGTCGCCTGACCGACAGCCAGGGACGCATGGTCGACTTCAAGAACACGGTGATCATCATGACCACCAACCTCGGTACCAGGGACATCTCCAAGGGCGTCATGACGGGCTTCCAGTCCGGCACCGACACCAGCACGAGCTACAACCGGATGAAGGCCAAGGTCCAGGAAGAGCTGAAGCAGCACTTCCGCCCCGAGTTCCTCAACCGGGTGGACGACACCGTGGTGTTCCCGCAGCTCACGCAGGACGAGATCGTCGAGATCGTGGACCTGTTCCTGGCGCGCCTCAGTGGCCGCATGGCGGACAAGGGCATGACCATCGAGCTCACCCCGGCGGCCAAGGTCCTGCTGGCGACGCGTGGTTACGATCCCGCCATGGGTGCGCGGCCATTGCGCCGCACCATCCAGCGCGAGATCGAGGACCAGCTCTCGGAGAAGATTCTCTTCGGTGAGATCACGTCGGGCGAGCGGATCGACATCGATGTGGAGGGTGAGGGTACGGACGCACGGTTCACCTTCGTCGGACACGGCGCTCCCAAGGCGCTGGAGGATGCTCCGGCTGCGCTCGAGGCCACCGTCCTCGAGTAAGGACCGCTGGTCCTCTGAACGACCCGACGAAGCCCGCCCTGGAGAACCAGGGCGGGCTTCGTCGTTGCGTGTGTGCTGGTCGGTCGGTGCCCACGGCAACGGAATTCGTCCATTAGTGAAATGCTGTGACCGCGGCCACAGCCGATGGTAGAGATGGTGCATGACCACCCCTTTCTCAGCACTGGATGACTTCGTCGCCCTGCCCCGCCTCAGCGGGCTCGTCCTCAACCCGGAGGGCACGCGTCTCGTCACGTCCCTCGCCACCCTCGACGCGAAGAAGACCGCCTACCGGACAGCTCTCTGGGAGGTGGATCCCACCGGTGCCGAGCCGGCACGGAGACTGACCCGGAGTTCCGCCGGGGAGTCCGGTGCGGCTTTCCTCTCGAGCGGGGACCTCCTGTTCACGTCCTCGAGGGCGGACCCGGACGATGCCGAGGGCGAGGCACGCTCCTCGCTCTGGCGACTTCCTGCCGGTGGTGGTGAGGCGTCCCTGCTGCTGACCCGGGACGGTGGCGTGGCCGCCGTCGCGACCGCTGACAGAGCCGACGTCGTGATCGTCACGGGGAACGTGCTGTCGGGGGCCACCAACGAGGAGGACGACGCCGAACGCAGGAAGGCGCGCAAGGAATCGGGCGTGGCGGCGATCCTCCACTCCGGATACCCGGTGCGGTACTGGGACGCGGACCTCGGCCCGGACGAGCCGCGTTTCCTCGCGCTCCGCGACGGCGGGGACGCCGGTCCGTCCCTGACCGATCTCCTCCCGTCCGCCCGCGGCGGCTTGAGGGACGCTCACCCGGTGCTCAGCCCGGACGGGTCGACGCTCTTCACCTCGCTCACCGTGCCCGAGGAGCGCGGCTCCCAGCGCGCGGTGCTCGTGCGGGTCGACGTCGCCACGAAGGAACTCACCGTCCTGCTCGACGATCAGGACAACGACTACGCACCGGGGCCGGTCAGCCCCGATGGCAGGTTCCTCGTGGTGTCCAGGGATCGCCGCACCACGGTCGAGCTCGCACCCCGCACGAGTCTGCTCCTGGTTCCCCTCGACGGCGGCGAGCCGAGGGAGCTGGGCGTGGGCTGGGATCGGTGGCCTGCGCCGGCCGCCTGGCTGCCGGACGGTACCGGTGTGGTGGTCACGGCGGACGACGACGGTGCGGCTCCCGTGTTCGTGATCGACGTCGAGAAGGATGAGGTACGTCGCGTGACCGAGGATGCTGCGGCGTACTCGGACGTGCACGTGTCCCCGGACGGTGCCACGGCCTACGCCGTCCGCAGCTCCTACCTCTTCCCGGCGGAGGTCGTCAGCATCGACCTGGCCTCCGGGAAGACCCGGAGGCTCCACAACCCCACCGAGCGGCCCGACCTGCCGGGTACCCTCGAGCGGATCGAGTCGGTCGGTGAGGACGGCCAGGCCGTGAAGTCCTGGCTGGTGCTGCCCGAGGGCGCCTCCTCCGAGGCACCCGTGCCCGCGCTGCTCTGGATCCACGGTGGTCCCATCGGGTCCTGGAACGCCTGGACCTGGCGCTGGTCACCCTGGATCATGGCTGCCCGCGGCTATGCCGTCCTGCTGCCGGACCCCGCGCTGTCCACGGGCTACGGGCAGCACATGGTGGATCGCGGGTGGGGCCAGTGGGGGCGCGCGCCCTATACGGACCTGATGGCCGCGACGGACGACCTCATGGCCCGGGCCGACATCGACGAGGCCCGCGTGGCGGCGATGGGCGGCAGTTTCGGCGGGTACATGGCGAACTGGGTGGCCGGCCATACCGACCGGTTCGCGGCCATCGTGACGCATGCGAGCCTCTGGGCGCTGGACCAGTTCGGACCGACGACGGACGCCGCCTTCTACTGGGAACGGGAGATGACCGTCGAGGCGAGGGAGGAGAACTCACCGCACCACCACGTGGAAAACATCGGCACCCCCATGCTCGTGATCCATGGGGACAAGGACTACCGGGTGCCCATCGGCGAGGGTCTCCGGCTCTGGTACGAGCTGCTGTCGAAGTCACGGCTCCCCGCGGACGCCGAGGGCAGGACGCCGCACCGCTTCCTCTACTTCCCCGACGAGAACCACTGGATCCTCAAGCCGCAGCACGCGAGGATCTGGTACGGCGTCGTCGAGGCCTTCCTCGCGGATCATGTGCTGGGGCAGGAGCGGGACCTGCCTCCCGAGCTCGGACTGTAGGCGTCCGGGCCGGCCTGCCCTTTGTAGAGTGGTCGGGTGAGCATCCCCTTCCTCCTCCGCCCCGCCCGTACGTCGGATGTGCCTGCCATCAAGGCGCTCGTCGAGCCACTCGCGGAAGAGCGGATCCTGATGGCCAAGGAGACTGTGGCCTACTACGAGGGGCTGCCGGAGTTCCGGATCGCGGAGGACGACGGCGGGGAGGTACTCGGCTGTGGCGCCCTCCACGTGATGTGGGAGGATCTCGCGGAGGTACGCACGCTGGCGACCTCACCGGCAGCGCGTGGCCGCGGCGTCGGCTCCGCCCTCGTCGAGGAGCTCCTGGAGGAAGCCCGGCGCTACGGGGTGAGCCGGGTCTTCTGCCTGACCTTCGAGGTCGGTTTCTTCCGGCGCCATGGATTCCAGGTCATGGAGGACCAGTCGGCCGTCGACCCGCAGATCTACTCGGAGCTCCTGCGTTCGCACGACGAGGGCATCGCGGAGTTCCTCGATCTGGCCCGGGTGAAACCGAACACGCTCGGCAACACCCGCATGATCCGCCGGCTGTGACGGCGTCGCAGTTCACCTGCCGCCCCTGCCCGCTGGCTTCCGGCGCCCTCCGACGATATGGTAAGACTACTGAGCATTCCTCCGGGGGTGCCGGGGATGCCACCGGGACCGGTGGCTGTACACCGAGCTGAAGGAGGTCCGCATCATGGGACTGGATGACAAGATCGGGAACAAGGGCGAAGGCCTGGGCGGCAAGATCAAGGAGGGCGTCGGTAAGGCGTCCGGCGACGAGAGCATGGAAGCCGAGGGTCACAAGGACCAGGCGAGCTCGAAGGTCAAGGACGCTGCCGAGAACGTCAAGGACGCGTTCAAGCAGGGTCACTGATCCGAACGG
>JASLBS010000023.1 GCA_030146405.1 Arthrobacter sp.
CTTCTCCATCGGGTCGCTCGTGGCGCCGGAACGGCGATTGGGTACCGTGATGACACTCCTCGCGAGCGGGATCGTGGCGGGAACGGCACTCGGCTCGGCAACCGCGGGTATCCTCGCGGAGACGGTCGGCGCCCATGGCGCCGCCCTGGTCCCCGGCTCGGCCGCCCTCGCACTGCTGCTCCTGGGCGGAGTGTCCGTGCTCACCCTGAGAGCCCCTGCCACGGTGCGCTGATGCCTCCCGGTGTCCGGACGACGGCGGCTGTCGCTCGAGCGCGGACACGCATAGGATCGGAAGAACCACCCAAGCACGAGGAGGACTCATGAGCACCGAAGGCACTGAGCACCAGGACGCCGACGACGCATCGCAGGGCGCCGGACCCGAGGGCACCATCCCGGACAGCAGCGACGGTGTCGCCGCGGGTTCGACGGACGAACCGAGCCACTTCGAGCCGGAGGAGGACGGCGACGAGGACGGTTCGTAGCCGAACCGCCGCAGCATCCTGGCCACCAGCATCCCACCACACGAACTGCCCTGTCGGATCCGTCCGGCAGGGCAGTTCGTGTGGTCCCGGGATGGGGCCCGACGCCGGGCAGGGGCTCGATCGCGAGGCCTGCTCAGGCGGCACACTCCGTGGGCCGCACCGATCAGCGGGCCGTGCACGGGTGGCAGCGGCTGATTCTCCTCAGCGGATGCGGGGTGCCCGACCGGGTGGCTGCGGGATCCGCACATTACCGGTGAAGACGCCGCCGGTGATCACTCCGGCATCCTCCAGGCTGCTGCCACCCACGGTTGCACCGGTCGCGGGAGAGCGGTCAGCACGCTGCTCGACTCCCCATGGCTCAGGCTCCTCCGCGTGGCTGCGCAGCTGCACCGCGACATCATGGGCGTACGGCCGCTGCTGCGGGTCGCGCGAGGTCATCCGGCGCAACAGGTCGGCCCACTCCGGTCCGAGATCATCGGGAACCTCCGGATCGCGGAGCAGCCGGGCCAGGGCCGCCTCCACCACGGGGCCCGGAAAGGCCTTCTCACCGGTGAGGCACTCCAGGAGTACCAGCCCGAGCGAATAGACATCGCTGCGCTCATCGAGGGAGTCGCCCTTGGCCTGTTCCGGACTGAGGTAGTTCGCCGTCCCGATCGTCGCGCCGGCGGCGGTGGCCATGGTCGCCTCCACCATGCGGGCTATACCGAAGTCCGTCAGTTTCGGGTACAGGCGGGTCTCGTTGTCACCGCTGTGGAACATGAGGATGTTCGCGGGTTTGACGTCGCGGTGCACCACGCCCTCCGCGTGGATGTAGGCCAGTGCATCGCCCAGATCGGCTCCCAGCTGCGCCACGTCCTCCGAGGAGAGGGCGCCGCGCTTCAGGAGCTGCCGAAGGTCCTCCCCGTCCACGAGTTCCATCACGAGGAAGCCGGTGGTCCGTCCTCCCTCTTCCTCGTGGATCCCGGCGTCGTGCAGGGTCACGAGGCCGGGATGGTTGAGCGTGGAGAGCAGCATGGTCTCGGTGTGCTGGCGACGGTAGTTGTCGTCGTCGGACGTCGTGGGATTGAACATCTTGATCGCCACGTCCCGCCCGAGGTTCCTGTCCAGCGCCCGGTACACCGACGCCGTGCCGCCGACGCCCAGGAGATCGGTGGTCTGGTACCGGTCGGCGAGGAGCACATGCATGCGTGTCCTCCCGCTACAACCTAGTGGTGTGGATCATGGGCAGGCCTGTTCATCAGGCTGCTGATCAATTCCAAGTATAACTACGCGGTACGGGCGAGGAGCGGTTCACGGCGGTGCTTTCCCGAACCTTCACCGAACCTTGATCCGATGGAGTTCAGGAAAGGAATGACACGGCTGCGTCCTTGAAGCTGCGCGACGTGACCGCATTGGAGTGGGTCCTGCCGGGCAGCGCCATGGTCCTCGCTGACGGAGCCCACCCCGCGAGGTCCCCGAGCCCTTCGGCGTAGGTGTCCTGGTCGCCGGCCACGAGGAGTAGCGGCATCCTGGGTACTGCGCCTCGCGGGTCGAAGGGTTCCGTCTTGATCGCGGAGACCATGGCGAGGAGTGCAGGCACGCTGTTCCCCGGAAGGGCGAGTGCCATGCGGAGGAGATCGGCGGTCGTCGGATCATCCACGGCCGGCCCTCCCGCCAGGTACTGCTCGGCGGCAGCAAGGTCGAAGGTCGCCAGTGGATCACTCGCGCCGGGGCCGCCCAGCACCATCCGGCGCACCAGTTCCGGTTGCGTGGCTCCGAACTCCCAGGCAAGGCGCGCTCCGAGGGAGTATCCGATGAGGTCGATCCCGCTCGATGGATCGTCCTCGGAGAGTGGCAGGATCCGCTCGTCCGAGAGGGCCTGCAGGATGTCCGCACGGATCCGGCTCGGTACATAGGCGCCGGCATCGTTCGGGGCAGCGCTGTCACCGTGGGCCGGCAGGTCCATCATGATCACGGTGCGCCCGGCGTCGTTGAGGTACCGCACCCACCCGGTCTCCACCCAGTTCTGCCTCGAGGAGGAACCGAAGCCGTGCAGCAGCAGGATCGGCGGCAGGGGGAGAGGGGCGTCGGCGGTACTACGGGTGATGGCGAGGCGGGGATCGACTCCCTCGACGTCGCGTACGGCGTGGTGTTCCATGCCCACCATGGTACGGGCGCCCCGGGCAGAGGCGCCGGAGCCCCTGGTCGTGGGAGATGCCGAACACCACGACGTCGTGGCTTCCGCCCCGGGGACGTAGCTGACGGGCCCGGCGTCCGGCGCGGCAGACGGTCCGGGAGAACCTCCGAGCCTAGACTGGCGGCACCGAGCCAGCCGCACGGAGGGACGCTCATGGATCACTTCTCTGCCCGACCACGCAGGGTGTTGTGCGGTGTCCGGGTGGCCGCCCTGGCGGGGGTCACCGCCCTGCTCGTCACCTCGTGTACCGGCGCACCGACCGGCGACGACGACGCCGGGGAGCCACCGAGCGCCCCCGCCACCACGGCCTCCTCGGCGCCGACGGTGGCGCCGCTCCCGGAGGCACGCGATGGCTGGAAGGTCTTCACGGATCCCGGGCGGCTCCTGACGTTCGAGCTTCCCGAGCCCTGGGTGGTGCAGGCCATCGAGGTGGAGCCCGAGACCTACGCCCCCGACTCCCTGCACTACGCGATACGCACGCCGGAGGGGACCACCGCGGCGGAACTCCACACCGGAATCGGTGCCGCACAGGTTCCCTGCGAGGAGACCGACCGGACTCCCTACTACGTGATCGGCAGCGAACCCCTCGAGGAAGCGGGACTCACGGCAGCCGATGACCGCCTGGAGCCCCGCTTCGTGACGCGCCTCATCACAGGTTTCCGATTCTTCGGGTCGTACGGGATCACCGACCAGGCGGGCGGTGACGACGGCCTGGCCTGCGAGCTCTCCAACACGGTGCAGGGAGGGGATGCGCTGGGTCGGGTGAGCTTCGGTGACCTCGAGGTGCTGGCTCCGAAGGCGCCCGCCGACACCGGGCCCCAGACGGTCTCCTTCGGCACGATCGGCGAGGCGGAGGAGTACTACGCCACGGCGGAATTCGAGGTCATCGGCGAACTCATCCGATCCCTCCGGTTCGCCGGGGAGCAGCCGATCCCGGGCTGATGCTCCCCCTGCGGAGCAGACACACCTACCGCCCCGGCTGCAGTGACGCGAAGTCGACACCCGTCAGCTCCACACTCCGGTTCCAGAGCCGGACGGCGATGTCGCGATCCAGGACGCGTGGTACCGGCGCAACGAGGGTCGGCGCCCCACGCGTCTCGCCCGGACCGGACGGGCCGTAGTAGTCTCCGCCGCGCACATCGCTCGCCGTCGCCGCGTACAGCGTGGGGAGAGCACCCGCGGTGTCGGACTGGCTCATGATCCTGGTGAACACCGACAGGACGTCGAGCATCGCGGGGACCTTCATACCCGCGGTCAGGTTGGTGTTGGCCAGACCCGGATGTGCTGCGACCGACACCAGGTCCCACGCTGCTGCACGGACACGCCGGTCCAGCTCCACCATGAAGTACAGGTTGGCGATCTTGCTCTGCCCGTACGCGGACCACCTGCGGTAACGGCGCTCGGACTGGAGGTCCTCGAAGTCGATCCGGCCCCGCTTGTGGGCCAGACTCGACAGGGTGACCACGCGTGCGGACCCGGCCGCGTGCAACTGCTCCAGCAGCAGACCGGTCAGCGCGAAGTGGCCGAGGTGGTTGGTGCCGAACTGGAGTTCGAAGCCGTCCGACGTCGTCCCCTTGGGCGTGGCCATCACACCGGCGTTGTTGATGAGGAGGTGGAGCGGACCCGGGAGGCCCGCGGCGAACTCCCGCACCGAATCCAGCCTCGACAGGTCGAGGAGGCGCATCTCGGCGGAGGAAGTACCCGCTCGGGCCCGCACCGTCCGCTCGGCTTCCCTCCCGCGCTGCTCGTCCCGGCAGGCGAGAATCACCTCGGCACCCTTCCGTGCGAGTCCGATCGCGGTCTGGAGACCCAGCCCGCTGTTGGCTCCGGTGATGACCACCCGCTTGCCGGTGAGATCATCGATGGAATCCGCTGTGAAGTCGCTCATGATGTTTCCTCCCTGGTGGAGATCCTGGTGGTGATCCTGCCGGTCGCCGGGCACAGGACCCGCGTCCGTCGATGCGTCACGCCGTGCCGTCGAGACGCCTGTTGATCCTGTCCGTCAACACTCTCAGCTGGTCCATCTCCGCAGCGGTCAGCGCGGGCGCGAGCACCTCCTGGATCCGCCGCACGTGCGACGCCCCGATGTGGCGTTGAAGGGCTCGCCCTGCATCGGTCAGGGCGATCTCCACGCCCCGCTGATCGGTGTGGGCAGGGCGTTTCTGCACCAGGCTCTTCGCCTCCAGCCGATCCACCATGCGGCTCAGGCTGGGCTGACTGATCAGCAGATGCTGGTTCAACTCGTTGAGGCGCGTCCATCCGCCGGCGCAGCGGCTCAGGTTGAACAGGACGTCGTACTCGTTGATGGGCAGTTCCCGGAAGGCGGGATCCTGCCGGAGCCGGCGCATCACCCCTACCTGCGCACGGAACAGCGATTCCCACGTCTCGGCAGCCTGCCGGGTGGTCGGAGGCTCAGTTGACGGCGCGGCACCGGATCCGTCAGCCGCTTGCTCCTGCGCGGAGACGATGCTGTCCGTCTCCTCTGCCGCCGTGGAGGAGGGGAGGGCCCGTTGGGGCAGCGCTTTCTGCTCAGCCATCCCGGCCTTCCCGGGCCTCTGGATCGAGCCCTGCTCAGTGGATACGTATGCATGAACTATACGTCCGTGCGTCAGGTACGAACCGCCTCGGGCTCGGACTTCGCTGCCCGCCGTAGTGCCCGCTCCTCGCGCCGTCCTTCGACGAGCCGGTACAGGACCGGGACGAGGACGAGGGTCAGCGCGGTCGAGGACACCAGACCACCGATCACCACGACTGCGAGGGGTTGGGAGATGAAGCCCCCTCCGCCCGTCAGGCCGAAGGCCATGGGCGTCAGCGCGAAAATGGTGGCGGCTGCGGTCATGAGGATCGGGCGGAGGCGCTGGCGCGCACCCTCGCGGATGGCATCCGGCACCAGCATGCCCGGAGCGCCGTCGCGCGGTCGCCGGTACTGGTTGATGAGGTCGATCAGCACGATGGCGTTGGTCACCACGATGCCCACGAGCATCAGCAGGCCGATGAGCGACGGCAGGCCGAGCGGGATGCCGGTGATCAGCAGCAGGGCGATGGCCCCCGTGCCCGCGAAGGGAATGGAGACCAGCAGGATGAGTGGTTGGACGAGGCTCTTGAACGTGGCGACCATGATCACGTAGACGATCGCAACCGCGGCCCAGAGTGCGAGGAACAGCTGCGCGAAGGACTCCGCCTGCTCGGTCGACGCCCCACCCACGGTGGCGGTTGCGCCGGCGGGCAACTCGATCCCGGCGAGACGCTCGTCGACGGCCGAGGTGAGCGTACCGAGGTCGTCACCTGCGGGGTCGATGGACACTCTTGCGGTCCGGGCGCCGTTGGAGCTCGTGATGGAGAGTGGAACCTGCACCTCCTCGACCGAGGCGACCTCGGTCAGGGGAACGGGTCCCTGTGCGGTGGGGACCTGGAGGTCCCGTAACTGGTCCAGGCTCGTGATCGACGTCCCCTCGCCGATCAGTACGGGGTAGTCGTTGGTGCCGAAGCGGACCGATCCGGCCGGGACGGCGCTGATGCTCCCACCCAGCAGACCGGCGATCTGCCCTTCGGTCAGACCCGATTCGACCGCTGCTGCCCGGTTCACACTCACCTGCACCTGGGGCTGGTTCGCGGACAGATTACTGCTCACCTCGCCGACACCGTCGAGCCCCTGCATGCCGTCGAGTACCGCGATGTTCGCGGCTTCGAGGTCGGAGTCCACCGGGGCGGTGATGTCGATGTCGATGGTGCTGGCCGTACCGAGGCCGCCCTGCTGGCCCGACAACGAGAAGGTACCGGCGTCATCGAGGTCCTCGAGCTCGCGACGCACCGTCTCCTGCAGGGCCTCCTGGTCGGCGCCCTCCTCGGTGATCACCGTAAAGCTGGCAACGGAGGCGCCGCCGGAGAATTGCGCGGCGAAGCCGCCCTCAGCGGTCCCCACGGTCAACTGGACGTCCCGGATGTCGGGATTGTCCGCGAGGATCTCCTCGGTCCGACCGGCAGCGGCCGTGGTGGTGGCCAGGCTGGTCCCGGGGGCGAGGGTCTGGGTGAGGGAGAAACTGTTCTGGCCGGTACCACCCAGGATGTTCGTGGGGAGGAACGGCACCATCGCGGCGGTGGCGCCGAGTACCAGCACCCCGCACAGCAGCGTGATGACCGGGTGTGCCTGGGTCTTCGCGAGCACAGGGAGGTAGCCACGCTGCAGGATCGGCCGGCGCTCCGTGGCCGGTGTGTCCCGGGGCGCGTCCTCCGTCGGCTCGACGGCGTGCCGGGCTGCCCGTCTCCTGAACGGCGCGGCGGACGTCCTCGGGAGGAACCAGAAGGCGAGGACCGGGACGATGGTCAGGGAGACCACCAGCGAGGCCAGCAACGCGATCCCCGTGGTGACGGCGAAGGGACGGAAGAGCTCACCGGCCAGACCGCCCACCAGGCCGATCGGCGCGAAGACGGCGACGGTGGTGAGGGTGGAGGCGCTGATGGCACCGGCGACCTCTCGGACCGCGGTGAGGATGGCCTCGCGTTTCTCCTCCCCGTAGCCCAGATGCCGTTTGATGTTCTCGATGACGACGATCGAGTCGTCCACCACGCGCCCGATGGCGATCGTCAGGGCCCCGAGGGTGAGCAGATTGAGCGAGTAGCCGGCTGCGTAGAGGCCGATGAAGGTGACCAGCAGGGAGAGGGGGATAGAGATGGCTGTCACCAGGGTGGACCGCACGGAGAGCAGGAAGATGAGGATGACGAGAACGGCGAAGCCGAGCCCGAGAAGGCCCTCCGTGGTGAGATCCTCGATGGACTGTTCGATGAACGGCGCCTGATCGAAGACGACCGTGATGTCGGCGGCGTTGCCCAGCTCGGTCTGAAGGCTCGGAACGAGGTCCAGGATCTGATGGGAGATGTCCACCGTGTCGCCGTCCGGCACCTTGGTCACGGTGAGCGCGAGGGTCTCGACTCCGTTCGTGCGCGTGACCGAGGTGGCCTCGTCCTCCACGAGGTCCACGTCCGCGACGTCCGCGATGGTCACCACGGGTGCCGGGCCGGCTGCCGGCTGAGCGGCTGCGTCACTTCCACCGGGAAGCTCGGACGGTGCGCCGTCGACTGATGTACCGTTCCCGGATGCACCGTCTCCGGGTGTGCCACCGGTACCGGGGAGGCTGCTCGGATCCGTTCCTTGGCCCGGAGGTGCAGTCGACCCACCAGGGGAACCGCCGTCCGGGGCTGCGCCCTCATCCGTAGCCGGTTCGGAGCTGCCGCCCTCCGATGCTCCCGGGAGGACCGGCAGGCCCCTGACATCGTCCAGGGAGCCGACCTGGCTGCCGGCCTGGATGGTCAGGGACTGCGGGTCCGCTTCGAGGGTGCCGACGGGGAACAGGGCGCCGTTGTCCTCCAGGGTCGTCGCCAGATCGGCGACGGTCAGCCCGGCGTCGGCCAGGGCCTCCTCGCGGGGCAGGATGGCCACGTGCTGCGTCGCACCACCGGAGATGTCCGCGGTCCGGACGCCGTCGATCTGTTGGAGCCGCGGCACGGTCAGACGCGCCAGGTCGAGGTTGAGCTCGCTGAGTGACCGGTCGGAGGACACGGCCATGAAGACGATGGGGAGGTCACTCACGCTGCCGGCGAGGGCCTGCGGCTCGACGTCGCTCGGCAGGGCCGGGCGTACGGCGGAGATCGCCCGGTCCACCTGAGCGCGAGCCCGGTCCAGGTTGGTGCCGTAGACGAACACGAGGCTGACCGTGGACAGACCCGTCCGGGAGGTGGCCGATGAGGATTCGAGCCCCTCCACGCCGCTCAGCGCTGCCTCCAGAGGAGCACTCACCTGCTGATCGATGTACTCCGGTGACGCACCCTGAACGGTGGAGAGCACCGTGATCTGGGGGAACTCGAGGGAGGGGATCAACTCCTGCCTCAGGGACCCCATGGTGATCACACCGAACACGCAGGCGAGGACGGTGATGAGCGCAATGAGCGCACGGTTGGCCAACGAGAGCTGCGCCAGACGGAACAATGAACCTGCCTCTGTTACTGACGGCAGTCCGGGTGGCCGGGTCAGCCGCTCGTGGCTATTTGAGTTTGAGCACTCGGTCGGTCAGGGCCTGCACCTCGTCGGCCAGCGCCGCGTCCTCGTTCAGCTTGGCACCGTATCCGGGCAGCATCTGCCTGAGCTTGGGCTCCCACTCGGACACCTTGCCCGGGAAGCAACGCTTGAGGAGTTCCACCATGATGGGGGCAGCCGTGGAGGCGCCCGGTGAAGCGCCGAGCAGCGCACCCACCGAACCGTCCGAGGACGTGATCACCTCGGTCCCGAACTGCAGCACCCCGCCCTTCTTGGGTGCCTTCTTGATGACCTGTACACGCTGGCCGGCCGAGATCAGTTCCCAGCTACCGCCCTCCGCCTCCGGCATGAAGTCGGTGAGGGCCTCGTTCTTGGCCTCACGGTTCTTGAGCACCTCGCTGATGAGGTACTTGGTCAGCGCCATGTTGTCCTTGGCGACCGCCAGCATCGGCACCAGGTTGGACGACCTGATGGAGGTGGGCAGGTCCAGGTAGGAGCCTCGCTTCAGGAACTTCGTGGAGAAACCCGCATACGGGCCGAAGAGCAATGAACGCTCTCCCTTGACGAAGCGCGTGTCCAGGTGCGGGACGGACATCGGCGGGGCGCCGACGGAAGCCTGACCGTAGACCTTGGCGCGGTGCTGGTCCACGATCGCGGGATCCGTGCAGCGCAGGAACTGACCGGAGACGGGGAACCCCGCGAAACCGCGGCCCTCGGGGATGCCGGTTCGCTGCAGGAGGTGCAGGGCGCCGCCGCCGGCGCCGATGAAGACGAACCTGGTGGTGACCGTGCTGGTCTCACTGGTGGCCTTGTTCCTGACCTTCAACTCCCACCGCCCGTCCGAGGCGCGGGACACGTCGAGGACGTCGAAGCCGTAGTGGAGATCCACTCCGGTCCCGTCCAGATAGGTGGTGAGCTGCCGGGTGAGGGCACCGAAATCCACATCGGTGCCGCCGGCCACCCGCGAGGCCGCCACGGGCTGGGAAGGGTTGCGCCCGGCCATGATCAGCGGGGCCCACCCGGCGATGGTGTCGTGGTCCTCGCTGTGTTCCATCGTGGAGAAGAGGGGCTGGGGGCTCAGTGCCTCGTGGCGCCGGCGGAGGTACTCGGCATTGGCCTGGCCCCAGACGAAACTCATGTGCGGTACCGCATTGATGAAGGTGCGTGGATCGCCGATGTGGCCTTCGGACACCATGTGCGACCAGAACTGTCGTGAGACCTGGAACTGTTCGTTGATGGCCACGGCCTTGGCCGGGTCGACGGAGCCGTCCTTGCCCGCGGGGGAGTAGTTGAGCTCGCAGAGCGCCGAGTGGCCGGTACCGGCGTTGTTCCAGGGGTCGGAGCTCTCCAGACCGGCGACGTCGAGCCGTTCGAAGAGCGAGATGTCCCAGTCCGGCTGAAGCTGCCGCAGGAAGGCGCCGAGGGTGGCGCTCATGATCCCGCCACCGATCAGTACGACGTCGGTGGTCGTGGCGGGTATGCCCTGGCTGTTTGTGGTCAACGTTGTCTCCAGTCGCGAGGTCCTAGCAGGCAAAGCCTAGCCTCTGGCAGTGACCTTACTTAAATCCTTGCAGGGCCCACGATCCGGTGCTGCGGCGTCACTCCGAACGCGGGGGCAGCGGTGCCGTCCCGTCGAGCTCGATCAGGTTGAAGACCTCGTTCATCACGGGGCTGACGGGGTACGACGTGACGCGGGGACTCATCGCCAGCGCGGAGATCGGGAAGGCGAGGGGCACCGCGGGTATGCGGCGGGAGAGCTGCGAGCTGATGTCCGCGTAGGCGTCCCTCCGGTCGTCCCCCTCGGGCAGCCCACGGGCGCGGTTGATCTTGCTGACGAGCTGCGGATCCGAGTAGGCGAACTCGGCGCTCTCGGTGCCGAACAGGGCACCCACGAAGTTGTCCGGGTCCTGGTAACTCCCGCTCCAGCCGAGGAGGTGGAACGCACGATCACCGGACTCCTGCACGGCGGCCACATACCCGTCCCTCCATTCGACCGGCACGGGTTTGATGTTGAAGCCGGCCTCGGTGAGCTGTCTGCTCAGCTCCGCGTAGGCCTTCTCGGGCGCAGGAAGGTAGGGCCGCGACACGTTGCGCGGGTAGTAGAACGGGAGCGGGCGCCCGTCATAGCCGGACTCCTCCAACAGCTCGCCGGCGAGGTCGAGGTCGTAGCCGTAGTCCTCGACGTCCGCGTTGCTGATACCCAGCTTCTGCGGAAGGAACTGGGTCGCGGGACGCGTGCCGTTGAGGAACCGGCCGTCGATCAGCGCGTTCCTGTCGATCGAGTGCGCGACGGCCTGGCGGAAGAGGAGGTCGTCCACGCCGGGGAAGTCCTCGTTCATGCCCAGGTACAGCACGGAATAGGGGTCGCGCTGC
>JASLBS010000072.1 GCA_030146405.1 Arthrobacter sp.
ACTATGGAGGCGGCGCCGGCCATCCCCGCCCGCCCCGCATATCGTGTCCCTCACATGATCAGGGGCCCGGGACGCGTGCTGTGATCAGCGTCCGGGCGTACGACGGAAGCGCGAGGCCAGGCGCCAGCCTCCGGTCACCCCGGTCAGCCGCTGGTCGGCCGCGAAGAGATTGCCCGGTGATTCCGGCGCCGAGCCCCGCCGCAGGGCGACCATCCGGTACACCCGGGCCACCATGGGCTCGTAGACGGCTGGTGCCAATGCCCGCGCGTAGACGAACATCGATTGCACCCGCCCCACCTGGACCAGTCGGCGGGGCCGGCGCGACATCTCCACGATGGCGCGTGCCACGCGGACGGGGTCCGAGACCGGTGGCAGCGGTCGCACGGGGCGGCCGGTGTAGTTCGCCGCGTGCTGGTGGATCGGGGTGTCGATGGTGGCCGGCAGAACGGCACAGACCTGGATGTCGGGAGTGTCCTTCAGCTCGAGCCGGAGCACCTCGAGGAATCCGAGCAGTCCGAACTTGCTGGTCACGTAGGGGCTCACCAGCGGCGAGGTGATCCTGGAGTAGACCGAAGCCACCGAGACCAGCACGCCCCGTCCCTGGTTCCGGAACACCCGCAGAGCTGCCCGCGCTCCGTACACCTGGCCTTTGAGGTTCACATCGATGATCCGGTCGAACGCCTCGGACGGCGTCTGTTCGAACGTCCCGAAGCTGTAGAGGGAGGCGTTGCCCACCCAGACGTCGATGCCGCCGAAGCGGGTCACGGCGGCATCCGCGAGCCGCTCGACGTCGGCCTCCGATGCCACGTCCGTGGGGACGATCAGTGCCACTCCACCGCGGTCGCGGCATTCAGCGGCGACGACCTCCAGCGTCCCGGCGTCACGCCCGGCGAGGACGAGCTGCGCTCCTGCCTCGGCGAACAGGCGTGCCGTGGCCCGCCCGATACCGCTCGATGCACCCGTGATCACCACGGTTGTCCCTCCACCCATGTCCGCTTCCTTCCATCGGTCCTGATCGACGTCCCTGGTTGATCCTCCGCGCCTCTCGCGTGACGCGGCCCCGCTCACCGGGGCCGCGTCACGCTCGGCGTCAGTTGCCGAAGCCGCCGAACCCGGGGATCTTTCCCAGCAGGTCCTTCGGGTTGATGCCGAACTTCGAGAGGAGGTCGGAGTGCTGCTCCGGATCGACCTGGTCGGGGAGCTGGGACTGGGCGTCCGCGGCGGAGTCGTTCTTGCCCTGTGACTTCAGCAGGTCGATGATCTGTGACTTGTCGATATGCATGTGCTGCCTCCTGGTGGGGTGGATGACGGGATAGTAAGCCTGCTGAGTAGATGGTGGCACAGGCTCTCGGGCGTTGTCACGGGTGCCGCTACCGGTTGCAGAATGGTTGCATGGCGCTCACCGTGACTCTCCTGGCCGACACCCATCTACCCAAGCGGGCCAGGGCGTTGCCGCAGGAGGTGTGGGCCGCGGTGGAATCCGCCGACGTCGTCTTCCATGCCGGGGACTGGGTGGAGGCCTCCCTCCTCGATGAGCTGACGGCACGGTCCTCCCGGCTGGTCGCCTGTTACGGCAACAATGACGGCGCCGAGCTCCGATCGCGCCTTCCCCTCGTGGCGCGGGCGGAACTCGGTGGCCTGCGATTCGCGGTGGTGCACGAGACGGGGCAGAAGCTGGGGCGGGAGGCCCGCATGGCGGGCCTGTACCCCGACGTCGATGTACTGGTCTTCGGGCACAGCCACATCCCGTGGGACACCCGGGCGGATACCGGCCTGCGGCTCCTCAACCCGGGCTCCCCCACTGATCGCCGCCGCCAGCCGCACTGCACCTACCTCACCGGCGTCATCGAGGGCGGGTCCCTCGACATGGAGCTGCACAGGTTGCCGCAGCGATGAGCGCCTCGATGCAGCAGTTTCCCGGCGCGGCGATTCAGGAGACCGAGGGGGATCGCGGCCGCTCTAGCATCGTGGGATGACTCCATCTCCTGGCGTGCACATACCGACTGGCCCCTCGCCGTCGCAGCGTTGCTCTTCCTCGCCGCCTACTCCGTCCAGGTGATCCTCCAGCCCGACGGTGCAGCGGACACGGCACTCGAAGTCTTCACCTGGAGCGTCTGGGCCCTCTTCCTCATCGACTACGTCGTCAATCTCCGACTGGCCGACGATCGCGGACGGTGGTTCGTCCGTAATCTGCACGAGCTGGTGATCGTCCTCCTGCCGATGCTCCGTCCCCTCAGGCTCCTGCGCCTGGTGACCCTCCTCGGCGCCCTGCAGCGCGTCGGCGGGACCGCACTGCGTGGGCGGATCGTGCTCTATGTCCTGTGCTCGGCACTCCTGCTCTCGTATGTGGCGGCTCTGGCCGTGCTCGACGTCGAACGCGACCAGCCCGAGGCCAACATCACCTCGCTCGACGATGCTCTCTGGTGGGCGCTGACCACGATCACCACGGTGGGCTACGGGGACCAGTTCCCCGTGACCGCGGCCGGGCGGCTGATCGCGGCAGCCCTCATGATCGGCGGCATCGCGGTCCTCGGAGTGGTCACCGCGTCCCTCGCCTCATGGCTGGTCGAGAGTGTCGCAGCGGAGACGGCCGCCGAGATCGAATCCGCCGACGACGATCTGCGCTCCGAACTCCGCGAGGTGAAGGAGCAGCTTCGGCTACTCACCGATGGATTGTCGGACCACGGAGCCGGTAGGAGGTCCTGACCGGGGATTCCCACGAGGGACCATCGTTACTGCGGCCGCGTGGTGACTCCGCCGTCGCGGCCCGACCCGCCGGGGATCCGAGCCGCGACGGGTCGCACGACAGGCGCACCGTGATCGGGGTCAGCCTTTCACGCAGAGGATCGTGCGCAGGTGCTGGACCACGGACACCAGATCCGACTGCGCTGCGATCACCGCATCGAGGTCCTTGTAGGCGCCGGGGATCTCGTCCACGATCCCCTTGTCCTTGCGCGACTCC
>JASLBS010000077.1 GCA_030146405.1 Arthrobacter sp.
GTTCAACGCCGAAAAGGGCTTCGGCTTCATCGCTCCCGAGGACGGCGGCGCTGATGTGTTCGCCCACTTCTCCGCGATCAACTCGAACGGCTACCGTTCCCTCGAAGAGAACCAGAAGGTCAACTTCGAGACCACCCAGGGCCCCAAGGGACCCCAGGCCGAGAACATCACCGTTCTCTAACTCTCCCCGTACCGCTCTGCGGTAACGGATCGGAAGCCACCGTGCGGCGAAAGCCCACGGTGGCTTTTTCGTGGTGTCATGCAGGCTCCGCGCCCCGCGAGGGATGCAGCCGCCGAGAGGATAGGTTGATCGGTATGAGTTTCTCGCAGGGCTACAACGACGACCTCCGTCTCGCGCACATCATGGCCGATTCGGTCGACGACCAGACCATGTCCCGCTTCAAGGCGCTCGATCTGCGGATCGAGACCAAACCGGACCTCACACCCGTGACGGATGCCGACAAGGGGGCCGAGGAAGCCATTCGCGGCCAGCTGTCCCGCGCACGGCCGCGCGACGCCGTGCTGGGCGAGGAGTTCGGCAGCAGCGGTTCGGGCTCCCGCAGATGGGTCATCGACCCGATCGACGGCACCAAGAACTTCGTGCGTGGCGTCCCGGTCTGGGCCACTCTCATCTCCCTGATCGACGACGGCCGACCGGTGGTCGGCGTCGTCAGCGCGCCGGCGCTCGGCAAGCGCTGGTGGGCCGCGGAGGGTACGGGCGCCTACACGGGCAAGTCACTGGCAGCAGCGCAGCGCCTCCGGGTCTCCAACGTCTCGCGCCTCGAGGACGCGTCCCTCTCCTATTCCAGCCTGTCGGGCTGGCGTGAGCGCGGCACACTCGCCGAATTCGTCAACCTCGCGGACCGCGTCTGGCGGACACGCGCCTACGGCGACTTCTGGTCCTACTGCCTGGTGGCGGAGGGCGCCGTCGACATCGCCTGCGAACCGGAGCTCAACCTGTACGACATGGCGGCGCTCGTACCCATCGTCACCGAGGCCGGTGGGCGCTTCACATCGCTCGAGGGCGAGGACGGCCCCTTCGGCGGCAACGCCCTCGCGACCAACGGCACCCTCCACAGCGAGGTGCTCCGGACGCTCAACCCCGATGTGGACGACCTGCTCTGACCCCGGCGCCGGGAGCGGGGACGACGCATGGTGAGAACGGGGCCGCATCTCGACGAGGACCGACGCCGGGACATGGCGAGCGCCTACCTCTCGGGAGCCGGCCGCTACGATCGGGTGCGTCCCGGCTACCCCGCCGCCGTCGCCGACTGGGTCGTCCCTGAGCACGCACGCCGGGCCGTCGACGTCGGTGCTGGCACCGGGCTGTTCACCGCCCTGCTGGCAGAGCGTGATCTCGAGGTGACGGCCGTGGACCCGTCGGAGGACATGCTCGCAGTCCTCACGTCCCGACTACCGGGTGTGCCTGTCGTCCGGGGAACGGCCGAGCACTCCCTGCTACCCGCCGCGTCGACCGATCTGCTCACACTCGCCCAGACCTGGCACTGGTGCGACCAGACCGCAGCCCTCCGGGAGGCAGCCCGGGTCCTTGCGCCGCAGGGTCGGATCGCCCTGATCTGGAATCAGCTCGACGTGTCGCTGCCGTGGGTCCATCGGCTGTCCCGGATCATGCACGCGGGGGACGTCTACTCCCCGTCCTACCGTCCGGACCTGGGAGCGGCGTTCGGGCCGGCGGAGGAACTGCTCGTGCACTGGACGCAGGAGCTGTCCGTCCCGGACGTCGTCGACCTCGCGCGGTCCCGTAGCTACTACCAGCGTGCATCCGCAGCCCTGCGGGAACGCGTCGAGACGAACCTGTGGTGGTACCTCACCGACTATCTCGCCTTCGCCCCCGACGCCGTCGTCCACATCCCCTACTACACGCATGCGTGGCGCGCTTCCAGGCCCGGGGACTAGATTTCGGCATGCCTAAACGTTAGGTTGAGGCATGCCTCAACCCCGTCTGTCCGTCCTGGCCACGAGTGCTGCGTTGGCGGCGCTGCTGGTGGGCTGTGCAGCGGTCGCCGACGCGGGCACCGCCAGCGACACGCCCCTGGTACTGACCACGTTCTCGGTGATCGCGGACCTGGCCGACACGGTGGGGGGCGGTCACGTCCGGGTCGAGTCGATCACCAAGGTCGGCGCGGAGATCCACGGGTACGAACCGACGCCCTCCGACCTGGTGCGGGCGCAGGACGCGGACCTCATCCTGGACAACGGACTCGGGCTCGAGCGGTGGTTCGAGCGCTTCCTGCAGTCGGTCGACGCGCCCCACGTGGTCCTGTCCGACGGCGTCGAGCCGGTCGCCATCCGCTCGGGCGACTACACAGGGCAGGCCAACCCGCATGCCTGGATGTCTCCCCTGGCCGCTCAGACCTACGTGGACAACACCGTCCGGGCGTTGTCGGACCTCGCTCCGGAGCACGCGGCCGATTTCGAAGCCAACGGGAAGCAGCTCAAGGAGGACCTCGCCGTCCTGCTCGCCGAGTTCCGCGCGGGACTTGCGGACGCCGGATCGACAGCGCTCGTCACCTGCGAGGGTGCGTTCTCCTACCTCGCCAGGGACACCGGTCTCGACGAGGCCTTCATCTGGCCCGTCAATGCTGACACCGAAGGGACACCCCGCCAGATCCGGGAGGTGATCGACTTCGTCAGGCAGAACCGGGTCCCGACCGTCTTCTGCGAGTCCACCGTGAATCCATCGGCCCAGGAACAGGTCGCGCTCGAGACCGGGGCGGACCTGGGAGGAACGCTCTACGTCGATTCGCTGTCCGACGACACCGGGCCCGTACCGGGCTTCGTCGATCTCCTCCGTCATGACCTCGACACCATCACCGAAGGACTCACCCGATGACCGCCGTTCATCTCGATCCCCCGGCCGACCCTGCAGCAGCGACACCCGTCCTCGCCGTCCGCCACCTCAGTGTCCGCTACAACGAGGTCCAGGCACTGGACGATGTGACGCTGACCCTGGCCGCCGGACGCATCTGCGGCCTGATCGGTGTCAACGGCTCCGGCAAGTCGACGCTCTTCACCGCACTCATGGGACTCCTGGTTCCACAGCAGGGCGACGTCGAACTCTTCGGGACGTCCACCGCGAGTGCCCGCAAGCAGGGCCTCGTGGCCTACATGCCGCAGGCCGAGCAGGTGGACTGGACCTTCCCGGTGTCCGTCGCGGACGTCGTCGCCATGGGCCTGTACGGCCGGCTCGGAACCGCCCGCCGGCTGCGGGCCGCCGACCGGGCAACGGTCGGGGACGCGCTCGATCGGGTAGGACTCGCGGATCTCCGCAAGCGCCAGATCGGCCAGCTGTCGGGAGGACAGCGCAAGCGCGTCTTCGTCGCCCGGAGCATCGCGCAGGACGCCCGCCTGCTGCTGCTCGACGAGCCGTTCGCCGGCGTCGACCAGGCGAGCCAGGCGAGCATGACCCTGCTTCTGCAGACACTGCGCGACGAGGGTCGCTCCGTCCTGGTGTCCACGCATGACCTCGCCGGCGTCCCCGAGCTCTGTGACGAGGCCGTGCTCCTGCACCGACGGGTCCTGGCACATGGGGCTCCGTCCGAGGTCCTGACGCAGGGGAACCTCGCGCGCGCCTTCGGACCGCTGCCGGTTCCGCCCCCCTCCCCTGCTCCGCCGCCGCCCGCGGTCCCACCGACGGCCGCGGCCACGATGGGAGACTCCTGACATGGACATCATCGCCTTCGTCCTCGAACCGCTGGAATACGGATTCCTCACCCGCGCGCTCGCCGTCACGGTGGCAGCCGCCGTGGTGGCTGCCGTCCTCTCGTGCTGGCTCATCCTGATGGGATGGTCGCTCATGGGGGACGCCGTCTCCCACGCCGTCCTGCCCGGTGTCGCCCTGTCCTACATCATCGGCATCCCCTTCTCGATCGGCGCCTTCGTGTTCGGCATCGGCGCGGTGGCGCTGATCGGGATCGTCCGTTCCACCACCGCGCTCAAGGCCGACACCGTCATCGGCGTCGTGTTCACAGCGCTGTTCGCCGCAGGACTTGCCATCGTGTCCGCGACACCCTCGCAGATCGACCTGATGCACATCCTGTTCGGCAACGTGCTCGGAGTATCCGCCGCAGAGGTGTGGCAGGTGCTCGTCCTCGGTGCCCTGACCCTCACCGTCCTGCTGGTCAAGCGCCGGGACCTGACCCTGCTGGCCTTCGACCGCACGCACGCCCACGTGATCGGCCTGAACACACGGGTGCTGTCGGCCCTCCTCCTCGGCCTGCTCGCGCTGACCGTCGTCGTCGGCCTCCAGGCCGTCGGCATCATCCTCGTCGTGGCCATGCTGATCACGCCGGGCGCCACCGCCTTCCTGCTGACCCGCAGCTTCGACCGCATGCTGGTCGTCGCCGTCGTCCTCACCGTCGCAGCATCGGTCGCCGGCATCTACGCCAGCTACTACCTGGACATCTCCACAGGAGCTGCTGTCGTGCTGTGCCAGGCGCTCGTCTTCGCCGTCGTCTATCTCGTGGGACGCCCGGATGGAGTGCTGTGGCAGGCACGACGACGGCGGAGGGGTTCCCGCAGGGACGTCGTCGGCCCCCGAGCGGGAACCGCCGTCGCCCGCACCGATCAGGCTGCCCCACGAGCCGACGCCGCCCTTCGAGGGGAGGCCTGATGGCAGGGCGCCGGGGCGCGGTCCTCAACATCGAATCGACGAGCGTGCAGGACTACGTGAAGGCGATCTACGCCTTCACCGAGTGGCAGCAGGACGCGATGACGGCGACCCACCTCGCTACCCGCCTCTCGGTCGCCAACTCCTCCGTCACCGGCATGGTCGCGAAACTCGTGGACCTCGGGCTCGCCGACCACCGGAAGTACGGGCCCATCAGCCTCACTCCCTCCGGCAGGGCCCTCGCCCTCGCCATGGTGCGCAGGCACCGGCTCATCGAGACCTTCCTCGTCACCGAGCTGGGCTACGGATGGGAGGAAGTCCATGACGAGGCCGAGCAGCTCGAACACACGGTGTCCGACGCCTTCATCGAGCGGCTCGACGCCAAGCTCGACCATCCCCGGCGCGACCCGCACGGAGACCCGATCCCGGCCGCGGACGGAACGGTGCGGTATCCGCCGGCGCACCGCCTCGACGGGCTCGACGACGGACACGCGGGCCGCGTGGTGCGCGTCAGCGACGACGACCCGGACGTCCTGCGTTTCCTCGACCGCAACGGGATCTCCCTCGACGACGAGGTACGGCTCTCCGGCCGCGTATCCGGCTCCCGGCTGGAGCTGCGGCTCGGCGTCGACGCTGCCGCTCCCGTCCTGGCCGTCGACAGCACCCTGGCGGGCTCGCTGTGGATCGAGAGCACGGTCTCCCACGAGGGATGTTCCCTGACCGCATCCGGGTCCTGACCTGTCGGGTGCGTCACGGAGTGCCCAAAATGGCTGTGACAGCCGGGCCGCTCCTACACTGGTCGGGATGTGCTTCGCGATGATGGTCCCCCGCCCCTTCCTCCCCTTCCGCGCGCAGGGAGCTCACCGATGACCACCCTCGGCATCGAGGAGGAGTATCTCCTCCTCGAACCGGGGTCGGGCCTGCCGGCACACCGGGCGGCCGAGGTGCAGGGACTCCTGGAAGCCGCACCACAGGTCAGCGGCGACGAGATCCAGCGGGAACTGCTCTCGTGTCAGATCGAGACAGCCACCCCGGTGTGCGAGACCCTGACGCAGGCGGAGGAGTCCCTGCTGAACTTCCGCCGCACGCTGGCGGATGCAGCGGGCCGTGCCGGCGTTCTCGGTGCCGCGACCGGCACCGCTCCTTCCATCCGGCAGGAGTACCCCGAACTCACCGACAAGCAGCGTTACGAGGACCTCCGGGCCAGTGCACCCGGAATAGTCGGCGACCAGTTCGTCAACGGACTGCACGTGCACGTCGGCATCCCGGACCAGGAGCACGGCGTGCAGGCCCTCAACCGGATCCGGCCCTGGATCCCCCTGCTCACGGCGCTGAGCGTCAATTCGCCCTACTGGATGAGCCGGGACAGTGGCTTCGGCAGCTGGCGCGTCGTCCATTACCGGCGCTGGGCCGTCCAGGGCGTCGCGCCCTACTTCGCCGATGCGGCCGACTACGAACGCAGGATCACCCGGCTCGGCGCCAGTGGGGCGATCCTCGATCGCGGCGTCCTCACCTGGGTGGCACGGCTCTCGGACCATTACCCGACCCTCGAACTGCGGGCCTGTGACGTCCAGCTGGAGGCTCAGGACTCGGTGCTGCTGGGTGCGCTGACCAGGGCCCTCGTGGTAACGGCCCTCGACGAGGCGAGGACCGATACCGCGCCGCTGGTCCCTGACCCGGAACTGCTGGACGCCGCGCTGTGGCAGGCCGCGCGGGACGGCCTGGACGGCACACTCGTGGACCTCCGGACGGGCGATCCCGTCGCCGCCGGACACCACCTCACCGCTTTCCTCGACCACATCGGTGCGGCTCTCGAGGCCGAGGGCGACACCGCATGGGTCGAAGCCGGGCTGGCCACGATCCGGGATCGGGGGACGGGAGCGCAGCGCCAGCGCAGGGCGATGCGCGACGGCGGCATCGGGTCCCTGCTGGAGCTCTACGGGCGGACGCTCACGTTCGAGCCATAGCCTTGATCCGGCGCCCCGCCACCCACCGCAACCTGCGCAGACCCGATGGGCCCTCGATGGGCGGGAGCGATCAGCGCTCGCGGCTGTCCCGCCGCAGCAACCCGACGATCAGGCACAGCAGACCCAGCAGGAGGGGCAGCAGGGTGAACAGGGTATGGGTGCCCCCGAGATAGCTCATGATGAAGATGTAGACGAAGGTGCCGCCGACCAGGATCCAGCCGAGCACGATCAGGCCACGGCCCCTGTTCTTCGGCGGAAGGGGCGGGAGCCACGACGGCGGTCTGTCGGTCCAGCTCATGCCTCAGTGTAGGCCTCCGGAGCGCAGCCCGGGCGGCGCGATCAGTAGGACGGGGCCGCCGGGAGGCTCATATAGCGCTCCAGGGTCGGCAGGCCGTGGGCGCGCATCTCCGAGGCGACGGTGAGGCCCACATAGCGCAGGTGCCATGGTTCGTAGGAATACCCGGTGACCGGGGTCTGTCCCCGCGGGTAGCGGATGATGAATCCGTAGCGCCACGCGTTCTGGGCTGCCCACGCACCGGCAGGTGTCCCCTCGAAACACTCCTGAAGGCCGCAGACCGCATTGGAGTTACCGATGTCGATCGCGAGACCCGTCTGGTGCTCGCTGTATCCGGGGCGGGCCGAGATGAGATCGGCTGATGTTCTACCGTATCGGGAGACATACGATGCATAGAGATCGGCCTGCGTGTCGTAGGACCGGTAGCCGCTGATCGGTACCATGGCGATTCCGGCCTTCCGCGCGTCGGAGAGAAGCCGGGTGAACTGCTGCGCCGCGTCACTGCGCAGCAGGTGCCCTTCCACCCCTACGAGCGGATCAGGCAGGTAGCGCACAGGGTTCAGCGGGCGGCGCTTGTTCACGACGACGACGGAGGACGAGGGGACGTCGATATCCCGCGACACCCGTGCGCCTCCCGTCGAGGTCCAGGAGATCCTGCCCCTCTGGTACGACTGGACGCAGGTTCCCGCAGCGCAGGCTTCGTTCGACACCGGATAACCGAGTGCCCCGTTCTCGAAGCCGTTGACCGCCCAGGCCGCCCTGATGCCGCCCTTGCTGATCCGGGCTCCGCTCGCGGGCGACCACATGACGGCACCGCCCTGGTAGTTCTGGTAGCACCCGCCTCCGCGCAGTCCGCAGACCTCGTTCGTCGTCGGGTAGCCCAGGGTTCCGCGCTCGAAGCCGGATGCCGCCCATGCTGTCCGGATGGCACCCGTGCTGATGCGCGCTCCGGTTGCCGGCGACCAGATGATGGCCCCGCCCTGATAACCCTGGTAGCAGCCCCCGTTGCGCAGTCCGCACACCTCCGAAGTGGTCGGATAGCCGAGCACTCCGTTCTCGGACCGGTACGAGCGCCAGGTCTGCCGGATGGCACCCCAGGACGGTTGGGCTCCTGACGCCGGTGACCAGACGATCGCTCCCCGCTGGTAGGTGCGGTAGCAACCGCCCGCCCGCAGTCCGCACACCTCTGCGCCCGTAGGCGCTCCGAGTACCCCTTTGCTGCCACCGAGCTCCGCATACTTCGTGTCGATGGCCGACACGGCCTGGGCTGTCGGTGCACCGACGACGCCACCGAGCAGGAGCAGCACAGAGGTCAGCAGGACGAGCAGATGCGCGAGCATGCGCGACAAGGTGTCTCCCGAGGTTGGATGTGAGCTCAAGGCTAGGCCCGGCGGCGTGGGGCCACAAGACCTGCCGCCGTCGACGACGAAGCGCTCCGCCGGGAGTTCGGCGGAGCGCTTCGTGGAGAGTGGAGATGGCGGGAATTGAACCCGCGTCCGATGCAGTGTAGTCAGGGCTTCTCCGGGCGCAGTTTGCGTCGGTTTTTCTCGGCTTCAGCCATCGTGCAAACTGGTGGCTGCCAAGCCCAGTTGTATTAGAGTCCCCCCGGTCCCTACAACGAGGACCGGGAGCAGTGGCCCTCTAAATGACGCCAGTATCCGGGGCGAGAGCAAACCCGGGCTGACGGACTAGCTAGGCTGCTTAGGCAGCGAGAGCGAAGTCAGTGCGCTTTTGTTCGGCACTTATTGTTTTACAGGGAGCGTTCACGAGATAACCCTGTATCCTCGGCCCGCTTCCCCTGTCGCGACCAACATCGTCGAAACCTGTCATCCCCTATGCAGTTGTCAAGCTGCGTTCACCGGTTCCATCCGGCGAACTCGACCAGTCTAACGCACCCTCACGGGGAACACAGCTTCGCCGGCTCCGCCCCGAGCGAAAGTCATCCGATCGTCAGGCGCCGAGGTTCTTCTCCCGCATGGCGCGCAGTGCCTCACGATTGTCCTGCTTCTCCCGCAGTGTCTGCCGCTTGTCGTAATCTCGTTTACCGCGGGCCACCGCGATCTCCACCTTGGCCCTCCCGTTGAGGAAGTAGAGCTGCAACGGCACGAGGGTGAACCCCGATTCACGGATCTTCTGCGAGATCTTCGTGAGTTCCTCCCGGTGAAGGAGCAGTTTCCGACGCCGTCGCGCAGCATGGTTGGTCCAGCTCCCCTGGGAGTACTCGGAGATGTGGATCCCCTCGAGCCAGAGTTCGTCGTTGTAGAAGATGGCGAAACCGTCCACCAGGGAGGCCCGCCCGGCGCGGAGCGACTTGACCTCGGTTCCCATCAGGGCGAGACCGGCTTCGTAGGTGTCGAGCACCGCGTAGTCGTGGAAGGCCTTCCGATTGGTGGCCACGACTTTCCGGCCACTTTCCTTCGGCACGGCAAACTCCTTCGCAGAACTGCTGCGGGCGGTGGCCCGCGAGTGGACAGTGCCTACCATCCTACGACCTGGGGCGGACGGTCCACTCGTACCGCTCCGGTCCGGGTCCTGCTCCGGGCGGCTACGCGGATGTCAGCCGGCGTCGTTGCGGTTGTTCGTCCGCCACCGGATGCCTGCGTCGATGAAGTCGTCGATCTCGCCGTCGAGTACCGAAGAGGTGTTCCCCACCTCGTGGTTGGTGCGGAGATCCTTCACCATCTGGTACGGGTTCAGCACGTAGGAGCGCATCTGGTCGCCCCAGGAGGCCTTGATGTCTCCGGCGAAGGCCTTCTTCTCGGCGTCCTCCTGCTCCTTCTTCAGCAGCAGGAGTCGCGACTGCAGCACGCGCATGGCCGCTGCGCGGTTCTGGATCTGCGACTTCTCGTTCTGCATGGACACCACCACGCCCGTGGGGAGGTGGGTCAGCCGTACCGCGGAGTCCGTGGTGTTGACCGACTGCCCGCCGGGGCCCGAGGAGCGGAAGACATCCACCCGGATCTCGTTGTCCGGCACCTCGATGACATCGGTCTGCTCGATGAGGGGGATCACCTCGACCGCGGCGAAGGACGTCTGACGGCGCCCCTGGTTGTCGAAGGGGCTGATGCGCACGAGGCGGTGGGTACCGGCCTCCACGGAGAGGGTGCCGAACGCATAAGGGGCCTTGACTTCGAAAGTCGCCGATTTCAGCCCGGCCTCCTCCGCGTAGGAGGTGTCGAGGACCTGCGTGGCGTAGCCGTGGCGCTCGGCCCACCGCAGGTACATCCGCAGGAGCATCTCCGCGAAGTCCGCGGCGTCTACGCCTCCGGCTCCGGAGCGGATGGTGACCACGGCCTCGCGTTCGTCCCACTCCCCGGCCAGCAGCGTGACGATCTCCAGGTCGTCGAGGGACTTCCCGAGTGCTGCCAGCTCCCTCTCGGCCTCGGCGAGGGAGTCCTCGTCGCCCTCCTCCTGCCCCAGCTGCACGAGCACCTCGAGGTCGTCTATGCGGCCCTCGAGCGTCTCCAGCCGTTCGAGGGCGGACTGTCGGTGCGAGAGCTTCGAGGTCACCTTCTGGGCAGCGGCGGGGTCGTCCCACAGGTCCGGGGCGCCCGCTTCCTCGCTCAGTTCCGCGATGTCCTTGCGGATCCCCTCGACGTCGGAGACCTGCTCGATGGACTGGTACTTGGCGCGGAGGGCGCGGATCTCTGCGGGAAAATCGATGGTTGCCATGGTTGCTCCAGCCTACGTCATCGAGGTGGTCGGACCGCGAGCGCGGGAGATCAAGGAGGGCTCGTAGCGGCGCCTACCGCGAGCGGGTCGAGCATCAACGGGCCGAGCATCAGCGGGTCAGTTCGGTCCGGGCATCTGCCTGGGCCACGATGGGTATTCCGGCGGGCACGAGGAAGTTCACGATCGGTGGGCGTACGACGGCGGTGAGGACCACCCGTGCCGTCCGGCCGTCGGGTGCCCCGGTGGCAGGATCGACGGCCAGGAGCTCGAACCGGTCCCCGGCGCCGATCGCGGTGAGGTACGCCGTCGTCGAGTCCGTCACCCGCGCGCCGTCCAGGGTGGGGAGCGGCGGTGCCGCACCAGGGCCACCGGTGCCGACGTCGATGCTGTAGTTGTCCGCAGCGGCGAGTGCCGCTCCGTCCGCAGCGGACAACAGTTTCTTGTGCTCGATGTAGACGGCGGACACCGCGAGCACCACGGTCACCACCAGGAGGGAGACCAGGAGGTACCCGATGATCAGTACGCCCACCTGTCCCGCGTCGGGCTCGACGGCGGAGTCACGTGGGCGCCTCCGTGGATGTACTCCCGCAACACGATCCCTCGGCCGGATGCTCATCCGAACCGCTCCACGATCTGCACCGCAACGGCGTCGACGGTCGCGACCGATGGGTTGGATCCCATGAAATCCGGAAGCAGCGGAAGCGGGACATCCAGCCGCACCATCACCTGCACGCTGGATCCCGGCGTCAGGCACTCGGCATCACACGTGATCTCGATCGAGGCCTGCTCCTCGGCGAAGTGGAAGTCCGAGAGCGTGAGGAGAGCTGCAGCCCTGGCGCGGGCGTGCGCCTCCTCCGCGGTCGGTGCGGCCACGAACACCTTCGCGGCCTGATCGGCGGCACCGACCACGGCGAAGGACCCGCCCTGCAGCTGGCCCACCGTGAGGACCAAGTAGACCACCGGGATCAGGAGCAGGACGCCCAGGACGACGAACTCCAGCACGGCGCTACCCTCCTCGGCGTCGTGCTCCGAGGCCGGAGCTCCCTCGGACATCAGCTGCCGGAGCCTCGCCGTCCAGAGTGCGCCGCGGCCCGCACTCCTCCGCCGTTCATCGACCGACGGGTGGCCAGCGGTCGGCTTGACGTCCGGCTCAGGACGGTAGGGCAGCATGTCCTCGCACCTCCATCACCCCTCCGGGTCCCACCAGTCCGATCACGGGCAGAGGTGCGCGCACCACCACCTCGAGAGTCACAACGCCGTCCAGCGTGCTCCGGCCGACCGTGACGTCGGAGCTGTAGGTCTCGGAGAGGGAGCCTCGGATCAACTCCTCCGTCCTCGAGGCCGCGTCCTGCGGATCACGGTCCGCGAGCGCACCGTGGCGGGCCCCCGAGGACGCCGCATCGATCAGGGTGTTGCGGACATGCAGCACGAGGGTGAGTTGCAGGATCCCCACGAAGATGACCGTCAACAGCCCGCCGATCAGCGCGAAGTCCACCACCGTGGCACCGCGCTCATGCTCATGCTCATGCTCATGCTCATGCTCATGCTCATGCTCATGCGATCCCGACCCGGATCTACCCGGAACTACGGCGTACGCTCGGGTCACCTAGCGGGAGACCTGGTCGATGGCCGAATTGAACAATCCCTCGAGTGCCGGCCCGGCGATGGCGAGCAGTGCGGCGACGAGGACGGCCAACATGAGCGTGATCATCACCCAGCGGCGAGCTCGCCGGTGAGTTCGGGTTGGTCCTGGCCGAGACGCGTGCGGGCAAGCCGCTGGTGGAAGCGCTGCAGCAGTTCTCGAACCTCACCCGTCTGGTTCCGTTGGCCCGCTTCGTGGACGGCATCACCGTTGCCGTGCAGCGTGGGACGCCGTTGGCCGATGTGCTCCGCGCCCATGCCCAGGACGTTAGGGACCTCGCCAAGCGTGAGCTCATGGAATCCGCCGGGAAGAAGGAGATCGCGATAATGGTGCCCCTCGTGTTCGGCGTCCTTCCCCTCACCGTCCTCTTCGCCGTCTACCCAGGAATCACCCTCATCAATCTCGGTTTCTGATCCATCCACCACCAACTGCAGGAGTACTCCCATGAAGAACCCGACCATCGCTCTCCGCCTCGTCATCCTCGTGATGACCGCAGTCTCCGCCCTGCTGACAGTGTCCGAGGACCGCGAGCGCGGTGACGTACTTGGGTGGCGGTCCTGCAGATGCGTTCGAGTGCTCCGGTGGTGCTCTCCCCCGCTGAGACGGCGAGCGCCATGAGTTCCGCCAGGCTCGGGAACTCCGCGAGCATCCCTGCCTCACGTCGCCTGATGTCTGCGGACAGCAGGTAGTCACGCCCTACGAAGCCCAGCACGGCGCAGGCGAGGATGATCACCACGGCCAGGGGGACGTTGATCGACCCCGAGGCCGCGAGAAGTACGGTGACCACGGTGGAGAGCCCCAGTGCACCTGCAGCCCAGAGCAGCTGCTGTGCTCGGAAATCGGTGGTGCTCTGTCCCTTGCCTGCTTGCGCGAGGCGTCGCGCCAGATCTGCCGATGCCGGGTTGAAACGGTGGGACCAGGCCACGGCATCGGCGAACAAGGGGCGGAGGATGCGCTCCAATGGTCCGAACGGCGTGACATTGGCCGGGCCCGCCGCGAGGAGCCTGGACCGCACGTCCACCGCCCGGAGCTGAGGAGCGATGCGCTCGGTCAGGGTCACAGGTCGCATGGGAGGTAGTCGGACCAGCACGAGCCACAACCCGGCACCCAGAACGAGTCCGCACAGCGCCGCGAGCGCGAGGACCGGCGTCATCGGAGGACCCTCTCGTCCTCGGGCAGCGCCCCCACCCGCAGCATGATGCGGTAGCAGACCACCGAGATCACCAGTCCGCTCAGAAGCACGGCGACACCACCGGCGGAGTTGTAGGCCCTGACGGTTTCGGGCCGGGTGGCGAGCACCATCAGGACGAACCAGGGCGCTGCTACCGCGGGCCGTGCGGCGTTCACCGTCCAGGACTGCCGCGCCTCCAATTCGCTGCGCGTCCGCGCCGAATCACGGAGGAACTCGGACAGCGTGCCGAGCAGGCGACCGAGATCGGACCCACCCACCTCCCGGGTCATCCGGAGCGCCTCGACGATGCGGTCCGACACCGGATCGGCCAGGCGCTCCTTCAGCCGGTTCAGGGCGTCGTCGAAGCGGCCACCCGAGCGGTAGTCGGAGGCGAAGGCCTGGAACGCCGCCCGGAGTTCCAGCGGGCCCTTGTCCCCCAGTTGGATCAGGGCCTCCAGGAGGGAGAGTCCCGCCCGGATCGCGGATCTCAGGTGATCGACGGCGTCCGGCCACAGCTCACGGAGCGATGCCGTGCGCTTCGCGGCCCTCCAGCCGACGAGGGAGAACGGCAGGAAGCCCCCGAACAATCCGAAACAGAGGGCTATGGGGGTGGAGCCGGTCAGGACGACGACGAGAAGCAGTACCACCGTGCCGACCCCGATGCAGGAGGCGATCAACCCTCTGGCGGACACCCTCTCCACTCCAGCTCGGAGCAGCAGATCATCCAGCCGGCACTGCCGAGCACGATCCTTGCGTTTCACGGATGGACGGTCCCAGTACGACCACCAGACGAGGAACAACCCCGCACCGAGGAGGGCACCGAGCCCCGCGCTCACTGCAGTGCACCGAGGAGGGTGGACACGTCCACACCGGCAGCTGTGAACTTCTCCTCGGCCGGCATGCCGGTGACGGTCAACTCGAGTACGCCGTCGATCCTCTTGAACACGGGAGAGGACTCGATCACGCCGTTCTCCACGCGCCGTCCCAGGGCCATGATCTCCATGACGCGCCGGTGCCCGCCCGGCAACCTCGCGCAGTGCACCACGAGATCGATGCAGGACGCCACGGTGGGCACCACGAAGCTGCTCGAGATGTTCTCCCCGGCGAGCAGGGGCAGCGTGCAGATCTTCGTCACGGCGTCGTGCGCACTGTTGGCGTGCAACGCTGCACATGCCGGGGAGGCCGCTGTTGAGGGCGATCAGCATGTCCAGACTCTCCGCCTCGCGGACCTCACCGACGATCAAGCGGTCGGGTCGCATGCGGAGGGCCTCCTTCACGAGGCAGCGGAGCGGGATCTCCCCGTGTCCCTCGAGGTTGGGCTGCCGGCACTGCAGGCCGACGACGTCGCGGAGCGGGAGCTGCAGCTCGAAGATCTCCTCCACGGTGATCACCCGTTCACGTGACCCGATGGATGCACCGAGGCAGTTCAGCAGAGTGGTCTTACCCACCTGGGTGGCACCGGACACCAGGATGTTCAGGCCGCTGGCCACAGCCGCGTTGAGGAAGCGTGCGGCCTGCGGGGACAGTGAACCGAGTTCCACGAGGTGGTCCAGCCTCGACGCCCGTGCGATGAACTTTCGGATGTTCACCGACCAGTGCCGCCGGGTGACGTCCGGGATCACCACATGGAGACGGGACCCGTCCGGAAGGGAGGCATCGACGAACGGTGAGGACAGGTCCAGCCGCCTGCCCGAGGACTTCAGCATCTTCTCCACGAGGTCGCGTACCTGCTGGTCGGTCAGCGAGAGGGCGGTCAGCTCGGACTCCCCCGCCCTGGCGATGTAGACCTCGGAGGGGGCATTGATCCAGATCTCTTCGACGGTGGGGTCATCGAGGTAAGGCTGTAGTGCTCCGAAACCGGCCACTGCGTCATAGATGGTCTTGCGCGCGAGATCGATCCTGCCCAGCGGTGGTAGAACGCCGAGGATGGAGCGCTCGTCGTAGTCCGCCACGGCGTCATTGACGAGGAGCTGTACTTCCGTGACCTGACGGGAAGGGTCGAGTCCACGGCGCCGGATCAGCTCTCGTACCTCGCCCTCGACCATCCGCACGGCGTCCATGGGTTCCCCTGTATACGTTCACTACGTCGCGGACGACGTGGAGGATGGCGACCCGGGTGGCTCCGCCGGATTTCACAGTATCGAAGGGCACCCAAGTGGAGTAGGGAATCGACTACCTGTGTATATCCTGCGACTACCTATCTCGCGGGTTTTCGAAAGCGAGTACGCAGCACACGATCATGACAGGTTACGATCCGGCGCAGGTTTTACCAAAGATCTCGTTTGCACTTTTATAACCTGCGTCACAGCCGTAACCGAACTGTAGTCTGCTCGGGATTTACTCAGCTGGCTAACGCCCGGATTCTGCTGGAGAAACCCGTGAATTTGCCCTCCCCCGCTCGGCTCCTCTGCGCCGCGTTGCTGTCCTTCGGACTCATCGGTAGCGCCGTACCCGCAGTTGCGAACACCGTGACACCACCGATGCCATCACCATCTTCGTCACCATCCCCATCGTCGCCATCGCCATCACCCTCGTCGCCGCTTGTGGTCCCGGGTCCCGGCGCGGAAGTGGCTGCTGTACCGGAAGAACCGGCCACCCCGGCTGAAGGGACCAAGGCGACGCCGGTCGAGTCGGCGGGCACACTGCTCACCAAGGCGGAGGAAGCCGCTGTGGGACAGGACGAGGTCACCTCCTTCGTCCCGGATCTGAACTGGAATCCGCTCGACGATCCCGCCTCGAACGCGCGGTACGGCGATGATCCCGACGCCCACGAGCACGACCATGACCACGAGTCACCGATGAAATCCCCGTCATCACTCGGCTTCGACGACAACGGCGGCATGGCGGCGATCGCCCCGAGGACCGGACAGTACAAGGTCACCCTCGTCACGGTGCAACTCACCGGCAAGACGGTCGCAGATACCGATGCGATCAACATGACGGCCGCCAGGAACTCGATCGACAGCGCCAACAACTACTGGCGATCTGCCTCCGACGGCAAGATCTCCCTGAGCAGGGTCAACGAGTTCCGTCACAAGTCCGCCGCGCGGATCACGGATTCGTACGGGACCATCATGGCGACGGTTACTCGTGAGCTGAACTGGCAGGCTCGGCCCTACGAGAGCCTCGTCATCTTCGTGCCGCATGCCGACCTCAACTACAACGGCTCCTGGGGCATCCTGGGCGGTGGCTTCACGGACGGAGCCACCAGCGGCCGGGTGATCATGCCCTACCCCTCGGCACTGACCAACAACGTATTCACGCACGAGTTCGGCCACGTCCTCGGTCTGCACCACGCCAACACCCTCGCCTGCAACAACGGGCGCCAGGACGTCGCGAGGAGCGGTGGGTCCTGGAGCGACGGCAACTGCTGGTCCTCGGAGTACGGTGACGTCACCGACCTCATGGGTTACGCCCAGGTGAGCCAGCCCCTGATCAACTCCTTCATGTGGGAGTACGGCGGATTCGGCCGCGGGGACGAGATCCAGAACCTCGGCAAGATCACGAACGATCGCCAGGTCACGCTTCGGCCGTGGGCGGGTAGGACCGCCAACCGTGCAGCCAAATTCACGGACCCCGTGAGCAACGAGGTGTACTACCTCGAGCTGCGTGCCCCGGAAGGGTACGACGCCGCCACTGCCGTCGGCGGTAACCGCGGTGTGAAGATCATCAAGCAGGACCCCGTGTACGGCTGGGACGGGAACGCATCCGTCGCGTTGACGCCGAACAGCAAGATCTACGGCTACGGCAACAAGTCGCTCACCTGGCAGGCCGGGCAGACCTTCACCACGCACGCAGGCACGAAGGTCCGGATCGACTCGGTCGACAACGGGAGCGCCAGTGTCACCATCACATCCGCGGTGCGGGTGTCGGCGATCGAGGCGGTTTGGCGCAGCATGGGCGGAGACAACTCCAGCTTCGGCCGCGCCGTCACCCGGGAGACCTGCGGCACCACTGCCTGCTCCCAGGACTTCGCCAAC
>JASLBS010000133.1 GCA_030146405.1 Arthrobacter sp.
ATCATCAAGCTGAAGTCCACCGCAGGGACGGGCTACACCTACGTGACGCGCAAGAACCGTCGTAACGACCCGGACCGCATGGTCCTGATGAAGTACGACCCCAAGATCCGCAAGCACGTCGAATTCCGAGAGGAGCGCTAACCATGGCCAAGAAGTCAAAGATTGCTCGTAACGAGCAGCGCAAGGTCATCGTCGAGCGCTACGCGGCCAAGCGCCTCGAGCTCAAGAAGACCCTCGTCGACGAGAATGCGACCGACGAAGCACGCGAAGCAGCACGCCTCGGCCTGCAGAAGCTTCCCCGCAACGCTTCGCCGGTGCGCCTGCGTAACCGCGACCAGATCGATGGACGCCCCCGTGGCACGCTCCAGAAGTTCGGTATCTCGCGTATCCGCTTCCGCGACATGGCACACCGAGGCGAACTGCCCGGCGTGACGAAGTCGAGCTGGTAGCAGCTCCGGGAGCCTTCCGCTCCTACGGCACGACCCATCGCCACACGCGGTGGACAGAAGAAGCCGGCGGCCCTCGGGCCGCCGGCTTCTTCTCGTTCCCGTGCCCCCGCCCCGCTCCAAGCGCCGTCGTCCGGGGCCGAAACCCGCCCGAAACGCCGCAGTTTACGCCGAAAAGCCGCGTAAACACGCGGAACATGACGATCAAGCTGATAGGTTTTCGGACAGAGGCTCTTCGAATACCGTGAAGAGCTCGTACAGAAGAGTGACGTCCAGGAGGACCAAAAGTGGCTAAAAACCGTAGTGAACTTGTTGCCGAGGTAGCGGCGAAGGCCGACACCAGCCAGGCTGCCGTCAACGGCGTCCTCGATGCGCTGTTCGACGTCTTCGCCGAGTCGATCGCCAAGGACGAGAAGATCACAATCCCCGGCTGGCTCGCCGTCGAGCGCACGAGCCGCGCAGCGCGTACGGGCCGCAACCCCCAGACCGGCGAGACCATCCAGATCGCCGCCGGCCACAGCGTCAAGCTGACCGCGGGCTCGAAGCTGAAGGCTTCCGCCAAGTAGTCCAGCAGGACCCGAGGGAAGGACCGCTACCGTTTTCCGGTGGCGGTCCTTCCCTGTCTCACGCAGCGTTCGGGGGAGAACGGCTCGCCAGGGAATTCGCCCTATTTCTACTCCGGGTAGAGAATGGTGTATGTGTCCACTACAGCGAAGCAACCGCGCGAGAAGCTCGCACGTGCCGCTCCGGAGCGTGCTCTCGGTAACGGCTGGCTGGTCCTCGCGGGCGTCGTCGTCCTCGCGGCCCTCGTCCTCGCCCTCCTCTACTCAGGAGCCGCGGCGGCCCGCCAACTGGGCGACCCCGGCGCGCTGACGCGGTGGGGCCTGCCGGTCTCGAAGGTCCTGAACAACACCGCGGCGGCGGCGACCATCGGCGCACTCGTGTTCTCGGTGGTGATGCTGCCCCGCCAGGTGAAGGGTACGGGCCGCACGCCCAAGCCCGGCGCTCCCGAGCACCCCGCCTTCTCCCGTGCGCTCCTGCTCGCCTCGGTGTCAGCCGTCGTCTGGACCCTCGGTGCGCTCGGGGTCATGGTGTTCACCTACTCGGACGCCGCGGGGCTGCCGCTCAGCACTGACCCCACCTATACGCAGGGCCTGGCCGCGTTCCTCACCGACTTCTCCACGGGACGCGCCTGGCTCGTCACCTCGATCGTGTCCGCGGTCCTCGCCACGCTCCTGTTCGGGGTCCGTTCCCAGACCGGGCTCGCCCTCGCCATGGTGCTGGCACTGCTGAATCTGCTGCCGATGGCGCTGATCGGGCACTCGGCGAGCGGTGATGACCACAATGCCGCCGTGAACTCGATCGCCCTCCACCTGGTCGGGGTCTGCCTCTGGGTGGGTGGCATCATCACCCTCGCGGTCGTGGGTGGCACCCTCGGTGACCAGACGCTGCCGGTGCTCAAGCGTTTCTCGGCACTCGCCGGGTTCGCGTTCCTGCTGGTGGTGGGCTCCGGGGTCGTCAACGCCAGCCTGCGCATCACAGAGCTCGGGCAGCTCAGCTCCGAGTGGGGGTTGTTGGTCACCTTCAAGACGATCGCGACGCTGCTGCTCGGCGGTATCGGCTGGATGCACCGGCAGTGGATCATCCCGCAGCTCCAGGCCTCCGGCGGGACCGCAGCCTCCAAGCTGTCGGCGCGTCGTGTGCTGTGGCAGCTGATCGCCGTCGAGCTGGTCATCATGGGTGCCGTCTCCGGCGTCGCCGGTGCCCTCGGGCGCACGGCGCCCCCGCGCGGGGAGGAGCTCCCCACGCAGGCCGGGCCCGCGCGCATCCTCACCGGGTACGACCTCCCGCCCGAGCCCACGGCTGCACGCTGGCTCACCGAGTGGCGCCCCGACTGGCTGTGGATCACGGTCGCCGTGACCTTCGCCGTCGCCTACGTCCTCGGCATGATCAAGCTGCACCGCCGCGGCGACTCCTGGTCGCCCCTGCGGCTCGTGGCCTGGCTCATCGGCCTGGCACTGCTGACCTACTTCACGTCCGGAGCGCCCGCGATCTACGGAATGGTGCTCTTCAGCGCCCACATGATCGACCACATGGCCCTGACGATGGTCGTGCCGCTGTTCCTCGTCCTCGGTGCTCCCGTCACCCTCGCGCTGAAGGCCCTCAGCCCACGCCGTGACGGCAGCCGCGGGCTGCGCGAGTGGATCCTCGTGATCGTGCACTCCTGGCCGTCGAGGATCATCACGCACCCGCTGTTCGCGGCGGGCAACTTCGTGGCGTCCATCATCGTGTTCTACTACTCGCCGCTGTTCGGGTTCGCGCTGCGGGAGCATGTCGGCCACGAGCTGATGATCACGCACTTCCTCATCACGGGCTACATCTTCGTGCTCTCGATGATCGGTTCCGATCCCGTCCCGCTGCGCGCGCCCTACCCCCTGCGGATCCTGCTCCTCTTCGCGACCATGGCCTTCCATGCCTTCTTCGGTGTCACCCTGATGGGATCGACCTCACTGCTCGAGGCTTCCTGGTTCGGCAACATGGGCAGGGAATGGGGCGCTTCGGCACTGGCCGACCAGCAGGTCGGCGGTGCCGTCACCTGGGGCGTCGGCGAGCTGCCGACGCTGCTGCTCGCGATCGGGGTCGCCATCATGTGGTCCCGGTCCGATGCCCGGGAGACCAAGCGCAAGGACCGCGCCGCGGACAGGAATAACGACGCCGACCTGACGGCTTACAACAGCATGTTCGCCGACCTCGCCGCGCGCGACACGGGCCCCACCACCTCCGGGGCACGTCCCGCTCAGCAGCCGACGGCGAGGACGACCACCACCGCAGGAGACGATGAATGACCGAGACCACCGTGCGCACCGGCTACCGCGTGCGCGGCTCAGAGCTGACCGGCCGTAACTGGCTCAACACGGGCGGCAGGCAGCTGCAGCTCGAGGACCTCCGCGGAAAAATCGTCCTCCTCGACTTCTGGACCTTCTGCTGCATCAACTGCCTGCACGTCCTCGATGAGCTCCGGCCGCTCGAGGAGCAGTACTCGGACGTGCTCGTGACCGTCGGTGTCCACTCGCCCAAGTTCGAGCACGAGGCCGATCCGATGGCCCTCGCAGCCGCCGTCGAGCGCTACGACATCCACCACCCGGTCCTCGACGACCCGGAGCTCACCACGTGGCAGGCCTACACGGCCAGGGCCTGGCCCACCCTGGTGGTCATCGATCCCGAAGGCTACATCGTGGCGCATCTCTCCGGCGAGGGTCATGCGGCGGGCCTTACCTCCCTGGTGGAGGAACTCGTGGAGGAGCACGAGGCCAAGGGCACCCTGCACCGTGGTGACGGTCCCTACGTCCCTGCGGAGAGCACCGCGGGGGACCTCAAGTTCCCGGGCAAGGTGATCGCGCTCCCGTCCACCGGGACGTTCCTCGCCGGGGACACCGGACACCACCGGCTGGTCGAGCTCGAGGCGGACCTCGTGACGGTGCGCCGTACCATCGGGTCCGGCATCAAGGGTTTCCGTGACGGGAGCGCCGACGAAGCACGGTTCAACGAACCCCAGGGCGTCGCGCTGCTCCCGGCAGCGCTGGCAGCCGAGGTCGGGTACGACGTCGTCGTGGCCGATTCCGTGAACCACCGCCTCCGCGGCGTCGATCTCGCCACCGGGCAGGTGCGCACGCTCGCGGGCAACGGCACGCAGCGGCTCCTCGACGCCGGCAACCACACGAAGACGGGGCTGCAGGAGAACGCGCAGGAGGTCGGAGCCGAGAGCGAGACGCCGAGGCTGACCGAGACCCGACTCGGCACGGACTCGCTCGACGTCTCCCTGTCCTCACCGTGGGACGTGCTCTACTCGTCGGTGCTGGAGCGCGTGGTGATCGCCATGGCGGGCACCCACCAGATCTTCAGCTACGACCCGCGAACGCACGCCGTCGAGGTCCTCGCCGGGACGGGACTCGAGGGACTGCTCGACGGCGACGCGTCCGCGGCCTGGTTCGCGCAGTCCTCGGGCCTGGCGGAGGACGCCCAGGGGACCATCTGGATCGCCGACTCGGAGACCTCCTCGGTGCGCATCCTGTCCTTCATCGAGGTGGGCGGGCAGACCAGGGCCCAGGTGCAGACCGCCGTGGGCACCGGGCTGTTCGACTTCGGCTTCCGCGACGGGGATGCGGACGTTGCCCGGCTGCAGCACCCGCTCGGGGTGGCCGCGCTGCCCGACGGATCCATCGCCATCGCCGACACCTACAACGGTGCGGTTCGCCGCTACGACCCCGCGACGCGCCAGGTGTCGACGCTGCTGCGCGGCCTCTCCGAGCCCTCCGATGTCCTCGTCGACATGACGCCCGTGGCCGACGGCGGCGATCCGCTGCTGATCGTGGTCGAGACCAACCGGCACCAGCTCGTCCGGGTCCCGCTGCCGAAGGAGGCCCTCGCGGTCGACGAAGGCGCGTCCCGGACGCAGCGACCGCAGACCGCGATGTCGGCGGGGCCGGTGGCGCTGACGGTGAGGTTCAGCGCTCCGAAGGGGCAGAAGCTCGACGACCGCTGGGGGGACCCGACACAGCTCAAGATCAGTGCGTCCCCGGAATCCCTGCTGGTCTCCGGCGGGGGCACCTCCACCGGACTGACGCGCGAACTCGTGCTCTCCCCCGATGCCGGCGAGGGAGTCCTGCACATCACGGCGAGGGCGGCGTCCTGCGACGGCGAGCCGGGTGGCGAGATCCCCGACCACGCCGCGTGCCACCTGTACCAGCAGGACTGGGGTATCCCGGTCGGTGTCACGGCCGATGGTGACACCGCCCTGACCCTCGACCTGCGCGGCCTCGACTGATCCCGCAGCGGGGGTAGCGGACCTACCGGCTTCGGCTGGTAGGTCCTGCCCGGGCGGATCGTCGACGACAAGCAGCAGGAATATCGGTCGGAGCTGCCGGCTTGTCGTCTGTATGACGACAGACAGCCTTGAAGGACAGAACCGACAGCGGACAGCGCTCGTAGCGGGAGCGACCGGCATCGCGGGTTCCGCGCTCGTCGAGAAGCTCAGCGCGGAGGGATGGCAGGTCCTGGCCCTGTCCCGCAGACCGGGAGCCGCGCGCGACGGCGTGCGATGGCTGAGTGCCGACCTCACGTCCGCCGACGCGCTCGCAGCCGTCCTCGCTCCGGAGCACCCCACCCACGTCTTCTTCACCGCCTGGTCGCGGCAGAGCACCGAGGAGGAGAACATCGAGGTCAACGCGGGGATGCTCCGCGATCTGCTGGCGGCCCTGCGTGGCAAGGACGTGGCCCACGCCGCCCTCATGACCGGTCTCAAGCATTACCTCGGTCCGTTCGAGGCCTACGCGGCAGGGGAGATGGCGGACACACCCTTCCACGAGGAGGAACCTCGGTTGCCCGTCCGCAACTTCTACTATGCGCAGGAGGACGAGCTGTTCGCCGCCGCCGCCGCGCAGGGATTCACCTGGTCGGTGCACCGCGCCCACACCGTGATCGGGCACGCAGTGGGCAACGCGATGAACATGGGTCTGACGCTCGCCACCCAGGCGGCACTCTGCAGTGACTCGAGGGAGCCGTTCGTGTTCCCCGGCTCCGAGACCCAGTGGAACGGGCTGACCGACATGACGGACGCCGGGCTCCTCGCGGACCACATGCTGTGGGCTTCCACGAACCCCGCCGGTGCTGATCAGGCGTTCAACATCGTCAACGGTGATGTCTTCCGGTGGCGCTGGATGTGGCCGCAGCTCGCTGCGTACTTCGGCGTCGAGTGGGAGGGCTTCGTCACCGAGCCCCGGCCCCTCGAGCAGGCCATGGCGGGGCGTGACGACCAGTGGCGGGCGCTCGCGGAAAGGCACGGGCTCGCTGAGCCGCGCCTGGACCGTATGGCCTCCTGGTGGCACACGGACGGGGATCTCGGTCGGGACATCGAGGTGGTCACCGACATGGGCAAGAGCAGGGACGCGGGATTCGTCGGGTACCGCCGGACGGTGGATGCCTTCATCGAACTCTTCGACCGCTACCGCGCCGAGAAGCTCATTCCCTGACCGCCGCTGACCGCCGCTGCCCGGCGGCGCCCGGTCGGGATCAGTAGCGGACCACCGGCGTCACCGTGACGGCGTCGTCGGTGACCATCAGGTCCGCTTCGAACTCGAAGGGCACCGTCTCCGAGACGTCCCGGACCGCACCCGAGAAGAAGTCGGTGAGACGGGTCTCGATGCGGGCAGTCCCGGTCAGTGGTGCCAGCAGCCATCCGCCGTCGTTCGGCGTGATCGACACCGCCGGATACTCCTCGATGGACCAGCTGATTCCGCCGGCCAGCCGCTCGTTCGTCGGGTAGCTGAAGGGGCAGTTCGTCGGCTGGAAGACGGTCTGCCCGGCGCAGTCGTCGAGGAACCCGCGCAGGCGCTCGTCGACCGCCTCGGTCAGCTCCGGAGTCGCCTCCGTCGCCAGTGCCAGGGGAGGCGGCGGCGCGTCACGTCCCGTGACCGTCGCGTGCCGGGCGGGTGCCGCGAAGTACCTCCCCTCGTACTCTGCGGTGATCGAGGTCGGGTAGAAGGCGGCGAGCAGCGAGCTACCGCCCGGCAGTCCGACGTCCGCGCCGTTCACCACTGCCTCGACGCTGTTGAGCGCCGAGACCTCCACCGTCGGCAGGACCGTCTGCTCGAACCGCCAGGTGTCGAAGACCCCCCACTCGGTCCCGGACCGCTGAAGAGGGAAGACCGTCGTCGTGGGGGCGCCGTCCAGGGTGTAGGACACGGGCACCTCGACACGATCCACGCCCGTCTCGCGGGCATCGCCCACCTGGATGTCGTCGAGGGCGGCACTCGCAGTGCGCAGCGGTTCGCCGTCGAGCAGCGTGGCGTTCGCACCGTCCGGGACGGACGCGTTCAGGAGACCGAGGGCCTTGCCGCCCTCCCCCTCCTGCAGCGCGTCGAGGTACAGGCCCACCTGGTGTTCCGGGCTGTAGAGCCGGCTGTTCAGGACGGAGACGGTCGCGATGAAGGCGGCTCCGACCAGCATGAGGCCGAGCAGCCACGCTGCGAGGACCTTGACGACCGGAGTGGTGTGCACAGCCTCAACGGTACCGGCTGGTCCCGATCAGCCCGGCAAGAAGCCCAGCAACGTCCCGGCGACGGCGCAGGCGAGGCCGACCACGGCGACCACCCTCGTTCCTCGGTAGGGTGCCTCGAGGGACCAGTGGGTGGGCGTCCGGCTGTGGTAGAAGATCGTCACGTCCCGGCCGGCGTCGAGGGCTGGAGCAACGGGCTTCCCCTTCTG
>JASLBS010000140.1 GCA_030146405.1 Arthrobacter sp.
GAGGTGGACCCTGCACGCGAAGCTGACGGTCACCGTCTCCCTGATCCTGCTGGTGGCGGGAACGTTCGCGTGGGGGTTGCTCGAGTGGGAGAACAACCGGACCATCGGCGGCCTCAGCGCCGCGGACAAGACGATCCACGCCTTCTTCGCCTCGCTGATGACGCGCTCGGGCGGATTCAACCTCGTGGATCAGTCGGAGATGAACACCACCACCATGCTCCTCACGGACGCACTGATGTTCGCCGGTGGGGGTTCTGCCTCGACCGCGGGTGGGATCAAGGTCACCACCATCGCCGTCATGTTCCTCGCGATCGTCGCCGAGGCCCGTGGTGATGCCGACGTGCGGGCGTGGGGACGCACCATTCCCCACGGCGCCATGCGGGTTGCCATCTCGGTGATCTTCATGGGCGCCACCCTCGTGCTGGTGGGGAGCGGGCTGATTCTCGCCCTCACGGACGAGCCGCTCGACAGGGTGGTCTTCGAGGTCATCTCCGCCTTCGCCACCTGCGGACTCAGCACCGACCTCAGCGCAGAGTTGCCGCCGGCGGGCAAGTACGTGCTCGCGGGCCTGATGTTCGCGGGCCGCATGGGAACCATCACCCTGGCCTCGGCCCTCGCGCTGCGGCAACGCAGTACGCTCTACCACTACCCCGACGAGAGGCCGATCATTGGCTGAAAGACCCGCACACAACGCACCCGTACTCGTGATCGGCCTCGGCCGGTTCGGCGCGGCCACGGCCCAGCAGCTGGTCCGCCAGGGCCGGGAGGTCCTCGCGATCGAGCGTGATCCACAGCTGGTGCAGAAATTCGCGAGTGTCCTCACCCACGTGGTGGAGGCGGATGCCACGAACATCGACGCCCTCCGACAGCTCGGCGCGCAGGAGTTCTCCTCCGCCGTCGTGGGCGTGGGCACCTCGATCGAGTCCAGCGTGCTGATCACGGCGAACCTCGTGGATCTCGGCATCGAGCATCTGTGGGTCAAGGCGATCACGCCGTCCCACGGCAAGATCCTGAAGCGCATCGGCGCCAACCACGTGATCTATCCCGAGGCCGACGCCGGTCAGCGCGCCGCGCACCTCGTGGGCGGGCGGATGCTGGACTTCATCGAGTTCGACGACGGCTTCGCGATCGTCAAGATGTACCCGCCCAAGGAGACCCAGGGCTTCACCCTCTCCGAATCGTCCGTGCGTTCGAAGTACGGCGTCACCGTGGTGGGCGTGAAGTCGCCGGGGGAGGACTTCACCTACGCGCGACCCGACACGAAGGTGTCCGGTCGGGACATGCTGATCGTCTCCGGCCACGTGGACCTGCTCGAACGCTTCGCCGGCCGACCCTGAGGATGCGGAGCAGTCGAGGGTCGGTGCACGGTGACCCGATGCGGCGCGCCCCCTGGTACGGCAGACTCGCCTGGCTGCGGGCCGGTGGCTGCGCGTTCGTCGTCGCCGTGGTGGTCCTTGCCGCGCAGATCCACGGGCTCGACCTGTCGGTGTACAGGGAAGGCGCCCTTGCCCTCCTCGGGCGTGCCGGGGACAAGGAACTGTACGACGACGCACTCGTTCGGACGGACACCCGGGGCCTGCCCTTCACCTACCCGCCGTTCGCCGCCATCCTGTTCGTCCCGCTCGCACTGATCCCCGAGCCAATCGCGCTGGCCGTGCTGACCGCCCTGTCCTGCATCTGCCTCGTCGGCGTCGCGATCCTCGTGGTCCGCTACCTGCGGGCGACGCGTCCCGCTTCCCCTCCTGGGGAGTGGCGCACCCCTGCGGCAGTACTGGCCGCGATCCTGATCATCGGGGTCAGCGGCCCGTGGCGGGAGGGCCTCGGCTTCGGGCAGATAAACGCGCTGCTGATGGTGCTGGTCCTCGCCGATCTCCTTGGCACGTCCGGCCGTCTCCCCTCGGGGGTGCTCGTGGGTATCGCCGCCGGGATCAAGCTGACGCCGCTGGCGTTCGGTCTGGTCCTCCTCGCACGAAGGGACTGGCGCTCACTGTGCTGGATGGCCGCCTCCTTCGCCGGCACCGTCGGCATCGGGTGGTTGATCGCCCCGCGCGAATCAGGCGTCTTCTGGCTCGGCGCCCTGTTCGACGCCTCACGGGTGGGGTCGACCGCGGACCTCTACAACGTCTCGCTGAACTCGATCGTGACGCAGTCCTCCGTCCCGGAGGCGCTGCAGCGCCCCGTCTGGGCGCTGGTGGCCCTCGCCGTCGTCGCCCTCGGCTACGTCGCGATCAGGCGGGCGGACGACGCGGGGGACGCCGTACGGGCCGTGGCCGCGAACGCGGTGGTCATGCTCGCGATCTCCCCCATCTCGTGGTTCCACCACTGGGTCTGGATAGCGCTCGTCATCCCCGCCGGGTACGTCTGGGCCCGGCAGCAACCCGCCGCCCTGCGGAGGGCGGGCTGGCTGGTGCTCGGCGCACTCGTCCCCGTGATGATGTTCTCGTCGATCACCATCACCCTCACGCTCACCGGCGCGGTCTCGGGCGAAGGACCATGGCCGCTCGCGCTGTTCACCGCCCTCGGCGTGATCCTGCCGGTGGTGCTCCTGGCCCTGTGGGCCCGGCGCCCGCTCAGGACGACGGCGGCCCTTCCAGCTCGCGGGTGATCTCCGCGGCGCGTGCCGTGGCGGCGCGCGCACCGCGGGCCACCACGCGTGCGAGTCCGAGCTCCTCGAACGTCTCGATGGCGCTCTGCGTGGTGCCCATGGGGCTGGTCACGGCCCTCCGTAGCGCCGTGGCATCGGCGCCCTCCTCCGCGAGCATGTACCCTGCACCGGCCACGGTCTCCCGGGCGATCAGCGTGGCGAGTTCGGCTCCCAGTCCCAGTTCCTCACCCGCCGCGGCCATGACCTCCGCCAGGTAGAACGCGTAGGCGGGGCCCGAGCCGCTCACGGCCGAGAGCGCGTCCACCTGCTCCTCGGGGATCTCCACCACGGTTCCGGCGGGCTGCAGCAGTTCCCGTGCCTGCGCCATGAGTTCGGGACCGGTGGACGATCCGGCGGAGATGGACAGCACTCCCCGGCCCAGGCGTGACGGCGTGTTGGGCATGGACCTGATCACGGGCTGGCCCTCGGCCAGGGCTCCTTCGATCATGGCGATCGAGACCGCCGCGGCGACACTGAGCACCACTGCACCCGGCCGGAGGGCTCCGGCGATCTCCTGGGCGAGCGGCACGATGCCCACCGGCTTGACCCCCAGGACCACGACGTCGGCATCCCCTGCGGCGGTGACATTGGCACGCTCGTCCGCGGTGGTGGCGAACACCCGGATCCCGTGGCGTTCCCGGAGCTCGGCGGCGCGTTCGGGCCGACGGACCGTCGCGGTGACCCCGGCGGGGTCAAGACCGGCAGCCAGCAGCCCGGCCAGAATGGATTCGTTCATCGATCCGCAGCCGAGGAAAGCGATGCGTTGCGTGGCGTCGGTAGTCATCTCCCCATCCTGCCACGAGGCGTTCACAGGCTACTCCCAGCCGGCTTCCTGTTGCGGCACAAGATGGGCGCCTAGTGTTCTGAATACCTCATAAAGGTGCGAGTGATGAAGACCGGAATTCCTGATCCGGTCGGCGTCGGTGGCTACAGATGATTCCCCCAACATCTGCACAGTCCGCCGGCGCCATCTCTCTTTAACGGTGTTCTCGCAAAGTGTCTTCTCAGGGTGGCTTTTCACCGGATCCGCCGGCGCAGCAGATCCGGCGTCAGTGACCTAGGTGGGTCCGCGCGAAGCGGAGGGTCTCGGCGAGCCAGTTCTCGCGCTCCCCGGCACCCCGCGCCCGGCGCGTGCTGACCTCCACCGCCACCACTCCGTTCCACGCGGTGTCAGCGAGGTGACCGAGTGCCTCGGCGCAGCGCTGCTGGCCCTGTCCCGGCAGGAGATGCTCGTCCTTCCCGTTCGGGGTGCCGTCCGTCAGGTGCACGTGCGCGAGCCTGCTGCCGAGCGTCCGGATCTCCTCGTAGGAATCCATTCCGGCGATCGCGGCGTGGGAGAAGTCCCAGGTGATGTGTTCGTACGGCTCCGGTACCGGGTTCCAGTGCGGCAGGTACGCCTTGGCCTCACGACCACGCACCTTCCACGGGTACATGTTCTCCACGGCGATCTCGACGCCGTACTCGGTGGCGATCCTCGCTATCCCCTCCGGGAACTCCTCGGCGTAGCCCGTCTGCCAGCGGAAGGGCGGGTGCGTGACCACGGTCTTCGCTCCGACCTCGGCCGCCATGGCCGCGGAGAGCTCGATCTTGGTCCAGGCCTTGCCCCACACCTGCTGTGTCAGCAGCAGGGTGGGGGCGTGGATGGCCAGGATCGGCTGCTCGTAGCGCTCCCTGAGGACATTGAGCTGGTCGGGGTTCTGGCTCACCGAGTTGTTGGTGACCATCACCTCCACACCGTCGTACCCGAGGTCCTGGGCCAGCGCGAAGGCGTCGTGCACGGCGAGCGGGTAGACGGAAGCGCTGGACAGCGCAACCGGGATGGCGGGTGCACCGCTGGGCGAGCTCATGTCAGGCTCGCCCGGGAACAGGCGTACGCCTGACGGAGTCGAGCTGGCTGTGTCCCACGTGCGCGCCGGGAAGGGGCTCGTCGGCGTCGTACATCTTGGCATCGAATCGCCGGAGCAACAGTCCCTCGCGCAGCGCCCACGGGCAGATCTCCATGGACGGGACGTCGAACAGTTCCAGCGCACATTCCGCGACGAGGGCGCCGGCCAGGACCTGCGGGGCGCGGAGCTCGGACACGCCGTCGAGGTTGGCGCGGTCGGTGCTGCTCATGGCGGCGAGACGCTTGGTCCACAGGGTGAGGTCGGCGAGCCGGAGCTCACGGCGGACGAACGGACCGGCCGCGGAGGGAGCGGCGCCGGTCAGGCGCGCCAGCGACCGGAAGGTCTTCGACGTGCCGGCCACGAGGTGGGGGCGGCCGAGGTGGGAGAACTGCGGTACCGCTTCCCGGAGGGTGGTCCGGATGTAGCGCCGCAGTTCCTTGACGCTCTTGGCGGACGGCGGGTCCTCCGCGAGCCAGTCCCGGGTGAGCCGCCCGGCGCCGAGCGGAACCGACAGCGCCACCTCGGGCAGTTCGTCCGTGCCCATCGCCATCTCGAAGGAACCACCGCCGATGTCGAGGTTGAGGATCGACGCAGAACCCCACCCGTACCAGCGGCGGACCGCCTGGAAGGTCACCGCGGCTTCCTGGTCACCCGAGAGCTCCTGGAGGTCGACGCCGGTGTCCTCGCGGACGCGGGACAGCACTTCGCTGCCGTTGGTCGCTTCCCGGATGGCCGAGGTGCAGAAGGCCAGGAAGTCCTCGGCCCGGTGCCCGGCCGCGAACTCCCGCGCCTCCTGGACGAAGCCCACGAGCTCGTCCTGGCCCTCCCGGGAGATGTTGCCGGCCTCGTCCAGGTACGCCACGAGCTGCAGGGGCTTCTTGTGGGAGGCGAACGGCACGGGCCTCCCACCGGGGTGGGCGTCCACGAGCAGTAAGTGGACCGTGTTCGATCCGATGTCCAGCACACCTAGCCGCATTGTCCCTGCGCTTCCAGCTCTCGTCCTACTATCATCGGTTCCGCCACCCAGGAGCACGGGCTACTTGCCCGCTGCCACCTTGCGCTTCGCGGGAGCGCGTCGGGTGGTCTTCTTCGGCGCCGGGCCCTTGGCACGCTTGTCCTCGAGCATCTCGATGGCCTGTTCGCGTGTGAGCTCCTCGATCGCCATGGAGCCCGGGATCGTCACGTTGGTGGTCCCGTCCGTGACGTACGGGCCGAAGCGGCCGTCCTTCACGACGATCGGCTTCTCGCTCACCGGGTCGTCGCCGAACTCGGCCAGGGGCGGCGTGACGGTCCGGCCGCCGCGTTGCTTGGGCTGCTGGTACATCTCCAGGGCCTGCTCGAGGGTGATCGTGAAGATCTCCTCCTCCGAGCCGATGGACCGCGAGTCGCTGCCCTTCTTCAGGTACGGGCCGAAGCGACCGTTCTGCACGGTGATCTCCTTGCCCTCCTCGTCCGTGCCGAGGACGCGGGGCAGGTTCATGAGCCTGAGGGCCTCCTCGAGCGTCACGGTGTCCACGGACATGGTCTTGAAGAGCGAGCCGGTGCGCGGCTTGACCTTGGCGGGCTTCTTCGGAGGCTTGGGCTTGCCGTTCTTGTAGTACTCGACCGGCTGGTTCGCCAGATCCTCGGCGGTGACCTCGGGGATCAGCTCGATGACGTACGGACCGTACCGTCCGTCCCGCGCAACGATGGAGCGGCCGGTCTCCGGGTCCGTACCGAGCACGCGTTCCTGCGACGTCGGCGCCTCCATCAGCTCGACGGCCTTCTCCGCCGTCAGCTCGTCGGGGGCGAGGTCCTCGGGGACATTGGCGCGCTGGGGCTCCGTGCCCTCGGGGGCGTCCGCGGGCAGGGGCTTCTCCAGGTACGGGCCGAACTTGCCCACCCGCAGGGTGATTCCCTCGGCGATCTCAACCGAGTTGATCCGGCGGGCATCGATCTCGCCGAGGTCGTTGACGATCGTGTGGAGGCCGGTCTCCTTGCGGTCGCCGTAGTAGAAACGGTTGAGCCATTCGACGCGGCCGGCCTCGCCGCGGGAGATCCGGTCGAGGTCCTCCTCGAGCTCCGCCGTGAAGTCGTAGTCGACGTAGTCGTGGAAGTGCTCCTCGAGCAGCCGTACCACGGAGAACGCGATCCAGCTCGGCACGAGGGCCTGCCCCCGGGTGCGGACATAACCGCGATCCATGATGGTCGACATGGTGGCCGCGTACGTCGACGGTCGGCCGATCCCGCGCTCGTCGAGCACCTTCACGAGGGAGGCCTCCGTGTAGCGCGGCGGCGGGGAGGTCTCGTGCCCGATGGCCTCGATGGCCTTCGCACCCAAGGAGTCGCCCTTGACGACGTTCGGCAGGCGCGTGCCCTGCGCGTCGTCGTCCGTACCGTCCTCGGTGCGGTCCGCGTCGCGGCCCTCCTCGTACGCGGCCATGAAGCCACGGAAGGTGATGACGGTGCCGGACGCGGAGAACTCGGCGTCCCGGCCGTCGGCACTCCTCGCACCCAGGCGCAGGGACGCCGTCGAGCCCTTGGCGTCGGCCATCTGCGATGCGACGGTCCGCTTCCAGATCAGCTCGTACAGGCGGAACTCGTCACCGCGCAGGGACTGCGCCACCTGGGCCGGCGTGCGGAAGGAGTCTCCGGCGGGGCGGATCGCCTCGTGCGCCTCCTGCGCATTCTTGGCCTTGCCCTTGTAGACGCGGCGAGCCTCGGGCACGTACTCGGGGCCGTACAGCTCCGACGCCTGGCGGCGGGCGGCGTTGATGGCCTGGTCCGAGAGCGCCGACGAGTCGGTACGCATGTAGGTGATGTAACCGTTCTCGTACAGCCGCTGGGCCACCTGCATGGTGACCTTCGAGCTGAAGCGCAGCTTGCGGGCCGCTTCCTGCTGCAGCGTCGACGTCGTGAACGGAGCGGCGGGACGCCGCGTGTAGGGCTTGGTCTCGAGGGAACGGACCGCGAAGGCAGCCTCCTCCAGTCCGGTGGCGAGGGAGCGCGCGGACTCCTCGTCGAGCCGGACGACGTTCGAGGCCTTCAGTTCCCCACGGTCGGTGAAGTCCTTGCCGGAGGCGATGCGGTTGCCGTCGACGGCGACCAGCTTGGCCGGGAAGGTGCTTCCCTTGCCCGTGTCCTCGGGCGTGAAGGTGCCGGTGAGGTCCCAGTACGACGCCGTACGGAACGCCATGCGCTCGCGCTCGCGTTCGACGACGAGGCGCGTCGCCACGGACTGCACGCGGCCGGCGGACAGGCCACGCGCCACCTTGCGCCAGAGCACGGGCGAGATCTCGTAGCCGTACAGGCGGTCGAGGATGCGCCGGGTCTCCTGGGCATCGACCATGGGGATGTCGACCTCGCGCAGTTCACCCAGGGCACGCGTGACCGCTTCCTTGGTGATCTCGCCGAAGGTCAGCCGGTAGACGGGCACCTTCGGTTTGAGGACCTGCAGCAGGTGCCAGGCGATGGCCTCGCCCTCACGGTCCGCATCGGTTGCGAGGTAGAGCTCGTCGGCGTCCTTCAGTGCCGCCTTGAGCTCGGCGACTGTCTTCCGTTTCTCCGGGGAGACCACGTAGTACGGCTCGAAGTCCTTGTCGAGGTCCACCGCGAACTTGCCCACCGAGGACTTCTTCAACTCGGCGGGGAGATCGGACGGCTGGGGAAGGTCGCGAATGTGCCCCATGGACGCGGCGACCTGGAAACCCTCACCGAGATAGCCCGAGATGCTCTTGATCTTGCTGGGGGACTCAACGATGACGAGCTTCTTGCCGTGCTTCTTGTCCGTGGCCTTGGTCGGCACTTCTCTCCTATATATACGGGGGCGATGCCGGGGCAGATCCTGGGTATCCGGTCCGGATCCCGCTACCGGGGCTCACCTCACAGTATGCGTCATGGATACCTGCACAAGGGTAACCGCTGGTTTCAGGCGACCGGAATCAGGAAACCCTCGCGGATGAGCTGCTCGACGTCGAGCAGCAGCTCCGACGTGAAGGCCGCGTCCGGCCTCTGCAGGAGCATGGCCAGGGCACCGGCGATCTGTCCTGCCGTGAGGTCGCCGTCGCAGGCGGACACGAAGCCGGCCAGCTCCGTGGTCAGCAGCGTGGTGCGCCGGAGTCCGGCACCCTGCCGGAGGAGGATGACCCCGGGATGCTCCGCTCCCGGCCGCTGGTGGCGTTCCTCGGTGACGTCGTCGGCGACGAGCAGGAACTCGTCCGCGATCCCGACACCGGAGGAGGCCTGTTCCGTGTGTGCCGCGAGCCAGTCGCTGCGCTCGACGGCAGCGGCCAGGTGCGGACCCACGGGCTGCTCGATGTCGTGGGTGATCTCCTCGAGCGTCACCCGGACGAGGTTCCCCTGGTTCCGTGGGCGCCGTAGCCATACGGACCCGAAGCCGATGCCCTCCACCTCGCGCGAGGCGAAGTCCGCGAGGGACGCGGCGAAGCTCCGGAGGTAGGCATCGCGATCGCGATTCTCGGCGGCGTCCCGGAGCCAGGTCTCGGCGTACTGCATGGGCGTCAGCTGCTCACGCTGGATGACCCACGCATCGACTCCGGACGGCACGAACGCCCGGATGCGACGGTCCCACGGCGTCCCCTCGGTGACCTCCCAGTTCCCGAGCAGCTGGGCGGCCCCTCCCGGCGCCAGGACTCCGGGCAGGCCCCCGACCAGGGTCTCGACGATGGCGTCGCCCGCCAGGCCGCCGTCGCGGTAGGTGTAGGCCTCCTCCGCCGGGCCTCCGCGTGGTGTGATCACGAAGGGCGGGTTGGACACCACGAGGTCGAACAGTTCGCCCTCGACGGGTTCCAGCAGGCTCCCCCTGCGGAGGCTCACCCGCTGTCCGAGATCCTGCGGGTCGAGCTCCAAGGTGCCTGCGTTGAGCAGGAGGTTGAAGCGGGTGAAAGCCAGGGCCCGCTCGGAGATGTCGGTCGCGGTGACGTGCCGTGCATGGGAGAGGAGGTGGAAGACCTGGATGCCGCAGCCCGTACCGAGATCGAGGGCACGATCAACGCCGGTGCGGATCACGGTCTGGGCGAGGGTGAGGGACGCTCCCCCGATCCCGAGCACGTGATCGTGCCGCAGGCGACCGGGCCGCAGCTCCGACCCCAGATCGCTGGACACCCACAGGTTCCCGTCGACGTCGGAGGCGTACGGGCGAAGATCTGCGGCCGCCCGCCACCGGGCCCCGGCATCCTCCGGGCCTCGCGGCACCGGAACCACCCGGGGGACGCCACCCGTCGGCACAGCTTCCGGTGTCGCTGCTCCCGGCGTCGTCACTTCCGGTGCAGTACCCCCGATGTCGGCACGCTCGGCATCGATACGCTCGGTGTCAACCTGTTCGGCATCGGCTCGTTCGATGAGCCGAAGGCGTTCCAGTCCATCGACCCCGAGGGTGCGGAACGCCGCGGCGAGGTCCTCCTGGGTGATGGTCTCGCCCAGGAGCCACAGCAGCACAGGAACTGTCGGCGCGCCGTCCGCGGTGTCGGCGAGACGCCGTGCCTCCAGCAGCGCCGGCACCAGTTGACCCCGCCCGAGGGCAGCATAGGCCGCGGACCCGAGGAGCATCTCCACGCCGTCCACCGTGTAACCGAGGGCGTCCAGATCGTGCCCCAGTGCTTCCAGCGCGGACAGGTCCTGGCTCGACGGCGCGGTGGCGACGTCGTCGTCGAACTCCCGCCGGACGCTCTCATCCCGCATCAGGCGGCGCTCGCTGCCGTGGCCTCGGCCTCATTGGACTCGCAACCCTGCGGGCAGCGCATCGTCAGTGGATCGGCCGCGCACTCGGCGCAGTACAGGGTGAGATTTCGGCAGGCAGGATCGGAGCAGTTCTCGAACTTGTTCGTGGGCGCCTGGCACCGCACGCACTTGCCGATCGTCACGGCGTCGTCGCTGAACTCGAGGTGCATGCGCTTGTCGAAGACGTAGAGCGACCCCTCCCACAGGCCTGCATCCCGGTACTGCTCCCCGTAGCGGACAATCCCGCCGTCGAGCTGGTAGACCTCCTGGAACCCGCGGTTCACCATGAGGCTGGAGAGCACCTCGCACCGGATACCACCCGTGCAGTACGTGACCACGGGCTTGTCCTTCAGGTCGTCGTACTTGCCGGAGTCGAGCTCGCGGACGAAGTCGTGAGTGGTGCGGACGTCCGGGACCACCGCTCCCTTGAAGCGGCCGATCTGTGCTTCCAGAGCATTGCGTCCGTCGAAGAACACCACTTCCTCGCCTGCCGCACGCTTCTCGTCGACCAGCGTGTGCAGTTCCTCCGGCGCCAGATGCGTGCCACCGCCCACCACACCGTTCGCGTCGACCTTCAGCTCACCGGGGGCCCCGAAGGAGACGATCTCGTCGCGCACCTTCACGCTCAGTCGCGGGAAGTCCTCGGCACCGCCGTCGGACCACTTGATCTCCATGCCCTTGAAGGCGGGGTGTTCGCGCGTGGTCTTCACGTACTGTTTGACCGCCGAGACGTCGCCGCCCACGGTGCCGTTGATCCCGTCCTTCGAGATCAGGATCCTTCCACGGAGGCCCCACTTCTCACAGAGCGTGCGCTGCCACAGCCGGATCGCCTCGGGGTCGGGCAGCGGAGCGAAGACGTAATACAGGGCAATACGGTTGGTCGACACGGCTTAAAGCCTACTTTGCGTCTCGAAACGATCACTGTCCCGGGTGTACCGGTGATTCCGCGGGCTCCGGGAACTATGGTTCACTGCATGGGCGCATCAGCAGATCACGAACTCCTCCGAACCTGGGTCTCCGGCTGGGCGGCCTGCCGCGGTTACGAACCGTACGACCACGGTCGCAGCACCTCCGTGCTCCGGTCGGATCACCAGGACGAGACCGAGCATTTCCTGTTCGAGCCCACGAGCGATCTGTTCCTCGAGCTCGCCTCCGAGACCAAGCAGGACCCGGCACGGGTGCTGACGGTGGTGACGAATCACCTCCAGGAACTCGTCGACGACGCCGAGCGGCTGGGCCTGCGGGTCACCGACCGGCGGCAGTCCCTGATGAGCGTCGACATGCACGCCCAGGACGTCGAGGACCCACGGCCGCCGGGTGACGGTTTCAGCCTCGAACGCACCAGCGAGGGACCCTGCCGCCACGTGGTGGTCCGGATCGACGGCGAGGTCGCGGCCCGGGGCTCCGTGGCGGTCGTGAACGACCATGCGGTGTACGACCGCATCGAGACGGAGGAACCCTTCCGACGCCGAGGGCTCGGTAGTTACGTCATGCGGGCCCTCACCGCGGGAGTGCTGGAGGACGACGTCACCACCGGCCTGCTCATGGCCTCCGCGGACGGCCGGGCGCTGTACGAATTCCTCGCCTGGCAGCACCTCGCCGACGTGTTCGTCGTCAGAGGATAAGGGCGGGATCCGAGCTCCGTCGCCGCACCGCGGTGACAGAATTGCCGGGTGGCTGCGCAGAATTCCCTGATCTCCCTGCTCGGGGGTGGAACCGAACCCGAGCAGCTGCTGCATGTCCGCGATATCCCCGCCCGTACGGCGGAGCACGCCCCCTGGCCGGGCTGGGCCCATCCCGACGTCGTCGAGGCCTTCGCGACCCGAGGTGTCTTGGAGCCGTGGCGACACCAGGTGGAGGGAGCGACCTCCGCCCACGACGGCGCGCACACCATCATCGCCACGGGAACGGCATCGGGTAAGTCCCTCTGCTACCAGCTACCGGTGCTCGACGAGATCCATCGGAGCGAGTTGGCGGACCGGGCCACCCTGGCCCCGAACGGGTCCGTGGCCCTCTACCTGGCGCCCACGAAGGCGCTGGCGGCCGATCAGCTGTCCGCCGTCAACGCGCTGGGACTGCCCACGGTGCGTGCCGAGACGTACGACGGCGACACCGAGTCGGGCGCACGCCGGTGGATCCGCGACCACGCCAATCTGGTCCTCGCGAATCCCGACATGCTGCACTTCGGCATCCTGCCGAACCACACCTGGTGGGCGCGGTTCTTCCGCCGCCTCAAGTACGTGATCATCGACGAGGCGCACAGTTACCGCGGGGTGTTCGGCTCCCATGTGGCGAACCTGATGCGGCGGCTGCGGCGGATCTGTGCCAGCTATGGCGCGCATCCGGTGTTCATCGGGGCATCGGCGACCTCCGCCGACCCTGCAGTGTCCTTCGGACGGCTCATCGGGGCCCCCGCTCGTGCGATCACCGAGGACAGCTCACCCCACGGCTCCACCACCGTGGCCTTCTGGGAACCACAGCTCACCGGGACGAGGGGCGAGAACGGTGCCGCCACCCGCCGGACCGTCATCGCCGAGACGTCCGGTCTGCTCGCGAACCTGGTCTCGGCGCAGGTCCGGACCATCGCGTTCATCAAGTCCAGACGGGGTGCGGAGAGCATCGCCCAGACCTCTCGGCGGATGCTCGAGGAGGTACACCCCAGCCTTCCGCATCGGATCGCCGCTTACCGCTCCGGGTACCTGCCCGAGGAACGGCGCGCGCTCGAGACCGCCCTGCGCAGCGGTGAACTGCTGGGTGTCGCCAGCACCTCCGCACTCGAGCTGGGTATCGACATCTCCGGACTCGATGCCGTCCTGGTGGCGGGCTGGCCAGGAACCCGGGCGTCCCTCCTGCAGCAGATCGGCAGGGCCGGGCGTTCCGGGCAGGACGCCATCGCCGCGTTCGTGGCCAGCGACGATCCGCTCGACACGTACCTGGTGCATCACCCGGAAGCCGTCTTCGACCTCGCGGTGGAGGCGACGGTCTTCGACCCGTCCAATCCGTACGTCCTCGGCCCGCACCTGTGTTCGGCGGCCGCCGAACTGCCCATCACCGCCTCCGACCTGGAGCTCTTCGGAGCCAGCACCGAGGAACTGCTGGGCACCCTGTGCGATCAGGGGTTCCTGAGACACCGACCCGCCGGGTGGTTCTGGACCCACCCGCAGAGTGCCGCGGCCATGGTGAATCTCCGGGCGGACGGCGGTGGGCCCATCAATATCGTGGAGGCTGGATCCGGCGCCCTGCTGGGCACCATGGGCTCGCCGCAGAGCCACTACCAGGCGCACGCCGGTGCGGTGTACGTCCATCAGGGGCGCACCTACGTGGTGCAGGAGCTCAACGAACAGGACCACTGCGCGGTGGTGGCCCGCGCCCACCCCGACTACTACACCCAGGCACGGGACGTCACGCAGATCGAGGTGATCGGACGGGACATCAGCACTCTCTGGGGAGGTGTGCTCGCGAACTTCGGTGAGGTACGGGTGACCACCCAGGTGGTGTCGTTCCAGCGGAAGGCGTTAGCCTCCAACGAGGTACTCGGCGAGGAACCGCTCGAGCTCGAGGCGAGGGACCTCTTCACCAAGAGCGTGTGGTTCGAGATCAGCCCGCAGCTCCTCGAGTCGGAGGGGATCCTCGCCGACGAGCTCCCCGGTGCCCTGCATGCGGCCGAGCACGCCGCGATCGGCCTGCTGCCCCTCGTGGCGTCGAGCGACCGGTGGGACATCGGTGGGGTGTCGACCGCGCTGCACGCCGACACCGGCATGCCCACCATCTTCGTGTACGACGGCCATCCCGGAGGGGCCGGTTTCGCGGAGCGGGGGTTCGAGGCCGCGCAGATCTGGCTGACCGCGACCCGCGACGCCATCGAGGCCTGCGAATGCGCGTCCGGGTGCCCGTCCTGCGTGCAGTCGCCCAAGTGCGGTAACCGCAACAATCCGCTGAGCAAGCGTGGAGCCGTCGCCGTCCCGTCCCTCATCCTGCGGGAGGCTGCCAGGACCGGAGCCGTTACCACCCCGGCGCCCTAACGCGTTACGCGTCGTGTGTCTCGGGGTGCGTCGTGGGGCGCGTCTCGGGTCAGGGTTCTCGGGTCAGGGTTCTCGGGTCAGGGTTCTCGGGTCGCGGATCACGAATCACGGTGGTGGCCCGGCCCTCGCCGCGCCCTGGGCATCCGGGACGATCCCGGGAACGGGCACCACCACGCGGATCAGGGCGGTTCCCGGGCCGGCATCGGCGATGAGGCATTCGCGGACCTGGGCCTGATGGCGTGCAGCGACCTCCTCTGCCACGTCGCACGGACTCCCCGTGGTCAGCCCACGGACTGCATCCGCTGCGGCCAGGGCGGAGAGATCGGCGGCCGTTGCCGCTTTCGACGCCGCCGTTGCTGCCTGCAACAACAGCGCAGTAGACGCGATGAGCATCAATGCCAGCAGGGCCAGTCCGGCCATGAGCAGTGTTCCTGCACCCCTCTCGGGATCGTCCTGGGTACCTCGACCGCCCGTGGGCGGATCACCGGCCATCGTGTTCGTCCTTCCCCGAGGCTGTCGCTTCCAGGGTGATGCCGAGTAGCCCGACAAGGGGCGCGTCGACCTCCGCCCGTACCTTCACGGTGATCCATCCGGCGGTATGTCCCACCCGGGTGGTGGTGTTCGCACCCGCCAAGCGCTGCACCGTCTGCTCCACCGCGTCGCTGCTCTCGCCACGCACGGCCTCCCGGGCACCGGCGCGTGCGGCTTCCTCGATCCGGAGTTGGACGGTCCCCACGTGAGCCGTCCCCAGGAGGAGTGCGAGCAGGACGACCAGGGCAGGAAGCACGACGGCGATCTCCGCGGTGACTGCTCCTCGCTCACCGAGTACGGCGCCCCGGTAGCCGGCGC
>JASLBS010000115.1 GCA_030146405.1 Arthrobacter sp.
ATGACCGGTGTCCGCGCCGTACCGCTCGAAGGTCCCGGGGGAGTGGTTGCGGTGCACCCCCGGGTGCAGCGTCATCACGAGCCCGTCCTCCACGGCCATCCGGGCAAACTGGTAGGTCATGGTCGCCTCGAAGGCTTCGGCCTGCTCCGGGGTGGCGTCGCCGCGTAGGCCCTTCTCGAACAGGCGGCCGGCCTCGGCGGCTCCCAGTTTCAGGGTGCGGGCGTTGAGGGTGCCGTGGTCGGCGGACACCGCGCCGTGGGCGATGAAATGCTGTCGACGGTTCTCCAGGGCGCGCAGGTAGCCCTCGTACCCTGTGATGCCGTCACCGGCGGTGTCGATCAGCTGTTCGACCTTCTCGGCGAAACCGGCGCCATGGAACTTGACGTAGGCGTCGGGCCGGAAGGTGGGCACAACGCGTCCGGTGAAGCTCGGATCGGCCGCGAGCCGGGCGTGGGCCTCGAGGTCGTCGAGGGGATCGTCCGTAGTGGCGAGGACCTCCAGGTTGAACCGCTCGAACAGCGCTCGGGGTCGGAACTCCGGTTGCCCGAGCACGATCCGGAGCTGGTCGTAGATCTCGTCCGCGTGGTCCTCGTCGATCAGGGCGTCGTCGACGCCGAACACGTTGACGAACTCGGACCGCAACCAGTACCCGGAGGCCGTACCGTCGTAGAGCGGCCAGTTCCGGCAGAAGATCCGCCAGGCCTCCCGCGGGTCCGCGTCCGCGGAACCGAGTCCCAGCGCGGAGAGTTCCACCCCGTTCGCATGCAACAGACGCGTCACGTAGTGGTCCGGGCTGATCATCAGCTCGGTGGGGTCGGGGAAGGGCGTGTCGTTCGCAAGAACCCGTGCGTCCACATGGCCATGGGGGGAGACGATCGGGAGGTCCTCCACATGGCTGAGCAGGGCCCGGGCGATGGCTCGGGTGCCCGGGTCCGCCGGTAGGAGTCGGTCGGGATGGTTCGCTGGGGACGTCGACATGCTTCCATCCCAGACCGCCTCACCAGGTGGGGGCAATCAGTTGCCGTCTGTTGCTGGAGGAAGGGCCGAGGACCTGCGCACCACGAGCCGGGTGGGTAGCACCATGGGCAGGTTCGATCTGGGGGACGCGCCTCGGGTCATGGCCAGGAGATTGTTCATCGCCGTGGCACCCAACGCCTGCATGGGTGCCACCACCGAGGTCAACGAGGGTTCGATGAGATCGAGCCCCTGGATGTTGTCGAAACCGATGACGGCAACCTCCTGCGGGACCCGTACGTCGTGCCTGCGCAGTTCCCGCAGGAAACCCAGCGCCATGAGGTCGTTGTAGAGGATCACAGCCGGTACACGGTGTTCCAGCCAGGCGATCGCGGCACTCGTGCCGCCGTCGGAGGTGGGATCGTACGGGCCGAGCCGATGCACCCGTAACTCCAGCTCCAGTGCAGCCTCGCGTAGGGCGCGCCAACGCATGCCGTCCGTCCAGGACGCCTCGGGCCCGGCCACGTAGAGGATTGAGCGGCGACCGGCCATGGCGAGGTGCTCGGCGGCCCGACGCATACCGCGTGGGTTGTCCGGGACCACCGAGGCCACACCGCTCACGGCCCGGTTGGCGATGATGATGGGTTTCTGCTTGGCCACCATGCGGATCGTTGAGTCCGACATCCGGGAGCTGGTGAGCAGGATCCCGTCCACGAGCGGCATCATCCGCTCGATCGCCTCACGCTCCTTGCGGTCGGACTCGTGGGTGTGGGCCAGCAGGACGATGTACCCCGCCTCGGCAGCGGCCTCCTCGGCCCCGCGGATGAGTTCGAAGTACGCCGGGTTGGAGATGTCGGAGACCACGAGCGCGACCATCTTCGTCCTGCGGTTCCGCTCAGATCCGGGCAGGGTGACCGACTTCGCTCGGTATCCCAGATCCTTCGCCGCGATACGGACCCGTTGCGCCGTCTCGAAGGACACCCGCCCCGGACGGGCGAAGGTGCGGGACACGGTGGACGGGGCCACCCCGGCGGCGCGGGCGACGTCGTAGATCGTGGGCGTCGTGATCCGTGGTGGATCCGTCGGGGCGTCGAGACTCGAGGTGTCGTCGTCGGGCCCTGTGCTCATGGGTCCCCATTGTCCCTGCGGATCCTGGCGCGGCAAAACGAGGGAGCCTCGGTTCTCCGGATCGCGTCATGGTGCCTGCCGGGTGGGCCGTGCGACGTCGGTGACATGGGTGCAAGGAACGGCAACTTATTGCCGCCCGGTCCGCCCGCGTGGGTAAATCGAGCCTGTCAACCCATGAGTCAATCCACCGGACAACCGGCGAAGGAGGCGGTCGCGCGTGCGTCTGTGCAGAAGAGTCGAGCGGATCGAGCGAGCGGGGGACTGGGTCCACGTCGCCACCGACGGCGTCGAGATCAGGCTCCTGATGCTCACCGACGACATCGTGAGGATCCGCGCCGGATTCACCCCGGGCTTCGTCGAGGAGTCATACACCCTGACCACCACCGCGTGGCCGGACCGGCTCGACGACTTCCTGGGGGACGCGCGCACGCGCATCGAGCCGGCGCACCCCGAGCTGG
>JASLBS010000179.1 GCA_030146405.1 Arthrobacter sp.
GGCGGCGCGGAGGCGCTGGTGGATACGTCCACGGTGATCCTCCATCGAGGGGTTGAGTGTATGGCGTTCCAACTATTATGCGGCTAGCTCTTGCCCTCTGTCGATTGAATGCTGTAGACAATAAACAAGCGCGACGGTGACTCACGTCACTAAGCGCCGGGCCCGACCGAAGACTCGTCGGGCGAACTTCACAAAGACTGTTCCCGAAGAAGTGAAAGGTGTCCCATGACGACGCTCACCAACAGCACGGCTACAGATGAGAAAGCCGATCCCGATAACCTGAACAGCCTGTACAAGCACCTTCGGGTTGCCGACGTGGCAGACGCACTGGACGGCATCGGTCACTTCGACATCCACCTCATGGATCCTGCCATTCGGCCTTTATGGAACGGCATGAAGTTCTGGGGCCACGCCGCCACGATCCGCGCTGTTCCGTCGAACAAGCCAATGTGGAAGCTCGACTCGACGCAGGACATCGTCGAAGCCCACCGCATCTGGTTCGAGAAAATGGGCCACAAAAAGCTCCCTGCAGATCTGCGACCCGGTCACGTGATCGTGATGGACTCCGGGGGAGGCCGCGAGGTCGGATTCTGGGGATCCGAGAACGTTATGGCGGCAGTCGGTGCCGGCGCAGCCGGCATCATCACGGACGGGAACTGCCGTGACACCGGAGAGGTGACCCTGCAGCGCAACCCCATCTGCGTCCGGGAGCGAGGTCGCACCATCATCCCGGGCCGCATCGAGGTCGTCGAAGTGCAGACGACCATCGCGTGCGGTGGTGTGCAGGTGCAGCCCGAGGACATCGTCGGCTGCGACGACGACGGGATCATCGTTGTTCCTGCCGCGGTCGCCCATGAAGTGGCGGTCCATGCTCGCGCTGTTCTGCTGGCGGACATGCACGCTCGCAAGAAGCTGTACGAGGCGCAGGGTCGCCCGAAGGACAGCTCCGTGGATGTCGAGGCGGTCGTGGCCTACTACGAGGGCTTGTAAATCCCCATCCTTGTCAGTCGGTGATGCCGGGCTTGGCCCGGCATCACCGCAATGCTCCGGAGGAAGTATGGCAACGATGCCGCGCAGTACAACGATCGGACTGGCCGGACTCGGGAACCTGGGCCTGCCCATGGCGCACGCCTTGCTCGAGGATGGTTGGCCTCTTACCGTCTTCGACCCGGCATCAGACAAAGCACAATCTTGTATCGACGCCGGCGCGGCCAGCGTCTCATCGGTCGAGGAACTGGCTTCCGCGGACGTCCTCGTGCTTGTCGTACCAGACGATGCTGCCGTCGAGTCCATCTTGCTGGGGGATCAGGGCTATTTCGCCAACAGTGCCGGCGGAACGGTGATCGTTCACAGCACTATTCTCCCGGCCTCGGCTCAGTCGCTCTCCGCGAAAGCTAAGGAGCATGGGGTCAGGTTCATCGACGCTCCGGTGAGTGGTGGATCCACCAGGGCACGTAAGGGCGAGCTGACGGTGTTTGTGGGAGCAGAGCGTGAAGACTTCGATGCTATCGAGCACGTGCTGCGCGCGGTCGGCAACGAAGTTCTACTGACTGGCGCGCCAGGTACCGGCGCGGCCACCAAGCTGGCGAATCAGATGATGATGTTCTCCGCATTGGCTGGCACGCACGAGGCGCTGAACGTAGCGCAGAAGTACGGGGTGGCTTCCGAGATGGTGCTCAAAAGTGTGGCCACCTCTACCGGCGCCTCCTGGGTTGCCGCTCACTGGGGGTTCTTCGACGAGACGGCAGCCGCGTACGACGCGAGTGGAACGGCAGTCAACGACCGGCCTTGGAGCAAGGACCTCTTCGAATTCCTGACCGCTGCCAGGACAGCGGGAACCTCCGCCCCTTTCGCGGGCCTCCTGAGCCAGCTGCTGCCGGGCTATGTCGAATCCCATGCGCAGGATGCAGCAGCAGGTGAGGGTTTGGATCACGACGGGAAGGACGACAATGACTGACGTCACCAGAGCTCCGCAAGCCGCACTCCTGAGTAGCTCAGAGTCTCCGGGCGACCCATCAGATGGTCAAGGCGCGGACGCACGAAGGGGCTCGCGGAGGCGGCGGTCCCGTAGGGAAGCGCTGGCCGCGTTCGGGTTCCTGTCTCCGTTCATCGTAGGACTTCTGTTTCTGACCGTAGGGCCGATGCTTTACTCCCTGTATCTGTCCTTCACCAGTTATGACCTCCTGTCACCCCCGGTGTGGGTAGGACTGGACAACTACGAACGGATGGCTGCGGCCGATCCCCGATTCATCGACTCCGTGCAGGTGACCTTCCTGTACGTCGTCGTCTCGGTGCCGGCCGTGCTCGTCGCCTCACTGGGCGTAGCGCTGATCCTCAACCAGGGTATGAAGGCGCTGTCGGTGTACCGCGCGGCGTTCTATCTACCGTCGCTGATCGGTGGCAGCGTGGCTATCGCGCTCCTCTGGCGCCAGGTCTTCGGGCAGGAGGGCATTTTCAATCAAGTCCTGGCCGTCTTCGGCATCCAGGGCCAGAGCTGGATCGGCAATCC
>JASLBS010000200.1 GCA_030146405.1 Arthrobacter sp.
GGGAGGGCTTGACCATTACTCCTCCGAGATAGTGGCCGGCAGGGGCATCGCCATCGGGGTACTCATGGAAGTGAGTTTTGGCTACACCTACAAGTTCACCTGCCGCCTCCGCTGCCACAACCAGTCGCTCTGGCGTGGTGCTGAGCATCTCTACGCCCCAGGAATCACGGCCGGTGGCTACGCTGATGCCGCGGACACCTTCAACGTCGTCTGAGGTTGCCTGGCGAATGAGCATCCGCTGATCCTACCGATGAGGGGACCTGTCCCGCCGATAGCATCGGCGTCCGAGAAACGATCGTGGCGAGCGTTGGGACAACGCCGATGCTGCTATGGACCTGCCGGCGGCGTGGGCCGAGCGAGCAACGAGATCGCCAGTCGCAGAGCAGGTGTCAGTTCGGACAATGGGTGATCATTCGGATCGATGAGCTCGACCGCGGCGACGTCCTCGACGTCGCGGATGTCTGTCACTGATGTCGCGACCTCCACGAGGGCGAGAAGGCCTCGATGATGCTCGTTCAGCGGTGCGCCGGCGCTCGTGAACTCGACGAGGAAGTCGAAGCGATGCCAGGATCGAACACTGATTCCTGTCACGCCGCATTCCTCGAGTAGCTCGCGCTCGAGTGTCTCGAGGGGGGGTCTCGGCCGCTTCGGGCGAGCCGCCGGGGAGGTCGAGCATTCCGAGGTACGGACCGCGAGACTTCCGAATAGTGACGAGCGAGCCGTCCTGCCGCCATGCTCCATAGATTCCATAGATTCCATAGATTCCATAGATTCCATAGATTCCATAGTGGATCATGTCCCCAGACACTGCCACGAATTCGTACGGCCCGGGTGGCATTGTTTCCGTAAGGTGAGGGGATGCCCAGCGAGGTTCAGAAAGCTGTTTGCTATGTCGTTCATGACGGGCATCTGTTGGTGTTCACTCACGATGACCTACCGATGGCCGAAACCGGCGTGCAGGTGCCGGCAGGCTCAATCAAGCACGGTGAATTCCCGGAGCAAGCTGCGATCCGTGAGCTCTTCGAAGAGACCGGTCGACAAGGTCATGTCGTACGCGGGGTCGCTATCCAACGATACGACCTCCGTCCAGCACGAAATGAGATAGCTGTGCGGCATTACTTCCACGTGAACATGAAGAATGCTGATGTGACAGAACGTTGGACAGCTGGAGAATCAGACTCCTCCAACGGTGGGATGACCATCACCTGGACCTGCTGGTGGATGCCTCTAAAGAACGCGCACGTGCTCGCGGCAGGATTCGGTGCATTGCTTGGAGTCATGCTCGACCAGGAGAGAACTCATTCTTCGGACGCTGCGCCGGAGGCGCCGCTGGCCCGCTAAAGACAGGGCCGCTTGAGGGTCCCTACCGCACGCTGCTTAGTGCTCATCTCTAGGAGGATGGAGACATGGGGAAGTTCATGCGCGACCTGGTCGACGACATTTTCAGCATCGTCGGGACCAAGGGCAGGATCGTGGCGATTGACGGTGTCGATGGCAGCGGAAAGACGTCGTTCACAGCCAAGCTGGCAGCGGAAATTCATCACCGTCCCGTGGTGATCATCCACGCAGATGATTTCCTCAACCCCTCGCGCGTCAGGCACGCCCGGGGACGGCACTCACCGGAAGGATTCTGGAAAGACACGTACAACTACCCGGCCTTCCACCAGTACGTGCTCACACCGCTGGGCCCGAAGGGAGATGGCTGGTACTCGCCGGCTTCATACGACCCAGTGACCGATCAACCAGCCCTCGCGGCGTTCCTTCACGCCCCACCGGAGGCACTGGTCCTGGTCGAGGGCATGTTCCTGCACCGCGACGAACTCGCCGCGTCCTGGGACGCCTCGGTGTACCTCGAAGTTCCCTTCGAGGAGACCGCTGCGCGAATGGCGACCCGGGGTGGCAGCAACCCTGACCCGGAGCACCCGACGATGCGCCGGTACGTTCACGGCCAGCGCCTCTACTTCGAAGCCACGCGCCCCTGGGAGCGAGCCACCTTCGTCATCGACAACAGCGACTTCGCCGCACCCAAAGTCATCCGCCCCGCCGCTGCCCCGACAGACGGCTAAGGGATCCTGACACGGACGTTGATCAGCCATCTAGCGCTACGGAAACCACGCCATTTACCGCTGCGATTCACAGCCGCGGAGACCTACTAAATGAAAACGTCAGAAACACCGTTACTGAGACAGACCCCCTACTCCGCGGTGGTGCAGAGCACCTCAGTACGGGGTCGGTGTGGACGAGCGGGTGGTGAAGTTGCGTCTGTAATCGGTCGGGGTGGTGGAAAAGGCTGCCGCGAAGTTCTGGCGGAGAGTGACGGCGTTGCCGAAGCCGCAATCCATGGCGATCTGATCGATCGATCGATCCGTGGTCTCCAGGAGGCGGCGTGCGGTATCGAGCCGCCGGGATCGGATCCAGGCCGACGGTGTCGTCCCGGTGGCTGCGCGGAACGCGCGGATGAACGTGCGGCGGCTCATGTGCGCCTGCTCGGCCAGACGATCGATGGTGAGCGTCTCGCCCAGGTTACTCAGCACCCACTCGAGCAGGTGGGCCATCGGGTTGTCGGTGGACCGCGGTGGGACAGGGTGTTCGATGTACTGTGCCTGCCCGCCCTCGCGGTGGGGTGCGACGACGAGACTGCGGGCCACCGTGTTCGCGGCGTCGGATCCCAGGCGCTTGCGCACGAGATGCAGGCACGCATCCAAACCCGACGCGGTACCCGCAGAAGTCATCACATCCCCGTGATCGATATACAGCACGGAGCGGTCAAGGAGGATGTCCGGGTGCCGGTCCGTGAGGGTGGTGAAGGCCTGCCAGTGGGTGACGGCCCGACGTCCGGTGAGCAGGCCGGCGTCCGCAACGGCGATCGCACCCAGACACAGTCCCAGGACTGTCACGTCCTGCTGGTGTGCAGCTTGAAGGACGGCACGCAGGGTATCGCTCGGTACGCGCCCGTCATCGAACCACGAGGGCACCACGACAACATCCGCCCTCGCCGCAGCTTCTGGGCCTTCGATCCCGGCCAGCTCATAGCCCTCCGCCGTCCGGATCGAGCCGGGACCGTCGGAGAACAGATTGGTCGTCCACTTTCCGAGTCCCTGCCGCGCAACCTCATCGAAGACCATCTGTGGAACGGCCAGATGGAACATCGTCACGCCATCGAACGCGTACACCGCAATATGCAAAAGACACCCCTTCTGGCCCGAATCAATCGTACATAGGCATACGTGCCACTGTTGACCGGATGCAGTTCAGTACAGGATGGAATCAACGCCCCACCGGGCGTGCATCCCCTGTCACCTCGTTGATTTATAGGAGTAACCCCTGCCATGAGTAGCCCTCGCCGCGCCCTTGTTCTCGTCGATGTCCAGCAGCAGTACTTCAGTGGTCTCCTCGAGATCCAGTACCCACCGCACGAGCAGTCCCTGCCGCAGATCACCGCTGCCATCGACGCGGCCACCACCGCAGGTCTTCCCATCGCCGTCATCCAGCACACTGCAGGTGAAGGAGCTCCCGTCTTTGCCCCGGGCACGCCGGAGTTCGAACTCCACCCCGAGGTTGAAAGCCGGCGCACCGAGGCATGGAAGAGCGTCGTGAAGCAGTACGGTTCCGTCTACGCCGGCACCGACCTCGCGACGTGGTTGCGCGAAAACGACGTCGATACCGTAACCCTCGTGGGATACATGACCAACAACTGCATCCTCGGGTCCGCTGTCGAAGCCGAAGGCCTCGGTTTCACCACCGAAGTGCTCTCCGACGCCACCGGTGCGATCAACATCGCAAACGACGCCGGCTTCGCCGATGCACGGACCGTGCACACAACCCTGCTCGCGCTGCTGAACTCCAACTGGGCCTCCGTCGGCACGACCGATGCGTGGATCACGGCGCTGACCACCCAGCAGACACTCCCCGGAAGCGACCTGGGCACCTCAGCCGGGACCGGAGCCGCGCGCGCTGCCCAGTCCTGACCCTCCCCCTCGAGGCACGAACGTGTACAGGGCACTTCCTAGGATTTGATCCCGACCAAAGCTACGGCGATCCATCTGTCTTACCAGAACCCCCCGACGTAGCCCACAAGTCGTGCAATGTCGCCTGAGGCCTAGACCTCGGGTCGTTG
>JASLBS010000246.1 GCA_030146405.1 Arthrobacter sp.
CGAGTATGCGCAGTACCAGTTCGACCTCGTGCAGAACGCGCCGCACTTCCAGCTCTCCTGGGACCAGGCATACCCGCCCGAGGCCACCGTCTCCATCTACCGGGCGGTGTCGCAGTTCTTCAGCGGCCAGATCGATGAAGACGGCTTCATCCAGGCCATGCAGGGCCTGTAGGACGAACATGACACTGCTTGCCACTCGCAGGCGCCCGGGCAGGGCGGCTCCACCGTGAGCCGCCCTGCCCGTTCGGGTACCTCCAACGTAGGCCGCCCGGGTTTCGCCTGGGCGCTGCCCGCCACCATCTTCTTCGCCCTCTTCGCGCTCATCCCGCTCGTCGCGGTCGCAGTGCTGTCCTTCACCACCTGGAGCGGTCTGGGTGACCCGAGGTTCGTGGGTCTCGACAACTGGAAGACGCTCGTCGCCGACCCCGTCATGCTCAAGAGCCTGTGGCTCAGCCTCCTCTTCATCGTGCTCGGCGTGGTCACCCAGACCCCCCTGAGCATGTTGCTGGGTGTGTGGGCCGCGGGTAACCAGAAGAACCGCGCGATCCTCAGCGCCATCTACTTCATCCCGCTGCTCCTGTCCTCCGCTGCGATCTCCGTCCTCTGGCGGGCCCTGCTCGACCCGAACTTCGGTATCCCGGGGCAGCTGTCCTGGCTCTTCGGCGACGGCAACCTGCTGGGTAACCAGGCGGGAGCCATCGGTGTCCTGATCTTCGTGGGGATGTGGCAGTTCACCCCCTTCCACACGCTCATCTACCAGGGCGCAGCGCGGGGCATTCCACCCGTCCTGTACCAGGCAGCCGACATCGACGGGGCCGGTACGGTGCGCAAGTTCTTCGCGATCACCGTCCCGCAGCTGCGCAACACGGCCATCACCTCGATCATCCTCATGATCGTCGGTGGTCTGACCACTTTCGAGACCGTGCTCATCCTGACCAACGGCGGGCCCGGTACGGACACCACCATCACCGCCTTCTACATGTACCAGGAGGCATTCCAGCGTTTCGACTTCGGCGTCGGTAGCGCGATCGCCCTGGTACTGGTCGTCATCGCGACGGCGATCTCCCTCGTGGTGGTCAAGGTCTCCGGCTACGACAAGATGAACAGCTCGCTGGAGGGACTCTGATGAAAACCCGCCCCAATTACGCTGCGGGCATCGGCTCCTTCCTCTGGCTGCTGATCGTCGCGATCCCGATCTACGTGATGATCTCGGGGACGTTCCAGACACGCGCCGACTTCAGCAGCAACGGGCCCCTGTCCTTCCCGACGACCTTCACGCTGCAGAACTACATCGATGCCATCGCCAGCGGCTTCGGACGGTACTTCCTCAACACCGTCCTCGTGACGGTGGGTGTCGTCGCGATCGTGCTCCTGCTGGTGCCACCGCTCAGCTACGCGATCGTCCGTAGCCGGAGCCGGGGGGCCTCGATCGTGTTCCGCATCTTCCTGCTGGGCCTGGCGATCCCCGCGCAGGCCGTGATCGTTCCGGTGTTCTACCTCATCAACACGGTGGGACTGTACGACAACCTGATCGGCGTCATCCTTCCCACCGCCGCGTTCGCCCTCCCCATCTGCACACTCATTCTCAGCGGGACCATGCGTGACATCACGGGGGAGCTGTACGAGGCGATGGCCATGGACGGTGCGAGTCCCGCGCGCGCCTTCTTCCGGTTGGTCCTCCCGCTGTCCAAGGGAGGAATCTCCACGATCGCCGTCTTCTCCGCCCTCCAGGCCTGGAACGGCTTCCTCTTCCCCCTCATCCTCACGCAGTCCGAGAGCACCCGCGTGGTGACCCTCGGCCTCTTCAACTTCCAGACGCAGTACGGCATCAACGTCCCGGGCCTGCTGGCCGCGGTCACGCTCTCGATGGTGCCCATCCTGCTCGTCTACCTGTTCGCGCGGCGAGCGCTTGTCCAGGGCCTCATGGGCGCTGGCGGAAAGTAACCATGACTGACACGACTGACCTGACTGACACGACTGTGAATGACGCCCCGTGGCGGAACACCTCGAACTCACCGGAAGAGCGGGTCGATGCCCTGATCCGCGTGATGACCCTCCGTGAGAAGACCGCCCAGCTGGTGGGCGTCTGGGTGGGTGCCAATACCGAGGGGGGCGAGGTGGCCCCTCACCAGCACGAGATGAACGACACGGTGGATCTCGACGAACTCCTTCCGCACGGGCTCGGTCAGCTGACCCGGCCCTTCGGTACCGCACCGGTGGAGCCGGGCTTCGGTGCCCTCTCGCTGCAACGTACGCAGGAGCGCGTCGCGGCCGCCAACCGTTTCGGCATCCCGGCCCTCGTCCACGAGGAATGCCTCGCAGGCTTCGCGGCCTGGAAGGCGACGGCGTACCCGGTTCCCCTCGCATGGGGTGCAACCTTCAATCCCCACCTGGTGCGTTCGATGTCCTCCGCGATCGGAGCCGACCTCCGCTCCGTGGGCGTCCACCAGGGGCTGGCGCCGGTGCTCGACGTCGTCCGCGACGCCCGCTGGGGGCGCGTCGAGGAAACCATCGGCGAGGATCCCTACTGATCGGCACCATCGCGACGGCCTACGTGCAGGGGTTGGAGCCCGCCGGGATCGTCGCGACGCTCAAGCACTTCGTCGGTTACTCGGCCTCCAGGGCCGGGCGCAACCTCGCCCCCGTCTCCGTCGAGGAACGCGAGCGGGCAGACGTCCTCCTGCCACCGTTCGAGATGGCGGTCCGGGAATCCGGCGTGCGATCGGTCATGCACTCGTACACGGACATCGACGGCGTGCCCACCGCTGCGGACGCTTCACTGCTGACCTCGCTGCTGAGGGACACCTGGGGCTTCGACGGGACGGTCGTGGCCGACTACTTCGGGATCGCCTTCCTCAAGGAACTTCACCGGGCGGCGGGGACACTCGGGGAGGCAGCGGCCGCGGCGCTCGCGGCAGGGGTCGACGTCGAGCTGCCCACCATCCACACCTTCGGCGAGCACCTGATC
>JASLBS010000012.1 GCA_030146405.1 Arthrobacter sp.
CAGTGGGATTCTCACCTAGATCTCCATCCCGAAGTGTTCGCTGAAACGTACGTCGCCCTCGATCATGTCGCGCATGTCGCTGACCTCGTTGCGGAACATGAGTGCCCGCTCGATCCCCATGCCGAAGGCGAAGCCGGAGTAGACGTCCGGATCGATCCCGGTGGCTCGCAGCACATTCGGGTTGACCATGCCGCAACCTCCCCACTCGATCCACCGCGGGCCACCCTTTGCGCCGGGGTGCCAGATGTCCAGCTCGGCGCTGGGTTCGGTGAACGGGAAGAAGTTGGGGCGCAGGCGCACCTTCGCCTCGTCCCCGAACAGCTGCTGCGTGAAGTGCTCCAGGGTGCCCACCAGATCGGCCATGGTGAGGCCCTTGTCGATCGCGAGACCCTCGAACTGGTGGAACACGGGCGTGTGCGTCGCGTCGAGCTCGTCGGTGCGGAACACCTTGCCCGGGCACAATACGTAGATCGGCAGTTCGCGTTCCAGCATCGAGCGCACCTGCACCGGGGAGGTGTGGGTACGCAGCACGAGGTGCGCCTCGGGCGGATCGACGAAGAAAGTGTCCTGCATCTCCCGTGCGGGGTGGTCCGGCTTGAAGTTCAGGGCGTCGAAGTTGAACCACTCGGATTCGAGCTCCGGGCCCTCGGCGATCTCCCAGCCCATGCCCACGAAGACGTCGCTGACGCGCTCCTGCAGCGTGGACAGGGGGTGCCGGGCACCGATCCTGCGTCGGCGGGGAGCGGCGGTGACGTCCACGGCCTCCTCGACGAGGATCCGTGCGTCACGTTCCGCCTCGAGCTCGGCGGCCCTGGCCGCGAGTGCCTGGTTGATCCTTCCGCGTGCCGGGCCGATGTTCTTCCCGGCGGCGGACTTCTGGTCCTTCGGTAGTGCTCCGATCCCCCGGTTGGCGAGGCTGAGCGGTGACTTCTCACCGGAATGGGTGATCCGCACCGCCTTGAGGGCGTCGAGATCGGTGGCAGCAGCGATGTCCGCGAGGGCGGCGTCGACGGCGACCGCCACGGATGCGGCATCCAGCGGATCTGGGACCTGGGCGGTGGGGGTGCCGGGCCCGGCCTGCTCTGGGGATTCGGACATCTGGGTTGCTTACCTTGCACTCTCGCGGTGGACGGCCGCGGCTCGCGCCACGCCCTGAACGGTCGGAAGCCGGGACGCAGCGTCGGTGCACCGGCGGGTCAAGTCTAGGCGACCGTTTCCTCCGCACCGCAAACGCCTCCCCCCGAACGGTTCAGGTTCCCCGTCCGGGATCGGCCGGCTCGGATCGGGAACAGCACGGTGCGGTGCAGTACTGCCACTACGATGGCGGCATGCGCCTCCGGCTCGTCCTGCTCCTGAACGGGATCAACCTCTCCACGGCGGCCGGGCTCGCCCTGGCGAAGGCCTCCGGTTGCCGGATCTCGTGGGATCCGCACGGGGTCCTGCTCGCCGAGGAGTACCGTTTCCGCCTGCCGAGGGCGCGGGCGTTCACCGTGGGCAGCGTGGTGCTGCTCCGGGGCAGTGCGCCGCCGGAACCGACGGCGGCATTCGTGCGCCTCCTCGACCACGAGGCGAGGCATGCGCGGCAGTACGCGGCATTCCTCGGGCTGCCGTTCCTCCCCGCCTATGCCCTCGCGGCCGGCTGGTCGGTGCTGCTCACCGGGGATCCCGCCTCGCGGAATCCCTTCGAGCGGCGGGCCGGGCTGTCAGACGGCGGCTACCGAGAGCGGCCGTTCCGGCCGGCGGCGGCCGCGCTGCCCCGGCGCATCCGAGCGAAGCTGTCGCCGTCCCGCAGGTCGGGCCCGCCCTCCGGATGAGGGCTCGACCATGGCACCGACAGCGAGCGGAGGGGCAGCCCGCTCAGTGCTCGGCGCCCGCGGCGACCCGGACGTCGGCAGCCGTTCCCGCCGTCGTCGACGCGATGACCACGAGGGCCTCCACCATCTGCTCGAGTTCGAGGCCCGGCCTGCCGTTCGCGAGGCCCTGCTCGGTGGAGTACGGGACGTGGATGAAACCCCCGCGGCAAGGAGTCCCTCCTGTGGCCAGCGCGGTCATCAAGCCGTAGAACAGGTGGTTGCAGACGTAGGTACCGGCGGTCTGGGACACCTCCACGGGCACTCCCACCCTCTCGACCGCCTCACGGCAGGCCTTGATGGGGAGCGTGGAGAAGTACGCCGCCGGACCGCCCTGGACGATGGCCTGGTCGATGGGCTGCTGACCGGCGTTGTCGGGGATCCGGGCGTCGTCCACATTGATCGCGACGCGCTCGAGCGAGACCCGCTCGCGGCCGCCCGCCTGACCCACACACAGGACGATCTCGGGGCGGTACCGTTCCAGGGCGTCCTCGAGGACACGCCTGCTGGTGCCGAAGACGCACGGCACCTCCACCGCCACCGCGGCATGACCTTCCGCCGTGAGACGGTACGCGGCGCGTCGTGCGGCCAGCCAGGAGGGATTGGTCGACTCTCCGCCGAAGGGTTCGAAACCGGTGAGCAGGATCATCCACCCAGCCTAGCGGCTCCACCGACCACGTGATTAGTACATATGTTCTAATGGAGCATGCGCTGGAATCAGCAGAAGATCACGATCGACGGCGGCGCCACCTCACCCCCGCTACTACCCCTTGCCGGGCTGGTGCGATCGGTGCGGACACCCGAGTTCGACGGCATCACCTTCCACGAGGTCGCGGCCCGCTCGGTGCTCAACCGGGTGCCGCCCACGTCGTCGATGCCCTTCTCCTGGACCATCAATCCCTTCCGCGGTTGCTCGCACGCCTGTGTCTACTGCTTCGCGCGCAAGACCCACAGCTATCTCGATCTCGACACCGGGCTCGACTTCGACGCCCAGCTGGTGGTCAAGACCAATGCCGTGGAGGTACTGGAGCGCGAGCTCGCGCGGCCGTCCTGGAAGCGTGAGCACGTGGCCCTCGGAACGAACACCGATCCCTACCAGCGGGCGGAGGGACGGTACCGGCTTATGCCCGGCATCATCTCCGCGCTCGCGGACTCCGGCACCCCCTTCTCGATCCTGACCAAGGGGACGCTCCTCGCCCGCGATCTGCCGCTGCTCGCCTCGGCGGCACGCTCGGTCCCCGTCGGGATGGGCATCTCCCTCGCGCTCATCGACCCCGCCCTGGCGGAATCGATCGAACCGGGCACCCCGAGCCCGAAGGCACGGCTCGCGCTGATCTCCCGACTCCGCGACGCCGGACTGCCGTGCGGAGTACTGGCCATGCCCATCCTGCCCTGGCTCACGGACGGTGACGCATCACTGGACCGCCTGTTCGGTGAGTTGGCGGCGGCTGGGGCCTCAGGTGTGACAGCCGGTCCGCTCCACCTTCGTCCGGGATCGCGGGAATGGTTCATGCAGTGGCTCGCCGCCGAGCACCCCGGCCTGGTGCCCCGGTACGAGCAGCTCTACCGGGGTGGGAGTTACGCCGCGAAGGAGTACCGGGACTGGCTTGCCGGAAGGATCAGGGTGTTCCGTGCGCAACACGGCCTCGCGGCCGGAGCCGGTTTCTTCCGCACTCTGTCGCCCTCCGGGGGACCCGACACTGCGGACTCCCCCCTCCGCAGTGAACCTGCACCGGGGCCACGCCAGCCTGCGCTGTTCTGAGCAGAGGTCAGGAACGCACGCCATGGCGCCGCAGGACGGCCTCGCGGAGAGCCACGAGGATGGGGCGGTCGGCGGCGATCCACGGGAGGGCCTCCAGCTCGCCCGGCGGGTCGAGCGGGACCCACCGCAGCTCGTCGTGATCCTGCAGCGGTGACGCCTCACCGGCTGCTATCTCCGCGAACCAGACCCGCATCGCGGCGGTGTCGTTCAACGGCCAGCCCTGCTCCCCCGGCCCCATGATCTCCGCCCCGAGTCGCACCTCGATGCCGAGTTCCTCGTCGAGTTCGCGCCTGGTGGCCGCTTCGCAGCCCTCACCCGGCTCGACCTTGCCACCGGGGAACTCCCACTGCCCCGCGAGCTGCGGAGGAGCGGAACGGCGGGCCACGAGGACTCTGGTGGGGCCGGCCAGGGAGTCGACGACGGCGGCTCCGACGATCTGACGGTACGGCCCGGTCGCTGCGGGATCAGTCACCCCGCGAGTCTAACCGCGGCAGGACGGCGTCAGCTCTCCTCGGCATCGCTCCCGTCGGGAACGCTCCCGTCGGAGAAGTCCCGGTGCTCCGGATTGTCCCCCCGCCGGTACTCCCCCAGCGGGCTCATGCCCGGAACGTGCTGCCCGGCGTTGAGCTCCATCGACGTGAACGAATCCTCGGAGAACTCGGCGGCGCTCTCGTCGCCCGGTCCGGCGGGGAGGTTGATGTCGTCGCGCAGGTGCTCGCTCTGTGGCAGTTCGTGGTGATTCGGTGTCCAGCCCATCGACCCAGCCAAGCACGTCCAGCACGCCGCAGCCACCGCCGCGACGCGGGATACCCGGCCTTGACCGGGCGCGTGGCAGCTCTACGGAGTGAGCACGATCAGCGGGACGGCTGCGTCAGCGGGAGCGCTGCGCACGGGGTCATCGGGAGCGCTGCGCACGGGCCGAGGCGTACAGGCAGACGGTTGCCGCAGTGCCCACGTTGAGCGATTCGGCCTGTCCGTAGATGGGGACGGCCACCCTGGCGTCGGCGGCCCGCACCACCTCGTCGGGGAGCCCCTGTGCTTCGTTGCCGAAGAGCCAGGCACCGGGATCCTCCAGCTGCACACCGCCGGCGCTCCTTCGGGTCGCGCCGGGCTCACCCGCCGGTCGCACACCCTCGTGCCCCATGGTCGCTTCCGCGACAGCATCCGTTTCCGGGAACAGATCCTCGCCGGAGGGCGATGCCGCATCCGCGGAACGTCCAGTGATGCGCCGTGCAGCGCTGGCATCCTGCAGCTGGTCGAGGTCGGTGGTTCCGTAACCGTCCGCGGCCAGGACGTCGAGCCCTGCCCCGCGGAGGCGCTCGATCAACCCGTGCACCTCGGCCCCGAGCACCAGGGGGACGTGGAACAGCGAACCGACCGTGGAGCGGACAGTCTTCGGGTTGTACGGGTCCACGCTGGCGCTGGTGAGGATCACGGCGCCGGCCCCCGCGGAATCCGCGGCCCGGATGATGGTTCCGGCGTTCCCCGGATCGCGGACCTCCACCAGGACGGCCACGAGGCGGGGGGCCGCGGCGAGGACAGTCTCGAGGGACACGTCCACGTACCGGCAGACCGCCACGAATCCCTGCGGCGTCACGGTCGAGGCCATCGCAGCGAGCACCTCGGTCGTCACTGTCCGGAACGACGGCGCTCCCACCGCACCCAGGAGCTCGGCGACGTCCGGGTGGCGCTCCAGCGCGTCAGGGGTGGCGTACACCTCCACCACGACGCCGTCCTGGCCCGCCTCGCGTCCGGCGAGGTGGCTCCGCACCGCTTCACGGACGGCCTGCGGCCCCTCGGCGAGGAACTCACGACGCCTTAACCGCGACGGACGCCCGGCCAGGCGCGCCACCTCCTTCACCCGGTCTGCCTGGGTGTTGGTCATCAGTGGCGCCTGGGGGCGTCCGTTCACAGTCATGTTCTACCGGTGTGCGGGCCTGATGACCCGCAGCGTCCGTCGGCCCTAGGCCGAGGCCTTGACCGGTGCCGAGGTGTCGGCCGGCAGGGCGTTCTTGGCCAGCTGCACGAGCGCGGCGAACGCAGCACCGTCGGTGACAGCGAGGTCCGCGAGCATACGGCGGTCCACCTGGATCTCAGCGGCCTTCAGACCCTGGATCAACCGGTTGTACGTCAGGCCGTTGGCGCGGGACGCAGCGTTGATGCGCTGGATCCACAGGCGGCGGAAGTCGCCCTTTCGCTTGCGGCGGTCACCGTAGCTGTAGACGAACGAGTGGAGCAGCTGCTCCTTCGCCTTGCGGTACAGGCGCGAGCGCTGTCCGCGGTAACCCTTGGCGCGCTCGAGGATGACCCGACGCTTCTTGTGGGCATTGACTGCCCGCTTCACACGTGCCACGTGTGTACTCCTTCAGTTGTTCTTCGGTCACGGCCGAGGCCGCAGCGCTGCGCGGTTCGTGCGTGCGCTTTTCCGAGGGATGGATTGGTGGTTAGATGCCCAGCATCTTCTTGATGACCTTGGTGTCGGCCTTCGCCACGATCTGGTCGCTCGCGAGGCGGCGCTTCAGGGTCGAGGACTTGTGCTCCAGGTAGTGGCGGCGGTTCGCCTGCTGGCGCTTGAGCTTGCCGCTCCCGGTGAGCTTGAAGCGCTTCTTGGCGCCACTGTGGGTCTTCATCTTCGGCATCGGAACCGATCTCCTTTTGGTAGCCGGGGCGGATGCACCCGGAGTTCGGCACCCTACAGGTGCCTGCTGGTTTTCGAATGTGCCCGCGAGGACGGGGAAGGGAGCCTACTCGGCGCTCTCGGGCTTGGGACGGCTGGCCGGACTCTTGGTGGGAGTCGCCCTGCCGGCGGGCTTCGGGGTCGCCGACGGCTTCGGCGCTCCGGGCTTCGGCATGGCCGACGGCTTCGCTGCGGCGGCAGGTTTCGGTGCCGCCGTGGCCGGCTTCGGTGCGGTGGCCGCCGCGGGCTGTGGGGCCGGTGCAGCGGTCCCCGTCCGAGGAGCCGGTGCAGCAGTTCCCGCCCGGGAAGCAGGTGCGGCAGTTCCGGTCCGAGGAGCCGGTGCAGCCGATCGTGACGCCGCGGGCCGATCCGAAGACGGTCGTGACGCCGTCGACCGTGGGGCCGACGAGGTCCGGGCCGGAGCAACCTTCGCAACCGGAGCCGCCTGCGGTGCCGAAGCGACCTCGGCCGCAGGTGCGGCCTCGGGCTGTGCAGCCGGTGTCACCGGAGCTTCACTTGTTGCCTCCGCCGCAGGAGTTTCCTCGGCGGGAGCTTCCGGAGCGGCGGTCTCGGGTTCGGTGTTGATCGAGTAGCCCTCGGGCAGCAGATCGGCGAGCGACTGCGTCAGCGGAGCACCGCTGTTCCCGGAGGTGTCCACGCGCTGTGGTTCCCCACCGGACTTGGCCTCCTCGTTCGCGGCCTTGGCCTCGGCGCGCTGCGTGGCACGACGGGCTTCCGCCTTGGCTTCCGCCTTGTTCTTGGTGGGCCCGATGACCATGACCATGTTGCGACCGTCGATCCGTGGTGATGACTCCACCACGCCCACCTCGGCGACCTCCTCCGCGAACTTCTTCAGGAGACGGATACCCATCTCGGGACGCTGCTGCTCGCGTCCACGGAACTGGATCATCGCCTTAACCTTGTCCCCGGCACCGAGGAAGCGCATGGCGTGCCCGCGCTTCGTCTCGTAGTCGTGGGTGTCGATCTTGAGGCGGAAACGAATCTCCTTCAGAACCGTGTTGGTCTGGTTCTTGCGCGCCTCGCGTGCCTTGACGGCGGCTTCGTACTTGTACTTACCAAAATCCATGAGCTTTGCAACCGGAGGCTTGGCCTGCGGTGCTACCTCGACAAGATCCAGGTCGGATTCTGCGGCAAGTCGGAGTGCGTCCTCGATACGGACGATCCCTACCTGTTCGCCGGCAGGTCCGACCAACCGCACCTCGGGGACGCGGATACGATCATTGATTCTTGGCTCGCTAATGTGTCACTCCTGTGAATTCTCAAACCGGAACCGCGTGCGAACGAAAGAAGGCCTCCCATTGCATGCGCAATCGGAGGCCTCGGTAACCGGTGACCATCAACCTGCGGAGGCCTGAGCCTCACGCATGTACCGTGACAGTACCGACCAGGTGACCCGGCTACCTGCAATGCGGCCAGAAGCTGCACCAGGCAAACGCGGGTGGGAGAGGACTCCGCTTGCATCCCGGTCCGTTCCCTCACGTGCTCCGACGGAGCACGATGAGTAACAGCGACCGGTTGGTCTGTGCCAAGCTTACCAGTATGAACACCCCAGACGACAATTCGCACTCCGCTGCCGACGACTCCCCCATCTCACCCCCGAGGCGGAGCTTCACGGAGGAACAGGACCAGGAGACCGGCACCGACGCCGCGGCCGAGGCGGAGGGCGACGTTCGCCGCCAGATGCGCGACATCTCGGAGGTCGCGGCGGTGGAGGTGATCGTCACCTCGGCGGTCCACCTCATGAGCGCAGCAGCCGTGAAGTGCGGGCTCGGGCACGAGGAGAACGCCGAGCAGCTCAAGGACCTCGACGAGGCACGGAAGCTCATCATCGCCCTCGCCGGCTTCGTCACGGCGGCAGCTCCCGAGATCGGCTCCCAGCACGCCGGGCCGTTGCGCGATGGACTGCGTTCGCTCCAACTGGCCTTCCGTGAGGCGTCCGTGATCCCGGATGCTCCAGGAAAGGGTCCGGGCGAGAAGTACACCGGCCCGGTCAACTGATCCACCGGGCGGGACGAACGCCCCGCACACGCTGCCCCTGACGAGCCGCACCGATCCCCCGGTGCGGCTCGTTCGCGTCCGGGACCGATCCGGTCCGAGCCCACACGCTCGACAGAAGCTCGGCGCGAACGGCTCCTTCCGAGGGCAGCTGGAGGCCGAGACGGCTTGCCTAGCGGACCGCTGCGCGCTCCGCCGGCGCCCGCGGTTCGAGTCGCCGCAGGGCGAGCCCGACGAGCCCGATCATCGCCGAGACCACACCCACCGCGGTGAACCCTCCCCATGGACCGATCGCATCGATGAGGAAGCCTGCGATGGGTGCGCCGAACGCGACTCCGGACGTCAGGGCGGAGCCGTACCAGCCCATGGCCTCCCCCCGCCGGTCCTCGGCGACGAAATCGGCGACCTTCTCGGACGCAGCGGAGAGGACGGGCGCGCAGAGCAACCCGGGCGGGATGGACAGCAGCGCGAGGGAGAGCGTGTCATCGGCGAGGGCCATGGGGATGGTCAGGACGGCCAGGCCGAGCAGCAGGAGGGCAGGAGGCACCGGCCTGCGCAGCGCTCCGTACACGAGGCCGCCGACCACGGAGGCGGCGCACCAGACGACGAACACGAGCCCGAGTTGCCCCTCGGTACCGGAGTGCTCGAGGGTGGCGACGATCCCCACCTCGGAGCCGGAGAGCACGAGACCCGCGCCGGCCGCGATCGCCATCACCACCACGAGCGGCATGGTCAGCCAGGGGAACGCCCTGCGGACTCCCCGGCGCAGGACGACGTGCAGGCCCCGACCCCCGGTGCGGGCGTCCCGGGACACCATGAGGTCGGCTGCGGCCTCGCCCACCCCGGCCGGTGCCGCTGCGGCGACGGTCACGGCGGAGGGTAGCTGGCTCGAGCGCGTGGGCGGGTTGAACCACATGAGGAACAATCCGGCGGTGGCCGTCGCGAGCCCCACCAGGGTCAGCCCGAGCACGGAGGAGAACTGCGTGGCCAGCACCACTCCGACCGCGGGGCCGGCCATGAAGACCACCTCCGTGGAGATGGCGTCCAGGGTGAAGGCGGTGCGGCGCCGGTCACCCTCGACGAGGACGCCGAGTGCCTGGCGGATCACGGAGAAGGCGGGCAACGTGAAGAGCCCGCCCACCAGTGCGGCCACGAGGAGCCACTCGTAGCTCAGGTGTGGTGCGATCGACCAGATCACCGCCTCCGCGACCACCGAGGGGATGAGCGCACGGCGTAGACCCACGCTGTCGATCCGGCGTCCGCGCCAGGGTGCCCCCACCGCGATGCCGATGGTCACCACCGCCGCCACGGCACCTGCGGCGGCGTAGCCCCGGTCCAGGGTCTGCACCACGTGCAGTGTGAGCAGCACACCGGCGGCGGAGTGGGGGAAACGGGCGATCATGCCGACGATCAACAGCATCCGCACGGAGCGGATGCGCAGCAGGTCCCGGTATACGGCGAAGTTCACGGCCGGTCTTTCTCCGCCGACGCTCCGTCAGCGGGTGAGCTTGATGTCCAGCGAGTCGACCCGCTCGACGAAGTCGGTGACTTCCAGGAGGCGTGCCCGGAAGGATGCCACGGTGGCCCGCACCTCCTGCGGCGTGAGGCCCGCCCTGAGCTGAAGATCCATGCGCAACTCGGGTCCCGGCCCTCCGCCGGAGGCAATGCTACCGTCCGCGGACCGGGTCACGATGCCGCCGCCGGGCCGCAGCGCGACGGAGCGGACGTCCTGCTCCTGATCGACCGCAGCCCCGACCATCGCCGCGATGTGCTCGTCCTCGTAGGACGGCGTCCACGGGACCTGCTGCGCCAGGGCCCACAGGGCCGGACGCCGGACGACGAAGGTGAGGTCTGCTCCCGGGTCCAGCACCAGGAGCTCGGCGTCCTCGGCCGCCGCCGCCAGGGCGGCGCGCGCTGCGTACGCGGCCACGGGCCGTGCATCCGCATGCCAGTGCGACAGTGCGCTGGTGGTCGAGAAGACGGGTAGTGCCTTCCGCCTGTCCGGTGCCGTGAGCGTGACCAGGGACATGTCCGCCTCCTTGTCCGCCGACAGTCCGGTGGGACCCTCCGCCTGCAGGCTCACCTGCGCCACGATGGGAATGAAGACCCGCGCCGAACCGAGTGCTTCCAGCACGCCACGTTCCCCCGGCCCGGGCGAGACGGCTGGTGCCAGGAGCCTGCCGAGGGCGGCGGCGAGTCGGACATCGGCCGTGCCGTCGTCGTCGTCGAAGTTGTGCAGCGGGTTGTCGGGTCCGGAGAGGTCGCGCCCCGCCCAGGGGCGTCCGGCCGAATCGGTGGTGTTGCCCGCCAGCGCAGCGGCGATGTGGGCGGGTAGCTGCCGGCCGGTCACGCGTCGGTGCCGGGCAGTCCTGCCACGTCCAGCGCCTGCGGCAGGGTGAAGGCTCCCGCGTAGAGTGCCTTGCCCACGATCGCGCCCTCGAGCCCGGAGGGAACGAGGTCCCGTAGGGCTGCGATGTCGTCGAGGCTGGAGATCCCGCCCGAGGCCACCACGGGACGGGAGGTCCGGGCGAGGACGTCACGGAGCAACGCCAGATTGGGTCCCTTCAGCGTGCCGTCCTTCGTGACGTCCGTGACCACGTACCGGGCGCAGCCGGCGTCCTCGAGGCGCTGCAGGACCTCCCACAGATCGCCACCCTCCTCGGTCCAGCCGCGTGCCGCGAGCGTGGTGCCACGGACGTCCAGTCCGACGGCGACGGCGTCCCCGTACCGAGCGATCGCGTGCTCGGTCCACTCGGGATTCTCCAGCGCCGCGGTGCCGAGGTTCACCCGGGTGGCCCCCAGTTCGAGAGCGGCATCCAGGGAGGCGTCGTCGCGGATACCACCGGAGAGCTCCACCTTGATCCCGAGCTGACGGACCACGCGCTCGAGGAGTTCCCGGTTGGAACCCCGGCCGAACGCCGCGTCGAGGTCCACCAGGTGCACCCATTCCGCGCCTGCCTCCTGCCAGGCGAGGGCCGCATCGAGCGGGTCGCCGTAGCTGGTTTCGCTGCCGGCTTCGCCCTGGACCAGGCGGACGGCCTGGCCGTTGGCCACGTCGACGGCGGGAAGGAGCTCGAGGGAGGGGGTTTCTGAGAAGGGGCTCATGGTCTGCTTTCGAACGGGCGGCGACGCCGCGGTGTCAGGGCGATGATTCGGTGGTCCCGGCTACTCGCCGGGCAGGGTGAGGAGGTAGGCGGCGAGGAGCGAGAGACCGGCCAGGGTCAGGAAGGCGATCCAGACCCAGCGCGGGAAGTCCTGGCCGCGCAGGGAGAGGGCGCCGCCGATCAGGAGACCGGCGACGCCCATCAACACGAGGCTCAGCACCCGGTCACCGCAGGTTCTCGATCCAGTTCCGCAGCAGGCTCGCCCCCGCGTCGCCGGATTTCTCCGGGTGGAACTGCGTTGCACTCAACGGTCCGTTCTCCACTGCCGCGATGAAGGGACCACCGTGCCTGGACCAGGTGACCTGCGGTGGCTTCATGGCCGGCTGGGTGACGTCGAACCGCCAGTCCTGCACACCGTAGGAGTGGACGAAGTAGAAGCGCTCGTCCTCGATGCCGTCGAAGAGGACGGTGTCCTCGGGAGGTTCCACGGTGTTCCAGCCCATGTGCGGCACAACATCAGCCTGCAGCCGGTCGACCGTCCCCGGCCACTCACCCATCCCCGGGGTGCGGATGCCGTGCTCCACGCCCTCGTCGAACAGCACCTGGAGGCCCACGCAGATGCCGAGGACAGGACGCCCTCCGGCCACGCGACGCCCGATCATCCTCAGTGCGTCGACCTCCTTCAGGCCCTTCATCACCGCGGAGAAGGCACCGACACCCGGCACGAGGAGCCCGTCCGCGGTGAGGACGTCGTCGGGCTTGGAGCTGAGTACCACCTCGGCACCCACGTGCTCCAGTGCGCGCACCACCGAGCGGACGTTGCCCGATCCGTAGTCGAGGACGGTCACCGTGCGGGTACTCATAGTGCTCCCTTCGTGGAGGGGATTCCCTCCACCCTCGGGTCGGGCTCCACTGCTTCCCGCAGCGCCCGGGCGAGGGCCTTGAACTGGGCTTCGACGATGTGGTGCGGATCGCGGCCCGCGAGGACCGTGACGTGCAGGCAGATCCGGGCGTGGAGGGCGATCGCCTCCAGCACGTGGCGCGTCAGGGAGCCGGTGAAGTGGCCACCGATGAGGTGGTACTCCTGCCCCGAGGGCTCACCGCCGTGCACGATGAACGGGCGTCCGGAGATGTCCACGACGGCGGACGCCAGCGCCTCGTCGAGCGGCACCGAGGCGGAACCGAAGCGACGGATCCCGGCCTTCGTCCCCAGCGCGACGCGGAGGGCCTCACCGATGGCGATCGCGGTGTCCTCGACCGTGTGGTGGACGTCGATATGGGTGTCCCCGGAGGACTTGATGGTCAGGTCGATGAGCGAGTGCTTGGAGAGTGCCGTGAGCATGTGGTCGTAGAACGGCACCGACGTGTCGATGCTCGAGGCACCCGTACCGTCGAGGTCGAGCTCCACCAGCACACTGGACTCGCTCGTGACTCGCTCGATCCGGGCGGTGCGGCCGCGTGCGGCGTCAACTGTCATGGCATTCCTTCTGTGCGGGGCCCTGGGGCGGGCCCTGATCGACGTCCGTGGGACGTCCGGTGGGTCTGTAGCGCCGGCCCGACGGAGGAGGGCCGCCCGTCCAGTCTAGGAGAGCGGCCATGCGCCCGCGTCCGGGGTCGGCAGCGTCAGAGCAGTTTCCCGAGGGCATCGAGGAACCTCGTGGTCTCCTCCTCGGTTCCGGCGGTCACGCGCAGTGATCCCGGGATACCGACGTCACGGATGAGCACGCCGGCATCGAGGAGGCCCTGCCAGATCCGATGCGGGTCCTCGAGCCCCGAGAAGAAGACGAAGTTGGCGTCCGAGGGTGCAGGTGAGAGCCCCAAAGCCCCGAGTTCCCGGACGATCCGGTTCCGCTGCACCTTGATCGCCTCGACGTTGGAGAGCAGGGTCCCGGCGTGGGTCAGTGCCGCGTTGGCGGTCGCCTGGGTGATCGCGGACAGGTGGTACGGAAGCCGCACGAGGCGGAGCGCATCGGCGATCTCCGGCGCCGCGGCCAGATATCCGATCCGAGCCCCCGCCAGGGCGAAGGCCTTGCTCATGGTGCGCGAGACGATCAGCCTCGCACGTCCCGGCAGCAGGGTCAGTGCGCTCGGGGTCCCTTCCTGCGTGAACTCACCGTAGGCCTCGTCCACGATGATGATCGCCCGCGCCGCCTCCCCTGCCTCGTAGGCCGCCTCGATCACGTCGAGGCCGAGGGCTGTTCCGGTCGGGTTGTTGGGCGAGCACAGGAAGACGATGTTGGCCCCTGAGTCCCGTACAGACCGGGCGGTGTCCTCGGGCGTCATGGCGTAGGCCGCCCCACGCTCCGCCGTCACGTAGCGCGTGCCCGTTCCGCTCGCGAGCAACGGATACATCGAATAGGTGGGCGGGAACCCGATGGCCGTGCGGCCGGGGCCTCCGAAGGCCTGCAGGATCTGCTGGAGCACCTCGTTGGAGCCGTTCGCGGCCCACAGCTGGTCCGGCGTCAGTCCGTGGCCGAGGTAGTCCGCCAGGTTCTTCCTCAGTTCACCGAACTCCCGGTCCGGGTACCGGTTCAGTCCTCCCGCCGCGTGTGCAACGGCGGAGACGATCGCGGCGTGGACATCCGCCGGAACCCCGAAGGTGTTCTCGTTGACATTGAGGAGGATCGGCACGTCGAGTTGGGGCGCCCCGTACGGGTGCAACCCCACGAGGTCATCGCGCAGGGGCAGATCGGAGAGGGCGTCGGCAGGAGATGGCACCTCCCGAGTTTAACGGAGTGGGCCGACCTCGACCAACGATGCCTCACCGCGCCTCGGAAGGATGTCAGCCCTCGGACGGGATGGAGACCCGTTGACCGGCCTGCACCAGCGAGGAGTGCAGGTTGTTCAGCTCCACCATCTCCGCGACGACGTCGCGGGGATCGCGCTCAGGAGCATGCTGGACCGCCAGGTCCCACAGGGTCTCCCCCGGCACGACGCTCACCTCCACCGTGGCGGTCGAGGAGGGACTGGTCTCCCCTGCACGTGCCTGCGATGTGAGGAACGCCCCCAGGAGGATGAGCGCGATGACGCCGAGGGCTATCGGCAGACCGACCAGCAGCAGCCGGCCGCGGCGCGTCAGGGCCATCGAGGCAGACGCCGCCTGTGGTCCGGCGGGGTGGAAGGAATCCGGACCGGGTACGCTGCGCGTCGTTGCTGTGCCGGCTGGACGACTGGACGACCACACCAGGGCGGTCCCCTCGGCGGAAGGCGATACCGCCGCGCTGCGGCTCGGGGACGACAGACCGTTGGCAGCGGCCCAGGACGAGCTCAGGAGTCGCAGGTGCGCCTCCTGACGTGCGGCGGCCGGCATGGAACCTGCTGACCACCTGTGCAGTGCGGGTGCTTCTGCCATCGCTCTACCTCTTTTCCTTCGAACATCCGACCCGTTCGAGTGGGCGCTTTTAGAACACGCGTTCTATTTCTTCAGATGTCATTTCTAGCATCTACGGACGACCCATGTCGAGACACGATCGAACATATGTTTGAAAACAGCTTCGTACTGACCTAGCGTGATGAGAACACATCGTTGATACTGTGCGCCGCTCCCGGAGCGGCAGGACAGCCTGCGATGTACTTCAGACAATCACCCGCCACCGACACTTCGGCATCCGGAACCCACGGAGCCGGAGGGCGGACACCAGGGACTCCCGACTCCCGAGCGAAAGGCGCACCAGTGGTGGAAGCAACACCGGCAGACCCGCAGGAATCGAACACCGCGGACACGACTCCTACCGCGGTACCCGTGCCTGCCGGCCGAGGGCGCCCTCGTGGACGGTCCGTATCGAAAGGGCTCACTACCCGCCAGCTGAGGATCCTCGAGACGATCCAGCGGTCCATCGCCGACAACGGTTACCCGCCCTCGATGCGGGAGATCGGGGACACCGTGGGTCTCGCGAGTCTCTCGAGCGTCACCCATCAGCTGTCCCAGCTCGAGCGGCTGGGCTACCTGCGGCGCGACCCCAAGCGCCCCCGCGCCATGGAGGTCCTCCTCCCGCTCACCCTCGCCGGGGAGCGTTCCGCTCCAGGTGACGCCCAGCCGTCGGACCAGGGCAGGGCGGCGGAGCAGTCCATGGCCGTCGATACCGCCCTGGTGCCCCTGGTGGGTAGGATCGCGGCGGGTGGACCGATCCTCGCCGACCAGCTGGTCGAGGACATGATGCCCCTGCCACGTCAGCTCGTGGGGCACGGCGATCTCTTCATGCTGAGGGTTGCGGGTGACTCCATGGTGGACGCCGCGATCTGCGACGGCGACTGGGTGGTGGTCCGGCGGCAGCAGAGCGCCCAGAACGGGGACATCGTCGCGGCACTGCTCGACGACGAGGCCACGGTCAAGACATTCCGCCAGCGGGACGGGCACACCTGGCTGCTACCCCAGAACACCCGTTACGAGCCCATCCTCGGTGACCACGCGAGCATCATGGGCAAGGTCGTCTCCGTGATGCGCTCGCTCTGACCGGACCGGCCGCGCGCCTCCCGCCAGGACTCCTCCGGGCAGCCCGCGGCTCCCTACGGATGCGGTCGCAGCAGGCGCCGCTCCGGGCGTCCGGCGGGTACGGCGCCGCCGCCCGACGGCCGGTTCGGAACCCGTCAGCGCGACGACAGCCGCTGCAGGATGCCCGTCACGGTGTCCCGGTCGGTCGTCGCCCAAAATGGTGGCAGCGCCGCGCGGAGGAATCCGCCGTAGCGTGCGTTGGCGAGCCGACTGTCCAGGACCGCCACCACACCACGATCACCCGTGGCCCTGATCAGGCGCCCTGCCCCCTGCGCCAGGCGCACCGCGGCGTGCGTGGCCGAGATGCTCATGAAGCCGTTGCCACCGTTCCGCGCCACCTCACGGGTGCGTGCCGTCATCAGCGGGTCATCGGGGCGCGGGAACGGGATGCGGTCGATCACGACGAGCCGGCAGGACTGCCCCGGCACATCCACGCCCTGCCAGAGTGACATGGTGCCGAACAGGCAGGTGTCGGGTTCCGCCGCGAACTGGGTGACCAGCGCGCTCAACGACGACTCCCCCTGGCACAGGATCTCGAAGTCGACCAGCGGCCGCAGGGCCTCGGCCGCCTCCTCCGCCGCCCGCTTGGAGGAGAAGAGTCCCAGCGCGCCACCGCGGGAGGCCTCGAGGAGCGTCCTGAGCTCCTCGAGCTGCGCATCGGAGGTTCCCCGCTCCGGTTTGGGCAGGTCCTTGGCCACGTACAGGACGCCCTGACGCGGGTAGTCGAAGGGACTTCCCACGTCGACACCGGTCCAGGAGGGCGCGCCCGGCCCGCTGAGTCCCAGGGACCCGGCAACCGGCCCGAACTCGGCTCCGATGGCGAGCGTGGCGGACGTGAGGATCACCGTGTGGTCCTCGAAGAGACCCTCCCGCAGTCGGCCCGCGACCGACAGGGGCGCCACGTTCAGCGTGGCCGGGGCTGATTCATCCGGCTGCGAGTACCCGGAGCCGGGGGCGAAGGTACCCGTGCGGGAGGCCCAGACGACCTCCTTCAGATCCCGTGCGGCCAGGATCCGCTCGGCGAGCTCGAAGACGAGTGTCACCCGGGACCGGGCCATCTGGCGGCCGCCGTCGGCATCGGCGTCGGACTTCCCGTCCGTCCTGGTGTCCGACAGTGCCGCGCGCGCCGCGTCCCTGACCTGGGTGAGCGCCTGCTCGAGGTCCTCGGTCAACCCGGCCGCCAGCAGACCGGAGGGAACCAGCTCCGCCGCGGTCTCGAGGGCGTTTCCCGCGGTGTCGAGCGCCGCGGTGCTGATGGAGGCGTGCCGCCGTAAGGTGGTGGCCGCGGTGGTCACCATCGCGGCCGACAGCTGGCCCGACACCGCACCGGTCACGCGATCGTGCAGTTCATGGGCCTCGTCGATGACCACGACGTCGTACTCCGGGAGGACGGCGAGTCCCTCGAAGGCGCTGATGGCCAGCATCGCGTGGTTCGTGATGATGATGTCGGCGTCGGCCGCCGTCGCCCTCGCCTTCTCACTGAAGCACTGCTGGGCCACGGGGCAACGCGCGGCTCCCAGGCAGTCCATGCTCGAGACGGACACCTGGCGCCAGGCACGGTCGCTCACGCCGGGGACGAGCTCGTCACGGTCGCCCGTAGTGGTCTCGTCCGCCCACTCGCGGAGCCGTACCACCTCCCGACCGAGCGCGGACGCGGGCGTCCCGCTCGGCGACGTGGGGGCCGGATGGGGCGCGGCGTCCTCGCCGAGGCTGAACAGTGCACCAGGGGCGTCGTCCTCGGGGAAACCTCCCGCGGTCTTGTGCAGGCACACGTAGTTGGACCTGCCCTTGAGCAGTGCCACGTCCACCGGGCGCTCGAGCGCGGGGCGGATCGCCTCGAGAAGGCGTGGGAGGTCCCGTCCCATGATCTGCGCCTGGAGCGCCAGCGTGGCCGTCGAGACGACCGAGGGGCGCTCGCTCTCCAGCGCATGGGCGATCAGTGGTACGAGGTAGGCGAGGGACTTCCCCGTGCCGGTCCCCGCCTGGACGAGCAGGTGCTCGCCCGACCGGATGGACTCACTGACCTGCCGCACCATCTCGTGCTGGCCGGAGCGCATCTCCCCGCCCATGGCGGCGACGGCGGCGTCGAGCAGTTCGAGGGCCTGCCGGGCCTCGGCGGATGCACGCACCGCGTCCGGCGCCGGAACTCCGGCGCCGGACCGTGCGGGCTCACTCATGCCGGACGTACGGCTCCAGCTCGGCAGCCAGGCCCTCCCGGACCATCACTTCGAGGCGGGTCCCCTCGCCCACGTGCTCGATACCGAGGATCTCGGCGTCCTCCTCGTGGAGACGGCTGACCACCTCCCCGTGCGAGTAGGGCACCATCAGATCCAGTTTCACTCCCGGCCGCGGGATGTTGGTGCTGATCAGCTGGCGGAGTTCGGTCATCCCGGCACCGGTGCGGGCGGAGACCACCACGGTGCGGGGCTCGCGCTGTCGCAACCGCTCGATGACGAACGGGTCCGCCGCATCGGCCTTGTTCAGCACGATGATCTCGGGTACCCGACGGGCATCGACGTCGTTCAGCACGGTGCGGACGGCGGCGATCTGGCCCTCCGGGTCCGGGTGCGAGGCGTCCACCACGTGCAGGATCAGATCGGCGTCCGCCACCTCCTCGAGGGTGGAGCGGAACGCCTCGACCAGCTGTGTGGGGAGCGAGCGGACGAATCCGACCGTGTCCGCGAGGGTGTACCCGATGCCGTCCGGCGTCTCGGCCCTCCGGATGGTGGGATCCAGCGTGGCGAAGAGTGCGTTCTCCACGAGGACGCCGGCGTCGGTGAGCCTGTTCAGGAGCGACGACTTCCCGGCGTTCGTGTACCCCGCGATCGCCACGGAAGGAACCTGGTTGCGGCGCCGGTTGGACCGCTTGGTGTCACGCGCCGGCTTCATGCCCGCGATCTCCCGGCGCAGCTTGGCCATGCGGGTGCGGATCTTCCGTCGATCGAGTTCGATCTTCGTCTCACCGGGACCACGCGATCCCATTCCCGCGCTCGCACTACCCACCTGACCACCGGCCTGGCGGGACATCGACTCACCCCAGCCGCGGAGCCGCGGCAGGAGGTACTCGAGCTGTGCGAGCTCCACCTGCGCCTTGCCCTCGCGCGACTTCGCATGCTGGGCGAAGATGTCGAGGATCAGCGCCGTGCGGTCGATCACCTTCACCTTCACGATGTCCTCGAGCCCACGCCGCTGTGAGGGGGAGAGCTCGCTGTCCACGATCACCGTGTCCGCACCCGTGGCCTGCACCACGGCCTTCAGCTCCTGGGCCTTGCCCGAGCCGAGGAACGTGCCGGGATCGGGCTTGAGACGCCGCTGCACCATACCGTCCAGCACCTCGGAGCCGGCAGTCTCGGCGAGTGCCGCGAGCTCCTGCAGCGAGTTCTCGGCGTCCTGTGCGGTGCCTTCGCTCCACAGCCCGGCGAGCACCACGCGTTCCAGCCGGAGCTGGCGGTACTCGACCTCGGTGACGTCCTCGAGTTCCGTGGAGAGACCAGCGACACGGCGGAGGGCACGCCGCTCGGCGAGGTCCTGCTGGTCGCCGTCGTGGTCCGAGGGCTGTTCGTCGCTGGAGAGCGCGAGTGCCCGTGAGCGCCAGGTCTTCTCGGTCGGCGCTACCGCTTCCTCGGGCTGCGGTGGTCCGTTCTTCGCCTTCGCCGTGGCAGCTTCGTCGCTGGCGAGGATCCGGTCGATGACGGCTTGGATTTCCTCCGGGCCCATGTCGGGTCCCGTGGAAGGTCCATTGTTCGAAGTCATAGTCTCCCTAAGTGGCTGTGCCACCATTCTACGGCGGTCCGGTGAAGCCGTCCCAGCGTATTCTCCCAGCGCGAAACCGGGCGAGGGCGGCTGCAGGAAACCCTGCGACTAGGCTTTCAGGTATGGAGTCCCAGCATTATTTCAGCGCCCAGCCCGCCGGACCGGACACCCGCAGACCCCTGTCAGTGGTCCTCGACGGGGTCCGCCGGCAGCTCGTGACGTCCTCCGGGCTGTTCAGTCCCGACGGCGTGGACAAGGGGACGGCGATCCTGCTCGGCTCCGTGCCGGCGCCCACGGGTGGCCGGCTGCTCGATCTCGGCTGCGGATGGGGACCGATCGCCCTGACCCTCGCCCTGAAGGCTCCCGCCGCCGAGGTCCATGCCGTGGACGTCAACGAACGGTGCATCGCGCTGACCGCGGAGAACGCGGCGCTCCTCGGACTCGGCAACATCACGGCGACGACGCCGGACGGCGTGGGTGCGGAGGTGGAGTTCGACACCATCTGGTCGAATCCGCCGATACGCATCGGGAAACAGGAACTGCACGCGCTGCTGCTGCGCTGGATCCCCCGGCTGGCCCCGGGAGGTCGTGCCTGGCTGGTGGTGCAGAAGAACCTCGGTGCGGACTCGCTGCAGCGCTGGCTCGCCGAGATCCTGCCGGACACCTTCTCGGTACGCCGTGCGGACTCGTCCAAGTCCTTCCGGATCCTCGAGGTGCACCGCGCCTCCTGAGTGGCCGCTCCCCGGACCTACCGGAGGACGCCGTCCGCCACCAGCACGGCCGGTCCGCTGAGCTGGACGTGCTCGCGGCCCTCGGGCCCCGCGAAGAAGGTGACACCGACGACGCCGCCGGGGACGCCCACCAGCCACTGGGAGGGTGCGCCCTCCCCCGCCCAGTACCTGATGGCGGCAGCGGCAGCACAGGCTCCCGTGCCGCAGGACTGCGTCTCCCCGACACCGCGCTCGTGCACGCGCATCGTCAACCGCCCGACGCCGTCGTCGCCCACCAGCGGCTCCGCCGGGACGACGAGCTCCACGTTGGTGCCCTCGGGTGGTAGCGGCTGGACGGTCGGTGCACGGTGGAGCTCGGCGAGGTGCAGTTCCGAGAGCTCGGCGAGGGCCACCACCGTGTGGGGGTTGCCCATGCTGATGGAGAGGGCGGGGCGGTCCACCTCGAGCCCTCCGATCTCCACGAGTGAGTCCATCGCCCGTGCCACCGCGGCATCGGGGAAGCTGAACTCCCAGGGCCCCATGTCCACCGCGTACCCGTTGCCCGAACGCGTGACGCGCTTGACCCCGGCGCGCGTGCCGACGGCCAGTTCGCCGCCGTCGGGCAGTTCGGCGACGGCCTGCGCGAGGAGATAGTGCGCGAAGACCCGTACGCCGTTCCCGCACATCTCCGAGACCGACCCGTCGCCGTTGCGGTAGTCCATGAACCACTCGGCATCAGGATCCGTCTGCAGCAGTGCGCGGCCCTCGGGGATCGAGGCGGACCGGACGGCGCGGATGTAGCCGTCGGCACCGATGCCGCGGTGCCGGTCGCAGACGGACGAGATGAAGCCGGGATCCACCGGACCGGTACCCTCCGGATCCAGGGTCAGGACGAAATCGTTGCCGGTTCCGTGTCCCTTGGAGAAGGCGAGCCCACCTCCGTCCGCGCGGGACGGGAAAGCGGACGCGCGTGGAGCGGCGGTGGAGTCAGTCACCGTTCTAGGATAGGCGGATCTGCTGTTCCACCGCGTCGAGGGCACTGCCGGGCAGCCCGGGCGCGTGGGCATCGAGCCAGGTGACCCGGGGGTCGGCGCGGAACCAGGTGAGCTGGCGCCGGGCGAAGCGGCGCGTCGCCGCGATCGTGTCCTCGACCGCGGCCGCTTCGGTCAGGAGTCCGTCCATCACCTGGAGGAACTGTCCGTAGCCGAGCGCCCTCGACGCGGTCCTGCCGTCCCGGAGCCCCCGTGCCACCAAGCGTTCCACCTCGTCGGCGAGACCCGCCCTCACCATGGCGTGCACGCGCTGGGCCAACCTGTCCCTGAGGAGATCCCGGTCCACCCCGAGTCCGAGCTGGACGGTGGGACGGACGTACTCCCGGCGCGGCATGAAGGAACTGAAGGGCCGGCCGCTCACGTCGAAGACCTCGAGCGCCCGGACGAGGCGACGGTCGTCGTCGATCCGGCCGGCCGACACGGGGTCCACCCTCCGCAGGCGTTCGCGGAAGACGGCGCTGCCCTCGGCCTCCAGTTCGGCCTCGAGGCGGGAACGCACCACGGGGTCGGTCGGTGGGAACTCCAGCTTGTCCAGCACGGCCCTGACGTACAGGCCGGAGCCGCCCACGATCACGGGAACCAGCCCACGGCCGGTGATGTCGTCGATCGCGCGCCGGGCGGCCGCCTGGTACGCAGCCACACTGGCTTCCTCGGTGACGTCCAGGATGTCGAGGAGGTGGTGACGGATGCCCCCACGGTCCTCCTCGCGGAGCTTCGCCGTACCGATGTCCATGCCGCGATAGAACTGGAGGGCGTCGGCATTGATGACCTCTCCGCCCAGCCGTCGTGCGAGGGCGATGCCGAGCTCGGACTTCCCCGAACCCGTGGGGCCGACCACCGCGAGCACGGGAAGGCTCAAGGGGCGGGCGTCCTCACGGGCAGGGACGGCATCCCCAGGGACACCGACCGCGGCACGTCGTCAGCGGCGGCAGGGACTCCGCAGGAATCGGCCTGGCTGCGGTCCCAGGCATCACCGGCACGCGAACGCCGCACACGGTACTGTGCGGCGTCGGGATCGGAGAGCAGGTGGAACGACGCCGCGGACGTGATCGGCACGGTCACGAAGTCACCGGGGCGGGGAACCTCCGCTCCCTCGGGCACGGAGAAGTGCACGAGGCGCTGATCGCGGGCCCTGCCGGTCAGCCGATGCGTCTCGCCACCCTTGCGTCCCTGCTGATCCGTGACGAGGACCTCCACGACTGCGCCGACCTGGCGCGCGTTCTCCTCCCGGGCGATCCGATCCTGCAGGGCCGTCAACCGTTCGAACCGCTCCTGCACCACGGCCTTTGGAAGTTGGTCCGGCAGCTCGGCGGCGGGAGTACCCGGGCGCTTGGAGTACTGGAAGGTGAAGGCGGTCGCGAAGCGGGACTGCTCGACGACGTCGAGCGTGGCCTGGAAGTCCTCCTCCGTCTCGCCCGGGAAGCCGACGATGATGTCGGTGGAGATGGCGGCGCGGGGCATGCGGTCGCGCACCCGCTCGAGGATCCCCAGGAAACGCGTGGACCGGTAGGACCGCCGCATCTCCTTCAGGATCCGGTCCGAGCCCGACTGCAGTGGCATGTGGAGCTGTGGCATCACGGTGGGGGTCTCCGCCATGGCGTCGATCACGTCATCGGTGAAGGCGGCCGGGTGCGGGCTCGTGAAGCGCACGCGCTCCAGTCCCTCGATGGAGCCGCAGGCCCGGAGCAGCTTCGCGAAGGCACCGCGGTCCCCGAATTCGACGCCGTAGGAGTTGACGTTCTGACCCAGGAGCGTGACTTCCACCGCCCCGTCGGCCACGAGTGCATCGATCTCGGCCAGGATGTCCCCGGGACGCCGGTCGCGCTCCTTGCCCCGCAGGGACGGCACGATGCAGAACGTACACGTGTTGTTGCAGCCCACCGAGATGGACACCCACCCGGCGTACACCGACTCGCGCCGGGTGGGCAGCGTGGAGGGGAAGACGTCGAGCGACTCGAGGATCTCGAGCTGCGCGTCCTGGTTGTGCCGTGCCCGCTCCAGCAGCGCGGGTAGTGCACCGATGTTGTGCGTCCCGAACACGGCGTCCACCCAGGGCGCTTTCTGCAGGATGGTCTCGCGGTCCTTCTGGGCGAGGCATCCGCCCACGGCGATCTGCATCCCGGGGCGGACATCCTTGACCGCCTTCAGCATGCCGAGGTTGCCGTACAGCTTGTTGTCGGCGTTCTCACGGACGGCGCAGGTGTTGAAGACCACCACGTCCGCCTGGCCCTCCTGCACCGCCGCGAGCCCCGCCTCCTCGAGAAGACCCGAGATGCGCTCGGAATCGTGCACGTTCATCTGGCAACCGAAGGTGCGGACCTCGTAGGTCCGCTGGTCGACGGGGGCGTCCTGCGTACTGCTGCTGGCACCCTCGAAGGGGACCGGAAGTGTCATACTCACGCCCTCAAGCGTACGGCTGGCGGTGGTGACGCCCACAATCGCCGGGTCGGCGGGATCAGTCCGCGGGGTCCTGGGAGGATACGTCGTCGAGGACGTCCCGGACGATGGAGAACCCGACTCCCGGGCTGTACCCCTTCCGGGCGAGCATCCCCACGAGGCGGCGCACCTCCTTGTCGCGTGCCTGCCGGTCGGACAGGTCGGTGGTCCTGCGTACCCTGCGAAGCACCACCTCGCGGGCCTGGAGGTGCTCGTCCTCGTCGGACACCTGCAGCAGGGCATCCTCCGCCAGTTCTCCGTCGATCCCGCGGTCCGCCAGCTCCCTGCGGATGGCGGAGCGGGACAGGGACTTCCCGGTGGTCCGGGTCCGGACCCACATCCGGGCGAACTCGGCGTCGTCGATGAGCTTGACCTCCTCGAAACGGTCGAGGAGCACCTTCGCCACGTCGGAGGGAATCTCGCGTTCGGCCAGCTTGGTCGCGAGCTGGTGGCGACTCCTCGGGGCCATGGTGAGCTGGCGCAGCAGGATCGCCCGGGCAGCGGAGGTCCATTCCTCCGGACTCTTCTGCAGTTCGCCGGGCGTCAGCGACCCGGTGCCGTCAGCTCCGTCAGGACCGTCGGCCGGCTCAGGATTCTCCGCGCTGGGCCCCTCCTCGAAGGAGTGCCCACGGGACGGCGTCGTCCGCGAGCCACGCGACCTCGACGTGCCCCCATCGCGCCGCTTGCCGGCGGAACGACCGCGGCGTGATCCTGACGAAGCGGGATCATCGAACTCCGCCCCGCCCGCCTGGGCCCGTCCGCTGACGGAATCGGTATCAGCCGCCTCATCCGCGGACGACCCGACGACCGGCCCGAAGGGACTGTCGGCCGCATCGAAGCGCTTCTTCCCTCTGGACGAACCGCCTCGGGGCTTACCCTTCTTCCCGTCACGCTTCGCCAGGCCGCCGGGCGCACCGAAGCGCCCACGCCTAACACGGGCTTCGCGCCCGGCCGGCTGCCCCGCCGCCTCAGTCGTATCAGGGCTGTCGGCCCCGAACCGACCGGAGGAGGTCCCCCACCCGATCGGCTCCGGCTGGGTGTCCGACACCACCCGTGCTACTCGCCGCTGACGGCCTTGAGCTTCGGCTCGGCGGCTTCTTCGGGCTGCACGCCGATGCCCAGCTTGACGCGGATCTTCTGCTCGAGCTCGTCCGCCAGATCCGGATTGTCGATGAGGAACTTACGGGCGTTCTCCTTACCCTGCCCGAGCTGGTCACCGTCGTAGGTGAACCATGCGCCCGACTTCTTGACCAGCGCGTTCTCCACGCCGACGTCGATGAGCCCGCCCTCGCGGGAGATCCCGTGCCCGTAGAGGATGTCGAATTCGGCCTGCTTGAACGGCGGCGCCATCTTGTTCTTCACGATCTTGGCCCGCGTGCGGTTACCCACCGGGTTGACGCCTTCCTTCAGCGTCTCGATACGGCGGACATCGATGCGGACGGAGGCGTAGAACTTCAACGCCTTTCCGCCCGTGGTCGTCTCGGGGCTGCCGAAGAAGACACCGATCTTCTCACGCAGCTGGTTGATGAAGATGGCGGTGGTCTTGGTCTGGGCCAGCCGACCGGTGATCTTGCGCAGGGCCTGGCTCATGAGCCGGGCCTGCAGACCGACGTGGCTGTCGCCCATCTCGCCCTCGATCTCGGCACGCGGTACGAGTGCGGCGACGGAGTCGATGACGACGATGTCGATGGATCCCGAGCCGATCAGCATGTCCATGATCTCGAGCGCCTGCTCGCCGGTGTCCGGCTGCGAGACGAGGAGCGCATCGGTGTCGACGCCGAGCCTCTTCGCATACTCAGGATCCAGGGCGTGCTCCGCGTCGATGAAGGCCGCGATGCCGCCGTTGCGCTGGGCGCTGGCCACGGCATGCAGTGCCACGGTGGTCTTACCGGAGGACTCCGGTCCGTAGATCTCCACGACGCGTCCGCGCGGTAGCCCACCGATACCCAGGGCGACGTCCAGGGCGATGGAACTCGTGGAGATCGTCTCGATGGGCGCCCGGGTCTCGTCGCCGAGCCGCATGATGGAGCCCTTGCCGTACTGCTTGTCGATCTGGGCGAGAGCAGCTTCTAGGGCTTTCTCGCGGTCTGGAGCGGCCATTCTTCACCTCGGTTGTTCGTGGCCCGGGGGCCCGTGTACGTGTTCGATTTCGACTGTATTAGCCTGCGCTGACAATTTGAGGGAGGGCCGCCGCTATGTGCACAAGAGCGTGCCGCCGCCATGGACAGTCTAGCCCCATCCGAACAGATATTCGATTATTCCTGGTCCGTCCAGCGTGTCCGAGGGTGCCCCGATCGCGCCCTCAGCGCGGCTTCACGTCCTGACCCAGCCAGCGCTCGCGCGGCACGTCCTGGGCCCGGCACACTGCTTCCCAGACCGCTTTCGGATCCAGTCCCGCGTCCAGTGCCTCCGCCGCCGTCCTGTCCCCCAGCTGGTCCACCACGAGATCCCGTGCGAGCGTCCGCGAGTATCGCTCGCCGAACTCGTCGTCCATCAGTCGCCAGAAATCACTCGATCGCATTGCAGCCTCCCCTTCGTCCACCGATGCACGCCGACTGTCCCGACGCTCCCCGCCACTCCATCATGCGCGGTGGACACCGGGCAGAGCACCCGGTGTGGTGCCACCCGCCCGGGAAGAAGCCCCTCGGACGTCCCTGCAGACCTCCTCCGGGCCGGGATCTGCCACCACTGGGTGACGCCGGGTACTGGCCAAGCGGTGGCGGAACCCTACAATTGGGCCATGAATGCCAAGCCGAGCACCACCGGACCCGGTCAGGGCATAGCAGCCCATCCGGGCGTCGATGCCGATACCGATACGGCCATCGAAGCCCTCGAACAACAGCTGAGTATGCTCTGGCGCCGGGCCCGGTCCAACTCGTACAAGGTGGCGCGTCGCGTGCACCCCGACATGGAACCGGCGGCGTACGGTCTGCTGGTGATCCTCCAGCGCGAGGGTTCGATGCGCCTCACCGACATCGCGGCGAGCGTCGGCGTCGGCAAGCCGTCGGTGAGCCGGCAGATCGCCATGCTGGAGCAGCTCGGCCTCGTGCATAAGGAAGCCGACCCACTCGACGGCCGTGCGCAGGCCATCTCCCTGACCGACGCCGGCACCCGTCAGCTGGTGGCCGCCCAGACCGCGCGGAAGCAGGCGTTCCACGAACTGATGGAGGACTGGGACGTGGCCGACCTGACACGGCTCGGAACCCTGATCGCCCAGTTGAACGAGACGTACACGAAGGACAACTGGTAGCACACACAGGAAGAGCCCGCCCCCCGGAGGGGGCGGGCTCCGTCCTGGAGGAACTAGCGGTTCGTCGCTGCCAGTCCCCGGCGGAAATCGTCGGTCAGCTCATCGTTGAGATCGTCCCCGAACTCCCGCGAGAGCTCATGCGGGATGGTGTCCGGGACGGACACGCCTTCTGCTTCTGCGAGGCGGTCGCTGACTTCCCGCAGCATCGAGGAAAGGGGCACCTCGAGCGCACTGCAGATTGATGAGAGGAGTTCAGAGGATGCTTCCTTCTGCCCGCGTTCGACCTCGCTGAGGTATCCGAGGGAGACCCTCGCGCTGTGCGACACCTCTCGCAGGGTACGGCCCTGGCGCTGGCGAACGTCCCTGAGGACGTCACCGATCTCATGGCGAAGAACCACCATCTTGCGCTCCTTGGGCTTGCGTTGTGCATCCTCCGCCAACCCCACATCGCGCCAACGGACCACGCCGTTTACGGATACGGGCTGCTTTACCATCTGTATCGCCTTGCTCCCTCATGAGTGCGGCACCACATCGATCGATGTGTGCCGCATGATGATGACCTGCCCGGTTGCTCGAGCCCCAGTCGCCAACCCTACCAACGGGTTGTTCTCTTTATAACTAGCCCGCAGGGCTGTTTGTTCCCTGCGGAAGCTCTCCGAGCAGCTCCGCGAGCACTGCATCCCGTGATGCGGCTCGGATGTTCTCGCGGTCCCCGGAGAAGTGGTGCTCGAAGGTCACGGTTCCACGGGCGGTGGCGACCGCCGTGAACACCGTACCGACGGGCTTTCCCTCATGGGCGGACGGGCCTGCCACGCCGGTGGTGGCGACGCCGATGTCCGCGGCCATCGCCCCGCGGGCGCCCTCGGCCATCGCGGCAGCCACCCTCGGATCGACCGCTCCCGCCGTCGCGAGCAGTTCCGGGTCCACGCCCAGCAGATTTTCCTTGACCGATACCTGGTAGGCGACTATGCCGCCCTGGAGTACGGACGAAGCTCCGGGGACGTCCGCCAGCGCAGCTGCCACAAGTCCTGCCGTCAGGGATTCCGCCGTGGCCACGGTCAGCCCCTGGCCCGACGCACGGGCGATCACCTCGGCCGCGGGGCCCGTCATGCGCGGGCCTTCGCCCGCAGGCGGATCGCCTGCACCACGTAGTCGCCACCGGTGATCACCGTGATGAGGACGGCGGCGCCCATCACCGCCGCCCCGATGCCCCACGCCCATACCCCGAGTGCCTGCAGCGGCAGGAGGAACAGCAGGATCGCGGCGGTCTGGACCACCGTCTTCAGCTTTCCACCGCGTGAGGCGGGCATGACGCCGTACCGGATCACCGCGAAACGCAGCAGGGTGATCCCGAGCTCCCGGACGAGGATGACGATCGTGACCCACCACCACAGCTCGCCGAGTACGGAGAGGAGGACGAGGGCCGATCCGATGAGCAGCTTGTCGGCGATCGGATCGGCGATCTTCCCGAAGTCGGTGATGAGGTTCCGGCTCCGGGCGAGGTCGCCGTCGAGCTTGTCCGTGTAGATGGCCACCACGAAGGTCGCCACCGCCAGCCAGCGGAACAACTCTCCGCGAGCGTCGTCGAGCAGGAGGAACCAGACGAAGAACGGGACGAGCAGGATGCGGACGACCGTCAGGACGTTCGCGATGTTCAGTACCGGCACGGCCGGGCTCGGGGAGGTACTCACGGTGTCAGGCTACCTGCCGGTGAGGTTCCAGGCGTCGCCGTCGTCGTCCTCGGAGCCGTCCGCGCCGTCGGAGTGGTCCACGGCCTGGGCCCTGGATTCGAGGTCCTCGGCCACGAGGTCCACCGGCCCCTGCGCCCGGGGTGCCGCGGCCGGGGGGTCGTCGCCGCGCATCGCGGCAAGCACGGGGGCGAGGTCGTCGGGTTTCACCAGGACGTCGCGTGCCTTCGAGCCCTCGGACGGACCGACCACGCCGCGCGACTCCAGGAGATCCATGAGCCGGCCCGCTTTCGCGAAACCGACGCGGAGCTTGCGCTGGAGCATCGAGGTGGACCCGAACTGCGTGGTGACCACGAGTTCCGTGGCCTGCAGCAGCACGTCGAGGTCGTCCCCGATGTCGTCCTCGATCTGCTTCTTCGGAGCGTCGACGGCCACGTCCTCGCGGTACACGGCCGTCAGCTGCGTCTTGACGTGTTCCACCACGCGGTGGATCTCCGATTCGGTGACCCAGGCGCCCTGGACGCGCATGGGCTTGGAGGCGCCCATCGGCAGGAACAGGGCGTCGCCCTGGCCGATCAGCTTCTCCGCGCCCGGCTGGTCGAGCACCACACGGGAGTCCGTGACGGAGGAGGTCGCGAACGCCATCCGGGAGGGCACGTTCGCCTTGATCAGGCCGGTGACGACGTCCACGGACGGACGCTGGGTGGCGAGCACGAGGTGGATGCCCGCGGCGCGGGCCAGCTGGGTGATCCGGACGATCGAGTCCTCGACGTCGCGGGGTGCCACCATCATCAGGTCCGCGAGCTCGTCGACGATCACCAGGAGGTAAGGGTACGGGCGCACCACGCGCTTGGAACCCTCGGGCGGGATCACCTTGCCGTTCCGCACCGCCTTGTTGAAGTCGTCGATGTGCTTGAAACCGTAGTTGGCGAGGTCGTCGTACCGGGTGTCCATCTCACGCACCACCCACTGGAGGGCCTCGGCGGCCTTCTTGGGGCTGGTGATGATGGGCGTGATGAGGTGCGGGACGCCCTCGTAGGCGGTCAGTTCCACGCGCTTGGGGTCCACCATGACCATGCGCACCTCGTCGGGTGTGGAGCGCATGAGGATCGACGTGATCATCGAGTTGACGAAGGAGGACTTGCCGGCGCCGGTGGCACCCGCCACGAGCAGGTGCGGCATCTTGGCGAGGTTGGCCACCACGAAGCCACCCTCCACGTCCTTGCCGACCCCCATGACCATCGGGTGGTCGGTCTTCCGTGCATTCCCGGAGCGCAGCACGTCGCCGAGCGAGACGGTCTCGCGGTCCGTGTTGGGGATCTCGATGCCGATCGCGGACTTCCCGGGGATGGGCGAGAGGATTCGTACGTCCGAGCTCGCCACGGCATAGGAGATGTTCTTGGACAGCGCCGTGACCCGCTCCACCTTGGTGCCGGGTGCCAGCTCGATCTCGTAGCGCGTGACCGTGGGTCCCCGCGAGAAGCCGGTGACCTTCGCGTCCACATGGAACTGATCGAGGGTGTGCGTCAGGGCGGCGACGACGGAGTCGTTGGCCTCGGAGCGTTCCTTGGGCGGGGTGCCGGCGGGCAGGTAGTCCGAGGGGGGCAGGGTGTAGGCGATGTCGCCGGCCAACTGCAGCTGCTCGGTCCGCCGCGGGATCGGTGTGGGCGGTGCCTGCGGCTGCACGGGCGTGGAGGGCACGATCAGCGCCTTCGCCGCGGGGACGACGTCGATCGCCTCGGTGGCGCCCTCGGGTGCACGCTCGGCGGGCTCCTGCGGCTCGGCCCCAATGCCCTGGGAACGCTTGAGCTCCTCGGTGGCGATCTCCTGCTGGGTGCGACGTCGGACACCCGGCGGGACGGCCGCTGCCTCGCGGACGCGGCGCTCCTCGTCCTCGATCACCGCGCGTTCGAAGGCTTCGTCGCCCACGTAGCCGTCCTCGGACGCAGCCCGCTCGGTGTCGAACGGTGCCGCGTCCCCGCGGTCCTTCCCGAACAGGCGCTTGCGGCGCTTCGGCGCGGGCTTCGCCGCGGTGGCCCCGTGGGGTTCGTCCAGGTAGCTCTGGTCGTGGTCGTTCCCGCGGCGCTGGTCGGTGTCCTGGGGGTCCTGGCCCATGAGGTGCTCGTACATGGCCCGCAGGCGGGAGGGGATCGAACGGAAGGGGGTGGCCGTGACGATCAGGACACCGAGGAAGACCAGGAGGCCGAGGAGGAACCCCACCGGCCACGGGGACAGGACGCTACTGAGTGGCCCGGCCAGGAGGAAACCCACCACGCCGCCGGCTGCCCAGAGCGCATCCAGTCCGTCCGTCAGTCCGGGCCGGCCGCCCACGAGGTGTGCGATACCGGACCCGGCGAAGAGGATGACCAGCTGGCCGATGGCGATGCGGTTGTTGGCGCGGTGGCGTTCCGGGTAGCGGAAGAGACGAACCGCCCCGATGACGAGCAGAAACGGCAGGAGCAGCGCCATCCAGCCGAAGGTGCCTCCCGCTGCGGCGTGGACGACGTCGGCGAGGACACCCGTGAGGGCCCACCATTCGACGGCGGCGACGGCGAGGGCCACCAGCAGGAGGAAGAAACCGGAACCGTCCCGGCGCTCGTCCCGCTCGGGATTCACGTCCTGCCCGAAGGTGCGGACGCCGGAACCGACCAGACGGGCCATGGCCATCCAGAGACCGCGGACGGCGCGCAACGGCAGGGCGGGCCGGTCGTCGGGGGTGGGCTCCGGCGGAACCGGGACCTCGCGTGTCCTGGCCGGGGCGCGGCCGGCGCTCTTCGTGGGAGCCTTCGTACGGCTCGGTGCTGCAGCTGCCGATGATCCCTTGCTGCGGGTCTTCTGCTGGCCCCGCGGGGCAGGGGACGTTCGAGTGGCCATGGTCCTCACGGTACCCGACGGCACCCCTCCCCTGCCGTATTTCCCCGCCCCCTCCGCCTCCGACGGGCAGGGCAGGGCAGGGCACCGTCCAGGACGCCGGGAACGGGGCCCGGCGACCACCGACCGGCCGACGCTGCGTTCGTGCGTCCCTCAGGCTTCGAGGACCACGGGGACGATCATGGGCCGACGGCGGTGCCGCCGGTTCACCCAGGTGCCGATGACGCGGCGGACCACCTGTTGCAGCTGGTGCGTGGTGTGGTCGCGGTTGTTCATGACCGCCTCCTCCAGCGCCTCGCTGATCCGGGGTTTGATCTCGTCGAACACGGAGTCGTCCTCGGCGAAGCCACGGGCACTGATGTCCGGGCCGTAGACGATCCTGCCCGTGGTCCGGTTCACCACCGTGATGATCGAGATGAAGCCCTCCTCGCCGAGGATCCTGCGGTCCTTCAGGTCCGCGTCGGTGATCTCGCCCACGCTCGAACCGTCGACGTACACGAAGCCGCACTCCACGGCACCGACCACGCGCGCCCGGCCCGCCACGAGGTCCACCACGGAGCCGTCATCCGTGAGCAGCACCCTGGAGGCCGGCACACCGGTCTGCTGTGCGAGCCTGCCGTTGGCGATCAGGTGCCGGGTCTCGCCGTGCACGGGCATCACGTTCCGGGGTCTCAGGATGTTGTAGCAGTACAGGAGCTCGCCCGCAGAGGCGTGTCCGGAGACGTGCACCTTCGCGTTGCCCTTGTGGATCACGTCCGCGCCGAGCTTCATCAGTCCGTTGATCACCCGGAAGACGGCGTTCTCGTTGCCGGGGATGAGCGAGGACGCGAGGATCACGGTGTCACCCTTGCCCACGGTGATGCGGTGGTCGCCGTTGGCCATGCGGGAGAGCGCCGCCATCGGCTCACCCTGCGAGCCGGTGGACATGAGGACCACACGGTCGTCGGGGAGATCGTCCACGTTCTTGATGTCCACGAGGATGCCGTCCGGTACCGACAGGTACCCGAGCTTCGCGGCGATCGACATGTTGCGCATCATGGATCGCCCGGCGAAGCAGACGAAGCGGCCGTGCGCGTGGGCGGCGTCGAGCACCTGCTGCACGCGGTGGACATGGGAGGAGAAGGACGCCACGATGATGCGCTTGCGGACCTGGCCGAAGAGGTTCTCGAGCACGGGGCCGATGTCACGCTCCGCCGTGGTGAAGCCGGGCACATCGGCGTTCGTGGAGTCGACCATGAACAGGTCAACACCCTCCTCGCCCAGACGCGCGAAGGCGCGGAGGTCGGTGATGCGCCCGTCCAGGGGCAACTGGTCCATCTTGAAGTCGCCGGTGTGCAGCACGTTGCCGGCGGCCGTGCGGATGAACACCGCGAGGGCGTCGGGGATCGAGTGGTTGACCGCCACGAACTCGCACTCGAAGGGGCCCAGCTGCTCGATCTGCCCCTCGGAGACGCACAGTGTGTAGGGCCGGATCCGGTGTTCCTGCAGTTTCGCCTCGATCAGCGCCAGCGTGAACTGGGAGCCGATCAGCGGGATGTCCGCCTTCAGGCGCAGCAGGTACGGCACCGCGCCGATGTGGTCCTCGTGACCGTGCGTGAGGACGAGCCCGACGACGTCGTCGAGCCGGTCCTCGATGTAGGAGAAATCCGGCAGGATGAGATCGACGCCGGGCTGGGTCTCCTCGGGGAACAGGACGCCGCAGTCCACGATCAGGAGCTTGCCGTCGATCTCGAAGACGGCCATGTTGCGGCCGATCTCCCCGAGCCCACCCAGCGGGACCACCCGCAGGGTGCCTGGCTCGAGTGCCGGCGGGAGCGCCCTCGGCGCAGGTCCGACGCCGGCGGCGTCGCTCATGCCTGGGCGCTCCTGCCGCCGTCGAGGGCCGGGAGTACGCCGCCCGCCTGGGCGAGGTCCGCGAGGACCGGCTCCAGCTCGTGCTCGTCGGGCTCCACGAGCGGCAGGCGCACCACGGAGTTGGGCAGGACGCCCTGCAGCTGGAGCACGCGCTTGGCCGTGACCACTCCCGGGAGGTGCGTCATCAGGGCACGGACCACCGGATCGAGAGCGAAGTGGATGCGCCGTGCCTCGGCGAAGTCCCCTGCCGCCGCAGCGTCGACCATGCTGCGGAACGCCTTCGTGGCCACGTGGACGCTGACGCTGACCACGCCGACCGCGCCCGCGGACATCCAGGGCAGGGTGAGGCCGTCGTCCCCGGAGTAGACGTCGAGGTCGGTGGCCGCGAGAACCCTCGTCACGGCCGCGAAGTCTGCCTTCGCATCCTTCAGTGCGGTGATGCGCGGGTGCTCGGCGAGACGGAGCATGGTCTCGGTGGTGATCGGGATGGCCGACCTCCCGGGGATGTCGTACACCATGATGGGCAGCTCGGTCGCCTCCGCGACGGCGTGGAAGTGCGCGAGCACCCCCGCCTGCGTCGGCTTGTTGTAATACGGCGTCACGACGAGCTGCCCGTGGGCGCCCGCGCGCTCGGCACGCCGGGCCATCTCCACGGAGTGCGACGTGTGGTTCGTCCCCGTTCCCGCGATCACGCGCGCCCGGCTCCCCACGGTCTCGACGACGACGCGGTACAGGTCCTCCTTCTCGGAGTCCTCGAGCGTCGAGGTCTCCCCGGTGGTACCGGAGACCACGAGGCCGTCGCACCCGTCGTCGACGAGCTTGGTGGCGAGGGCAGCGGTGGCGTCGAGGTCGACGGCGCCGTCGGCCGTGAACGGTGTGACCATCGCGGCCACGAGGGTGCCGAACGGAAGGGAGCGTGAAGGGGTTTCAACCATGCAGGAAACGTTACCCGGTCACGGGAGGGCGAGGGAGGAACCCTCGGTGTGGACGCCGGGTCGTTCAGGAGGGCCAGGGGCAGCTGTGCGACCATGATCGCATGCAGACGAAGTACGCCTCGCGGCGGTTGACCGGGATCGATGCAGCCCGGGGCGTGGCGCTCTTCGGGATGATGAGCACGCACATCCTCCCCCTCTACCGGCCGGGTACCGCGGAAGCCACCTGGGCGGCGCTGCTGTTCTCGGGCCAGGCGTCCGGGCTCTTCGCCGTGGTCGCGGGCATCGGCCTGGCCCTCCTCACGGGAGGGCGCTCCCCGCACCGGGACCGCACGCTGTCGGCCGACCGCACGGGCATCGCCGTCCGCGCCCTGGTCATCGCCCTGATCGGATTCGTACTCGGCGGGGTGGAGACCAACATCGCGATCATCCTCGTGCACTACGCCGTCCTGTTCCTCGTGGCGTTGCCCTTCACGGGTCTCCGCCTCCGGGCGCTCGCGGTCTGGGCCGCCGGCTGGGTCCTGGTGTCCCCCGTGGTCGCCTACCTGGTGCGTCCCGTCGTGGTGGAGAACCTCGAGCAGCCCTCGCTCGGGGAGAATCCGGTGTTCGAGCACTTCCTGGTGCCGCAGACGCTCGCCGCGGACATCCTCGTCACGGGGTACTACCCGGTGCTGCAGTGGGTCGGCTACATCCTGGTGGGCATGGTGATCGGCCGCCTGGACCTGTCCCGCCTCGGGGTCCAGCTGGCGCTGCTCTGCGGCGGCGTGCTGGCGGCGGCGGGGGCCCTGCTGGTGAGCGCCCAGCTCCTCGGTCCCGGTGGCGGCCTCGCTGCGCTCCTGGAGACGCCGGAAGCGCGCCTGTACCCCCTCGAGGCCATGCTCGACGTGGGGGTGGCCGGGATCGACCAGTCGGGCTCGTGGTGGTGGCTCGCCGTCACCGCCCCGCACTCGGGCACGAGCCTGGACCTGATCCACGTGGCCGGCTCGGCGGCGGCGGTGACGGCGGTGTGCCTGCTGCTGACGCGCCGGTTCCCACTGGCACTCCTGCCCCTGTCCGCACCCGGGGCCATGACGCTCAGCCTCTATGCCCTGCACGTGTGCGTCATGAGCTGGGCGGATCAGCTGGTGCCGCTCCCGGATCCGGTGCTCCTGCTCTGGCTGCAGGTCGCAGCAGCCGTGGCGATCGGCGTCCTCTTCTGGTGGCTCCGCTCGCGGGGTCCGCTGGAGCTGCTCACCTCGGGCGCGGCGAACACCGCGCGCCAGGGCCGCGTGGACGCGCACCGCTGATGGCCGCGGCGGCGTGCTGCCGCCGCCTCGGGTTCGCCGGTCGGCAGCCGCCCGGGTCTTCCACTCCCGGTTCGACGTCGCGGGTCGCGGGTCAGGATGCGGGAGGAACGGTACCGCTGCCCTGCGCATAGAGCTTCCCGGCGTCCCTCATGGCACGGCGGGCACGCTTGCGGTCACCCGCGGCGTCGTACGCGCAGGAGAGCCGGAACCAGCTGCGCCAGTTCTCCGGATCGGCCTCCACCTCGGCCTGGTAGGCGGGGAACGCGGCATCGGCGGCGGAGCGGACGATCCTCCCGGCAGGGGTCCTCGGGAGGTCGTCGACCGGCAGGCCACCCTCCGACTCCAACCGGCGCGCCATCTGCTGGGTCCGGGCGCCGAAGAGGAGTTCACGGATCAGGGCCCAGGCTCCGATGCACGGCAGCAGCAGGTACGCGGCGCCGATCGCCTTCGCGATGGGCTCGGGGTCCCCGAGCAGGAGGAAACTGCGCTGGAAGGCCACCACGAGCCAGAAGACGAGGAGTGCGGTGACGAGGGTGACCCCCACCCTGGCCTGGTACCGCCGGTAGAACTCCACCACCGATCTCACCGTCCCGACCCGCCGAGCTGCAGATCCAGGTAGCCGTCGAGGCCCACGGTGAGCCCCGGATGCTCGGCCACGGACCGGATGCCGAGGAGGACCCCCGGCATGAAGGACTCGCGGTGGAACGAATCGTGCCGGATGGTGAGCTGCTCCCCCACGCTGCCGAACAAGACCTCCTGGTGCGCCGTGAGTCCGCGCAGACGCACCGAGTGCACCGGGACGCCATCCACGTCGGCGCCCCTCGCCCCCTCGAGCTGTTCCTGGGTCGCATCCGGGGCTGCACGGAGGCCTGCGGCCGCGCGTGCCGCGGCGATGAGCTGTGCCGTTCGGACGGCGGTCCCGGAGGGGGCGTCCACCTTGTCGGGGTGATGCAGTTCCACGATCTCCACCGACTCGAAGTAGCGTGCCGCGGCCGCCGCGAACGCGGTGGCCAGGACGGAGCCCAGCGCGAAGTTGGGTGCGATCAGCACGCCGGTGCCCGGACTCGCCCGCAGCTGTTCCCCGAGCATCTCCAGGCGCTCGGCGCTCCACCCGGTGGTTCCCACCACGGCGTGCATGCCGTGCTCGACGGCGAACGCCACGTTGTCCGCTGTGACCCCCGGAACGGTGAGGTCCACCACCACGCGGGCCCCGGCGGACACCAGGCTCTCCAGCGGGTCGGAACTGCCGAGGGCGGCGACGAGCTCGAGATCCGCGGCGGCTTCGACGGCCCGCACGGCCTCGGCACCCATGCGTCCGCGTGCGCCCAGCACTGCGACGGGCAGTAGTTCAGTCATGCCGCCCAGCCTACTGTTACGCTCCGGCGCCGACCCACTCGACGGTTCCGTCCGTGAAGAACTGTTCCTTCCAGATGGGGACGCGCTCCTTGACGAGGTCGACGAGGTCGGAGCAGGCGCGGAACGCCTCGCCGCGGTGCGCGGCACCCACCGCCGCGACGAGCGCCTGGTCGCCGATGGCGAGGGGTCCCACGCGGTGCGCCACCCAGATGCGGACGCCGTCGTGCCGTCCCGCGATCTCCTCGGCCACCTCGCGCATGATCCGCTCCGCGCTCGGGTGGCCCGAGTAGCTGAGCGAGGTCACGCCCTTGCCGCCGTCGTGGTCACGCACCACACCGCTGAAGCCCACGATCGCACCGCAGTGCGGGGAGTCGACACCGGCGTGCGCCTCCTCGGGTGTGATGGGGGTGTCCGCAACGGCTGCGTGCACTACTTCACCTGTGGTCATGGGAGCCCTCCAGCTGGGAGCAGATGTGGTTCATGAGGGGTGCGAGTACCTGCAGCCCGTCCCGGACGCCGCCCGGGGATCCGGGCAGGTTGAGTACGAAGGTGGATCCCGCTGTGCCGGCGAGGCCACGGCTGAGGGCGGCCGTGGGCACCTTGTCCATGGAGGCCCTGCGGATGGCCTCCATGATGCCCGGGAGGCTGCGGGTCAGGTAGGGAGCGGTCTGCTCGGGGGTCGCGTCGTCGGGGCTCAATCCGGTGCCCCCACTCGTGATGAGCACGGACGGCCGGGATTCGAGCGCGGCACCGATGGCCGCTCCGACTGCCTCGCCGTCGGGCACCACCACGGCGTCCGCCACGGCGAACCCGTGGGCGTAGAGCCACTCCGCGATGGCGGGGCCACACTCGTCCTGATAGGTGCCGGCGGCGGCGCGCGTGGATGCGATGACCACGGCTGCGGTGCGAAGGGATGTCATAGCGTCCAGTCTCCACTCTTGCCGCCGGACTTCGACACCACGCGCGTGCCCGTGATGACCGCGTGCTTGTCCACGGCCTTGATCATGTCGTACAGGGTCAGTGCCGCCACGGAAGCCGCCGTCAGGGCCTCCATCTCCACACCGGTGAGTGCGGTGGTCTTCACGAGGGTCCTGATCCGGACGCGGCCGCCGTCCGGCTCGAAGTCCACGGTGACCTTGGAGAGCGGCAGCGGGTGGCACAGCGGGATCAGGGTGGAGGTCTGCTTCGCGGCCATGATGCCGGCCACGCGGGCCACGGCGAGGGCGTCGCCCTTCGGGAGGTTCCCCTCCGTGACCAGTGCCACCACCTCGGGGGTGGTCTCCAGGGTCGCCTCCGCAACGGCCTGGCGCGTGGTGGGTCGCTTCTCGGAGACGTCGACCATGTGGGCCGTGCCGTCGGCCCGGACATGGGTCAGACCCTCCGCTGAGGGTGGTTGAGTGCTCACAGTGGCATCCTTTCTGGGAATCCCATTCAATCAGTCCCGACCTCTTCGAGAACGAGCACGTCCTCCACGGCGAACGGATCGGCGGGCACCGGACCGATCAGCGTGAGCCGCACCCGGCTGCCCGCGCTGCAGGACGTTACACCCTCCGGCAGATGCACCAGGCAGTTGGACGTCGCCAGGGCGTGCAGCAGGTGCGAGTCCGGGCCGCCCACCAGCGTCACCCTCCCGTCGCGGTAGAGCCCACGGCGCACCTGGTGCTTGCCCTCGGGGCTCCGGACGTCCTCCACGAGCTCCGCGTCCAGCTCGAGCCGGAGCGCCGGAGCACCCGTCAGCCGGTGCAGTGCCGGGCGGAGGAACATCTCGAAGGAGACGATCGCGCTCACCGGGTTCCCCGGGAATCCGAGGAAGGGCACGCCGGACAGCGTGCCGTGGGCCTGGGGTCCCCCGGGCTGCATGGCCACGGAGGAGAACTCGACGCTGCTGTCCGCGAGGGCCTGCTTGACCACTTCGTAGGCACCCTGGCTGATCCCCCCGGTGCTCAGCACCAGGTGCGTGCTGCCCGCCGTGATCGCGCCGAGCGCGTTCCGGAGGATCACCGGATCGTCACCCAGCAGCCGGTGACGCGTGACGTCCGCACCGGCTTCCTGCAGTGCGGCCTCAAGCAGGGTGCTGTTGGCGTCGTAGATGGCACCGGGTGCGAGCTCGGACCCCGGCTCGGCCACCTCGTCGCCCGTGGAGAGGAGCAGCACACGGAAGCGCTCGCGGACGCGCACCTCGCCCACGCCACATGCCGCGAGAAGTCCCAGCTGGGCCGAGCCGAGCTGGGTCCCGGCACGGAGAGCCACCTCACCGGCAGGAATGTCACTGCCGGCCCTGCGCACGAACCGGCCGTCCTCGATCCCGTCCGGGAGTTCCACCATCAGCGGATCGCCGCCCGCCCTCTGCACGGTCGAGTAGAACTGGGCGGGCCTCGCCTGCTCGATCGGCACCACGGCGGCAGCCCCTTCCGGAAGCATCGCGCCCGTCATGATCGGGGCGGCGGTGCCGGCGATGAGCGGCGGAGGTACCGATCCGGCCGGGATGGCCTCGGCCACCACCAGGGCGCCGGATGACCGGAGATCGTCCGCGTGCACGGCGTAGCCGTCCATCTGCGAGTTGTCGAAGGGCGGCAGGCTCACCGGTGCCGGTACGTCCTCGGACAGGGTGCGGCCGAGAGCCTCGGCGAGGGGAAGGACGACGGACCGGCCGGCGTCGTACCCGCTGCTCCACCGGAGGAGTCCCGCCACGGCGGCCTGGTGTTCGGCGACACTTCTTCTCATGACTGCCTTTCGCGCATCCGTCGGCGCCGGTGCCGGTCGACGAACCGACAGGAGTGGTGGTCCGGGTCACCGGAAACGTTACCGTGCGCGGTCCCTCCGCACGGTCGGGCGCGGCTGCCCCGCCGCGTCGGACCCGGGGATCACTCGCCGCACCCGCCGTACACGCCCCCGCCGCGGCACGGAAGGCCCTTCTGGTGCGCGTCACCGGCTGCGGACGGTAGCCCCTCAGGGCGTAGGCTGGTTGCCATGGGAATCCACTTGGGAATGCCGGGTACCACCCGCGAAGCTACGGCCCAGGGTCTTCTGGACACCCATGGCAGACAGGCCACGGACATGCGGTTGTCGCTCACCGACAAATGCAATCTCCGCTGCACCTACTGCATGCCGGCGGAGGGGCTGAACTGGTTGCAGAAGGACCAGGTGCTCTCCCGCGACGAGATCGTCCGGCTGGTCCGGATCGGTGTGGACGAGCTCGGGATCCGCGAGCTGCGCCTGACGGGCGGAGAGCCTCTGGTGCGGGCGGACCTGATCGAGATCATCCGGGACATCCGCACGAACCATCCCGAGCTGCCCATCTCCATGACCACCAACGCACTGGGCCTCGATCGCCGGGCCGCCGCCCTCAAGGAGGCCGGCCTGACGCGCATCAACGTGTCCATGGACTCGCTCCACCCCGGCACCTTCGCGCAGCTGACGCGTCGCCCTTTCCTGGATCGCGTGCTGAAGGGGATCGAGGCCGCGGCCGAGGCCGGGCTCGGCCTGGTCAAGATCAACGCCGTCCTGATGCGCGGCATCAATGACCACGAGGCTCCCGACCTCGTCGAGTGGGCCGTCGCCCGGGGCTTCGAGCTGCGGTTCATCGAGCAGATGCCACTCGACGCGGATCACGGGTGGACCAAGGAGGGCATGATCACCGCCGCCGAGATGCGCGAGCTCGTGGAGACGCGCTTCATCCTCACGCCGGATCCGAGGAACCGCGACGGCGCGCCGGCGGAGCGCTGGGAGGTGCGGGCACCGGACTCCCCCGAGGTGGTCCTCGGGACCATCGGCATCATCGCCTCGGTGACGGAGCCTTTCTGCGCCGACTGCCGCCGCACCCGCGTGACCGCGGAGGGCAAGATCATGAGCTGCCTCTTCTCCCGCGAGGAGACCGATCTACGGGATCTGCTGCGCTCCGAGGCCGGGGACGACGACGTCGCCCAGAAGTGGCGCGACGCCATGTGGCTGAAGCCCAGGGCGCACGGGATGGACCACACGGGTCTCGGGGCAGCGGACTTCGTCCAGCCCGACCGGTCGATGAGCGCCATCGGTGGCTGACGTGCTGGTGAGGTACTTCGGGGCGGCCAAGGCCGCCTCGGGCGCTGCCGAGGAGAGACTCGCCGCCGGTCGGACCCTCGCCGACGTCCTCGCCGAGCTGACGGGGCGTCCCGGCATCCCGGGTGCGCCGTCGCTACCGAAGGTCCTGAACCGCAGCAGCTTCCTCCTCAACGAGGTGGCCCTCCGGGACGAGACCACCGTGCTGCAGGAGGACGACGTACTGGACGTCCTGCCGCCGTTCGCCGGCGGGTGAGCCCGCACCACCCCTCGAGGTCCCGGTCCTGCCGTCCGGGTGAGTCCCGCAGCGCCGTACGACGCGCGCGCCGGCACCGCCCGCTCCCGCTGGCACCCGGGCGCCTCGAACGCGGCACCGTGGCGGGCGGGCCCTCCTCACAGTGTCAGCTCCGGAAGTCCGCCTCCGCGTCGAACGGTCCCACCACCACGGTGGTCCGCGGGGCGGCAGCGAGTTCCTGCGCCAGCGACTGGACGTCGGCGGCGGTGACGGCGCGGATCCGGTCGAGTGAGGCGTCCATGTCGACGAACTCCCCGGACACCAGTTCGGAGCGGCCCAGCCGCGACATCCGTGAGCTGCTGTCCTCCAGGGCCATCACGAGTCCTCCGGACAACTGCCCCACGGCCCGCCGCAGCTCCTCCGCGTCGACGCCGTCCGCGGCCAGGCGGTCCAGCTCGGCACCCAGCAGATCGATGACCTCACCGGTCCTGGCCGGGGAGCACCCGGCGTACATCCCGAAGTACCCGGTATCCGCGTAGCCCGCCGAGAAGGAGTACGTGGAGTACACGAGGCCCCGCTTCTCGCGGATCTCCTGGAAGAGCCGGGAGGACATGCCGCCACCCAGCACCGCGTTGAGCACGCTCATGGCGAAGCGGCGCTCGTCCATCGCCGTGAGCGCCGGGCACCCGATGAGGATATTGGCCTGTTCCACCGCCCGGCGGATCACATGAACACCCGCACCACCCGATGTCGGCATTTCGGTGGCCGAGCGTCGCGGAGCCGGGAGGGCGCCCACCTCGAGATCCCAGCCCGCCGTCGCCAGCGCCTCCTGGACGAGCCTGCAGACCTCCTCGTGGTCCAGTCCCCCGGCGGCGGTGACCACGAGCTCGGCCGGCGTGTAGTAGCGCCGGTAGTGGGCGAGGACGGACTCGCGCGGCACCGCCGTGATGGCTTCGGGCGTACCACCGATGGGCCGTCCGAGCGGATGGTCCCCGAGCACCACCTCCACGAACTTCTCATGGGCCACATCGGCGGGATCGTCGCCGTCCATCGCGATCTCCTCGAGGATCACGTGCCGCTCCTGCTCGAGTTCCTCCGGGTCGAGCACCGCGGAGGTCACCATGTCCGCGATCACGTCGATCGCCATCGGCAGGTCGGAGTCGAGCACACGCGCGTAGTAGCAGGTGTTCTCCTTCGCCGTCGCGGCGTTGGACTCCCCGCCCACCTCGTCGAAGGCGGACGCGATCTCCATGGCGCTGCGGCGCTTGGTGCCCTTGAAGAGCAGGTGCTCGAGGAAGTGGGTGGAGCCGTGCTGGCCCTCCGCCTCGTCACGGGAGCCGACACCCACCCAGAAGCCGATGGTCGCCGAGCGCTGGCCCGGCATGGCCTCGGTGAGTACTCGGACACCCCCGGGCAGCACGCTGCGCCGCACGACGTTACCGCCGGGGTCCCCGGCCACGAAGGTGGGATCGGGACCCTCGCCGCCGGGACGCGACGTGGGCAGCAGGGGCAGGGACACTACGGAGGACAAGGGCATCCTGGTCTTTCTGATGGTTCGGGAAAGGCGAACGGCCCCGACGCCCACCGAGTCGATCGGTACGCGCCGGAGCCGTTCAGTGCTTGCAGGCCGGGACGGTCAGTCGTCGCCCTCGGTGGCCTCCGGCAGTTCGATGCCGGCGTCCTCGGGGGCGTCGGTGATCTCGTCGGCCACGACCGGCGAGAGCGACAGCTTTCCGCGGTCGTCGATCTTCGTGATCTCCACCTGGACCTTCTGACCCACGGACACCACCTGGTCGACGTCGTCGACACGCTTGCCACCGGCGAGCTTGCGCAGCTCGGAGATGTGCAGCAGGCCGTCCTTGCCCGGGGTCAGCGAGACGAAGGCACCGAAGGTCGTGGTCTTGACGACCGTTCCCAGGTAGCGCTCGCCGATCTCGGGGACCTGCGGGTTGGCGATCGCGTTGACCGCGGCGCGTGCGGCCTCGGCCGACTCACCGTTCGTCGCACCGATCAGTACCGTGCCGTCGTCCTCGATCGAGATGTCGGCGCCGGTGTCCTCCTGGATCTGGTTGATCATCTTGCCCTTGGGGCCGATGACCTCGCCGATCTTGTCCACGGGGATCTTGACCGAGATGATCCGCGGAGCGAACTCGGAGAGCTCGTCCGG
>JASLBS010000030.1 GCA_030146405.1 Arthrobacter sp.
TGACTTTGATGCGCTGCGCGAGCCGCGCGGCGCGGGCCGGATCTGCCATTGCTGATACTCCTACGAAAGCGGATGTGGATGTGGAGCCCGGCGTGCGGACTCCGGCTGTATGACAGCACAGGCGCCCGGGACAACCAGGGCGCCTGTGCTGACCTACCTGCTAGACGCGGGGCTTCTCCCGCATCTCGAAGGTCTCGATGGTGTCGCCTTCCTTGACATCGTTGAACGAGCCGAGGCCGATACCGCACTCGAAGTCCGTGCGGACCTCGGTGGCGTCGTCCTTGAACCGCTTCAGCGATTCGACGGTGAGACCCTCGCCGATCACCTTGCCGTCGCGGCGGACGCGGGCCTTGGTGTTGCGGCGGATGATCCCGGACCGGACGATCGAACCGGCGATGTTTCCGAACTTCGAGGAGCGGAACACTTCGCGGACCTCGGCGGTGCCGAGCTGGACCTCTTCGTACTCCGGCTTGAGCATGCCCTTGAGTGCAAGCTCAATGTCATCGATCGCTGCGTAGATGACGGAGTAGAAGCGCATGTCCACGCCTTCACGCTCGGCCAGGTCGGCCACGCGCTCGGCGGGCTTGACGTTGAAGCCGATGATGATGGCGTTGTCCACTGTCGCCAGGTTGACGTCGTTCTGGGTGATGGCACCGACGCCACGGTGGATGACCCGCAGCTGGACGCCTTCGCCGACATCGATCTTGAGGAGTGAATCCTCAAGGGCTTCAACGGCACCCGAAACATCGCCCTTGAGGATGAGGTTGAGGGTGTCAACCTTGCCCTCGGCCACAGCCTGGTCGAAGTCCTCGAGGCTGATGCGCTTGCGGCGCTTCGCCAGGGCGGCGTTGCGGTCCGCGGTCTCGCGCTTCTCGGCGATCTGGCGGGCTGTGCGCTCGTCGTCGGTGACGAAGAACGTGTCGCCTGCCCTCGGGACATTCGAGAGCCCCAGCACCTGGACCGGACGTGACGGACCGGCCGTCGTGACGACGTCGCCATTCTCGTCGAACATGGCACGGACGCGACCGTGGGCCGTTCCGGCGACGATGGTGTCTCCGACGTGCAGCGTTCCCGACTGGACCAGCACTGTCGCAACAGCGCCGCGGCCCTTGTCGAGGTTCGCCTCGATCGCGATACCGCGGGCGTCCTTGTTCGGGTTGGCCCGCATGTCGAGGGCGGCATCGGCGGTCAGCAGGACCGCTTCAAGCAGCTCGTCGATGCCGTCGCCCTTGAGTGCGGAGACGTGGACGAACATGGTGTCGCCACCGTACTCCTCGGGGACGAGGCCGTACTCGGTCAGCTGTCCCTTGACCTTGTCGGGGTTGGCGCCTTCCTTGTCCATCTTGTTCACGGCAACCACGATCGGCACATTCGCCGCCTGTGCGTGGTTGAGCGCCTCAACGGTCTGGGGCATGACGCCGTCGTCCGCTGCGACAACCAGGACGGCGATGTCGGTGACGCTCGCACCTCGGGCACGCATGGCCGTGAAGGCCTCGTGTCCGGGGGTGTCGATGAAGGTGATGGCACGCGTGGTGTCCTCGTGGACGTGCTGGATCTGGTAGGCACCGATGTGCTGGGTGATACCACCGTGCTCGCCCTCGACGACCTTGGTGTTCCGGACGGCATCCAGGAGGCGCGTCTTACCGTGGTCGACGTGACCCATGACGGTGACGACAGGAGGACGTGCCTCGAGGTCGTCGTCGCCTTCGGCTTCCAGCTCGGCATCGAAGTCGATGTCGAAGCTGCTGAGGAGCTCGCGCTCCTCGTCCTCGGGCGAGACCACCTGGATCTTGTACCCCAGTTCGGTGCCCAGCACCTCGAACGTGTCCTCGTCCAGCGACTGGGTGGCCGTGGCCATCTCGCCGAGGTGGAAGAGCACCGTCACGAGTGCTGCGGGGTTCGCCTCGATCTTGTCGGCGAAGTCCGTGATGGACGAGCCGCGGCGCATGGTGACCACGGTGTTGCCGTCTCCGCGGGGTACGCTCACGCCACCCAGCGAAGGAGCCGACATCTGCTCGAGTTCCTGCCGCTTCGCGCGCTTCGACTTGCGCTGCTTGCCGCGACCGGCGCCGCCCTTGCCGAAGGCACCCGCGGTGCCGCCGCGTCCGCGACCGCCCTTGCCGAAGCCTCCGCCCGCGGGTGCTCCGCTGGGGCTGTTGGGTGCGCCGCCGGGTCCGCGGCGGGGACCGGCACCTGCTGCACCGGGCGCTCCGCGACCGGGGGCCGCAGGACGCTCGGTACGGTTGGGCATCATCCCGGGAGTGGGACGCGAGCCCGGGGCACCGCCCGGACGGGGAGCACCGGGACGCGGTGCACCCGGACGGGGGCCGCCCGCACCGGCTGCGGGGCGCGGTCCACCGGCACCGGCTGCGGGGCGTGGACCACCGGCACCGGCAGCAGGACGCTGCTGGGCCTCGTCACGCCGACCCGGCCGAGGCATGCCCTGCGAGGGAGCGAACGGGTTGTTGCCCGGACGCGATGTGCGCTCCGAGGGTCGATCGGCACCGCGATCGGTCTCGCCGCGGCGCGAACCCATGCCCTGCGAGGGAGCGAACGGATTGTTGCCCGGACGGGGTGCGCCGCCGGGACGTGCACCCGAGGGGCGCGTGCTACCGGCCGAGGGAGCGGCCGGCGGGGTTGCGGGCCGCGGTGCAGGGCGGGCGCCGGGCTTCGAGGCCTCGCCACCGGTGCTCTGCGTCGGTGCGGGGGCCTCCTGTGCCGGGGCGGGGGTCTCCTGTGCTGCGGGAGCCGGAATCTCCGCCGGGGCGGCGCTGTCCGAGAACGGCGACGCCTGGGGTGCGGCGGGGGCAGCAGGTGCGGCGGGCGCTGCAGGGGCCGGAGCCTCGGGAGCTGCCTGGGCACCGGGCTTGGGGCCTGCCGGGGTGGGTGCGGACGGCGCCGGGGTGGCGGGCCGCGCGGGTGCTGGAGCAGCCTTGGGGGTGGCTGCGTCAGGGAAGGCGCCGCGAAGTTTCTTCACGACGGGCGCTTCGATGGTCGATGAGGCGGACCGGACGAATTCGCCCAGTTCCTGCAGTTTCGCAACTGCGTCTTTCGAGGTTATACCGAGCTCTTTGGCGAGCTCGTGTACGCGGACCTTGGCCACATTTCTCCTGTCTCGGTCCGCACCGAGTCAGGCACGAACCTCTATTTCCTACTGCTGATCCCAGCCGCGAGGGCGCCTGGCAGATCCAATGCAGAGCACAACGAATTGATCATCGTTGTGCACTCATCGCTGGATGCTCATCGGGTTTCCATAAGGGTTCTGACCCTCTTTCAGGGAGGACGATGGTTTGTCGGAACGCCGTTGCCGTCGTTCCAGGTATGACTGGAAATCCACTGCCAGTTGTGCAGTGTCCACCGGCCCGCGGAAGGCCCGGTTGAAGGCTTTCCGTTTGACGGCTGTTTCCATGCATGCCGGGTCGGGGTGCAGCCAAGCACCCCGTCCGGAGAGCCGGCGTCGCTCGTCGATGACGGCCATGTTCCGTCCATCGAGCGCTCGAGCGACAACCCGCATCACGTGTGACTGGCGATCCTTCCGGCGGCATCCGACGCAGGTGCGTACTGGATGGGGATCCTCCGGACGACGCCCGGGATGTTCCGGGCACGACGGCGCAGCAGTCCCTTCCATTCTACCCCTTCCGCTGCCGACCGCCGACCCTCGGCTCAGGCCTGGGCAGGCGGGGCTGCGGCGTCGGAGACGATGTCGATCCGCCATCCGGTGAGCTTCGCGGCGAGACGCGCATTCTGTCCCTCCTTGCCGATGGCCAGCGAGAGCTGGTAGTCCGGCACCACCACGCGGGCTGAGCGCGTGGCCTCGTCCGTGATCGTGACCGCGGTGACGCGCGACGGCGAGAGCGAGCTCGCGATGAAGGCGGCGGGGTCGTCGTTGTAGTCGACGATGTCGATCTTCTCGTCGTTCAGCTCGTTCATGACGGCACGGACCCGGGTGCCCATCTCGCCGATGCACGCCCCCTTCGCGTTGACGCCGGGCACGTTGGCCCGCACGGCGATCTTGGTGCGGTGGCCCGCCTCGCGCGCCATGGCCACGATCTCCACCGTGGAATCCGCGATCTCCGGGACCTCCAGTTCGAAGAGCTTCCGGACGAGTCCGGGGTGTGATCGGGACAGCGTGATCGAGGGGCCCTTCATGCCACGGTGCACGTCCACCACGAAGGCACGCAGGCGTGTCCCGTGCAGGTACTTCTCACCGGGGACCTGTTCGGGCGGGGGCAGCACGGCTTCCACCGACCCCAGGTTGACCTGGATCATGTGCGGGTTGTTGCCCTGCTGGATCATGCCCGCCACGAGTTCACCCTCCTTGCCGCGGAACTCGCCGAGGATGTTCTCGTCCTCCGCGTCCCGCAGGCGCTGCAGGATGATCTGGCGGGCCGTGCTGGCCGCGATCCGCCCGAAGCCGGTCGGGGTGTCGTCGAACTCGCCGACGGTCTCGCCCTCGTCGTCCTTCTCGGTGGCCCAGATGGTGACGTGACCGTTGCGGCGGTCCAGCTCGGCGCGTGCGGTCTCCTGCGCCCCGGGCGTGCGGTGGTAGGCGATCAGCAGTGCCTGCTCGATCGTGGGGACCAGTTTGTCCAGCGGGATCTCGCGTTCTCGCTCCAGGAGCCTCAACGCGCTCATATCAATGTCCATGGGGTGCCTCTCTTAGGCGTGGTGCTCGGCGCCGGAGGGGTCCGGATCGCTTCCATCGCTGTGATCGTGGTGGTCGTCCTCGAGATGCGCGAATTCGACCTGGACGGTCCCCTTGCGGATCTTCGCGAACTCCAGGGTGAGCGGGTCACCCTGTTTGGGTTTCATGCCCTTCTTGACGGGCAACTGCGGGATCAGTCGGATCCCGGTGTCGGTGACGTCCTGCAGGCGCCCGAGGATCACGTCGCCGCTGACCGGCTTCACCTCGACCATGCGCCCTGCGTTGCGGCGCCAGTGCCGCGGTTCGGTGAGGGGTCGGGAGACGCCGGGTGAGGAGATCTCCAGGTTGTACGGGCGGTCGTCGTCCTCGGGATCGTCGTCCATCGCGGCGGAGAGATCCGTGGAGATGGCCGAGATCACATCGAGACCCACGCTGCCGGTGGTGTCCTCGGGCAGATCCACCACCACGCTGATGGTGCGGTGGGAACCCGCCATCTTGATGTCCACGTCCTCGAGGAACAGGTTGTGCTGCTGGACCACGGGCTGCAACCTGATCCGTAACCGCTGCGCTTCGGCCTGCAATTCGGCTTCGGACGCCGACCTGCGGGTCGAGGCGTGATTGTCGTTCCCGGACCGGACCGCCATGGCTGCCTCCTCCTCGATGATGTTGTCCATCAAGAGTACCGACATTCCGTGGTCCCGGATGTATGGGTGCGGAAAAGCGGGTCCACCATGGCATCATCGATTCCTGTGCGAACGCGGCGGCCGACAGGCGGGGAACAGGGGCGCGGGGAGCCCGCTGCCCCGGCTCACCCACATGCCGTCCGCCGGTCGGCGAGGGTACTCGGAACACTCGTCGCACTGCTGCTCGCCGTGGGTATCGGCCTCGATACGGACTCCCACGATCCGGAACCGCCGATCCACTCCCCCTTTGCGCAGGCGCAGGTGGACGCCGAGGAACGCTACCGCACGCTGGCCGCCGACCTACGGATGGCAGCCCCGGCCGCCACAGCGCTCGGACCGCAACTGCTCTCCCTCGCCTCGGACCTCGATGCGCAGGCCGACGCCGTGGCACTCCCGCGCCCGGCCGAGAGCCCGGTGGACGACGCTCGGACCGACGGGCCCTCGCCCATCGGCGATCCGTCCGCACCCGCGGAAGGAGCGTCCCCCGACATCACCCCGGATGCGCCCGCACCCACGCCGGCGGACGTGCTGCAGCGACTCCGGGCCAGCTCCCTGCTCAGTCTGCTCTCCGCGGTGGACGCCGAGCCCGGCCCCAGCAGGGTCCTCGCCGCGGCCGGTGCAAACCAGTGGCGGCACACGGTGCTCCTCGCAGACGCCCTCGGCGAGGACTCGGGCCTTCCGGCTGCAGGCTCCTTCCCGGCCGCCGACCTGTCCGCGGGCACGGGGCTCTTCGCGGACGTGGCGCCCCCCGTGCCCGCCGCGACAGCCGACGCGTCGTCTCCGGCGCCTGCGGGGGCCGGAGACGAAGCTTCCGCGGACACCGGCGACTGCGTCGGGACGCCGCTCGGATCCGACGCCGACCGCCGGGCCCTGCTCACGGCCCTGACCGCCGAGGAACAGGCCGGCTACGCGTACGAGGTGGCGGCGGCGCTGCAGCCCGAGCAGGGCGGACTCCTCGAGGAATCCGCCCTGCACGCAGCGGCCGCGGACACTGCAGCAGACCGTCTTGCAGCACTCTGCTCCCCCGCGGATCCGGCGCCGCCGGGTTTCGCCCTGGGCCAGGTCTTCCGCGCTGACCCGGTTGCCGCCCTCCGGGTGATGGAGCAGGAGCATGCGGCCATGTACGCGGGAGTGATCCCGACCGTGAGCCGGGCCGAGCGCGGATGGGCGATCGCCTCCCTGACGGCGTCGGTCCAGCGCAGCGCGTCGGCAGGCACAGCACTGGAGACCTTCCCGGGTCTCCGCGTGGCTCCACCAGAGGGAACCCCGGCGACTGGTCCGGATGCGGATGCCGGGACGTCCGATGGTTGAGCGTGGGAACACCGCCGGACGGACACCCCCACTTCCGCCGCAGCTGCTCATCAGCGCGCGCAGCATCCCCGGTGGTGCCCGCTGGGTGCGCGACTGGCCCGATTTGCTGCAGGACCGCCTCGAAGCCTGGCACCTCGAGCTCGATCTGCTCCCCGGCCGGGCCGCGTGGGCGGGCCGGTGCGCCGTCGTCCTCCCGGTCCTGCGCCGGCACGGCGTCGGACGGCAACCGGCGGCCCTGAAACTCACCATCCCGCACGAGGAGGCCCTGCCCGAGCCGGACGCCCTCGAACTGTGGGACGGCGTGGGCGCCGTCCGCCTGCTCGCGGCATCCCGCGAGCGTTTCGCCCTGCTGCTGGAACGCCTCGACGGCGACCACTCGCTGAAGGACGTCCCCCTCGACAGGACACCCGACCCGTGGGCGAGCGTGCTGCGGCGGTTGTCCGTCGCCGCCGGCACCACGGCACCCTGGTCCGGCTTCCCGCGCCTCTCGGTGGAGGCCGAGCAGTGGACGGACACGCTCCCCGAGCAGTGGCAGCACCTCGGTGAGCCGTTCCCACGCAGCCTCCTCGATGCGGCGCTCGATGTCTGCTCGGAGCGCGGGGTGGTGGGACGGCGGTGGGACCACGACGTCCTGGTGCACTCCGACCTCCACTACGAGAATCTGCTGCCTGCTCCGTCGGGCCGGCCGAGAGAGTTCACGGCCATCGATCCGAAGCCGGTGATCGGCGACGCCGAGTACGCCGTCGCGCCCATGCTGTGGAACCGACTCGGCGAGCTCGACGCCGACGACCCGGCCGGTCACCTGCGGGCCCACTGCCTGGCGCTCAGCACGGCGGCCGGTCTCGACGCAGAGCTGGCGATCGGCTGGACCGTGGTCCGTGAGACCAGGAACGCGCTGTCCTACCTCGACCACGGAAGGACCGCCGACGCCGATCGGTCCCTGTGGGTGGCGAGCTCGGTCCTGGGGCGGACACTCGACGGGCTACGCCCGGTCGGTGAGCTGCCGACCCTCTAGGCCCCGGCCAGGAGCGGACGCACGTTCTCCACCCAGACGTCGTACCCGAGCTTCAGGATCAGCGCACCCACCACGGCGAGGAAGACGATCCGGATGAAGCCACTGCCCTGCTTGATGGCCATGCGCGAGCCCGTGTAGCCGCCCGCCATGTTCGCGACGCCGAGCAGCAGCCCGAGACCCCACAGGATGGACCCGTTGGGCAGGAAGAACATGAGGGCGCCGAAGTTGGTGGCCATGTTGACGATCTTGGCCTTCGCGCTGGCGCCGAGGAAGTTGTAGCCGAGCAGGGTGACCATGGCGATGATCAGGAAGGATCCCGTTCCGGGTCCGATCAGCCCGTCGTAGAAACCGATCACGAGCCCGATCGCACCCGCCGTGCCGTAGTGCCGGGCGCCCTGGTGGCGGAGTTCGGTCAGCGCGCCCACGGTCGGCTTCACGGCGGTGAACACCGCCACCGCGACGAGTGCGACCACGATGATCGGTTTGAACACCGACGACGGCAGGGACGCCGCGAGGATCGCACCACCGAAGCTCCCGGCCAGGGCGATCCCCGCCATGGGGAGCGCCGTGCGCAGATCGGGATGCGCACGGCGGTAGTAGGTGATGGCGCTGGTCGTGGTGCCGAAGATGGATCCCAGCTTGTTGGTGGCCAGCGCCTGTACCGGCGTGATGCCGGGGATCAGGAGCAGCGCAGGCAGCTGGAGGAGTCCTCCCCCGCCCACCACGGCGTCCACCCAGCCGGCGGCGAAGCCCGCGACGAGCACCAGCAGGATCGTGGCGAGGTGCAGTTCCTCGAGTCCCGACGCCAAGGGTCCTGGTCCTAGTGCGCGGTGAGGCCGCGCAGCAGCGCCGCCACGTCGGCGACGGCGACGTTCTGCGCCTCCCCCGTACGGCGGTCCTTCACCTCGAGGACACCCTCGGCGAGACCGCGGCCCACCACGACGATCGTGGGGATGCCGATCAGCTCCGCGTCACCGAACTTCACACCGGGCGAGACCTTGGGACGGTCGTCGTACAGCACCGTCAGCCCGTCCGCCTCCAGCTCCGCGGCCAGCTTCTCGGCGGCCTCGAACACCTCCGAGCCCTTGCCGGTCGCGACGATGTGCACATCGGCCGGTGCCACGTTGCGCGGCCAGATGATGCCGCGATCGTCGTGGTTGGATTCCGCGAGAGCCGCGAGGGCCCGGGTGACACCGATCCCGTAGGAGCCCATGGTCACGGTGGTGAGCTTGCCGTTCGAGTCCAGGACCTTCAGGCCCAGGGCGTCGGCGTACTTGCGGCCCAACTGGAAGATGTGGCCCATCTCGATGCCGCGGGCCGCCACGAGGGGCCCCGAACCGTCCGGGGCCTCGTCGCCCTCGCGTACCTCGACGGCCTCGATGACGCCGTCCCAGGTGAAGTCCCGCCCGGCGATGAGCCCGAAGACGTGCTTCCCGTGCTCGTTGGCGCCGGTGATCCACGAGGTACCGGTGACCACGCGGGGGTCCACGAGGTACCGCAGACCCGTGGCCGCCTCCGCGCCGAGGACTGCGGCCTCCAGCGTGAGGCCCGGCCCGATGTAGCCCTTGACGAGGCCGGGGTGCTTCTTCAGGTCCTCCTCGTTCGCGGCCTCGACCGCCACCTCCCCGCCGGTCTCGAGGTGGCCTGCGATGGTCGCCTCGATGCGCTTGAGGTCTGCCGTGCGGTCACCCGGCAACCCGACGACGAGGATCTCGCGTTCGCCGGTGGGCAGCACGGCTGCGAGGACCACGTTCTTCAGGGTGTCCGCCGCAGTCCACGGCCGGTCCTCACGGGCGGCTGCCGAGTTGGCGTGACCGACGAGCGTGTCGATGGTCGGGGTGTCGGGGGTGTCGCGGACCTGGGCCGCGGGGGCGTCCGTGAAGTCGACGGCATCCGGCACCACCGTGGTGACGGCCTCGACATTGGCGGTGTAGCCACCTGCCGAGCGGACGAAGGTGTCCTCGCCGATGGGCGTGGGGTGCAGGAACTCCTCGCTCTTCGAACCACCCATGGCACCGGCCGTGGCCGTCACGGGAATCACCTCGAGGCCGAGGCGCTCGAAGATCCTGATGTAGGCGGCACGGTGCAGCTGGTAGCTCGCCTCGAGTCCGGCGTCGTCGATGTCGAAGGAGTAGGAGTCCTTCATGATGAACTCGCGGCCGCGGAGGAGGCCCGCGCGGGGACGCGCCTCGTCGCGGTACTTGGTCTGGATCTGGAAGAGGCTCACGGGCAGGTCCTTGTACGAGGTGTACAGGTCCTTCACGAGCAACGTGAACATCTCCTCGTGGGTCGGCGCGAGGAGGTAGTCCGCGCCCTTGCGGTCCGTGAGCCGGAAGATGCCGTCACCGTACTCGGTCCAGCGGTTCGTGGTCTCGTAGGGCTCCTTGGGCAGCAGTGCAGGGAAGTGCACCTCCTGCGCACCCATGGCCTCCATCTCCTCACGGACGATCGCCTCGACGCGCGCGAGGACCTTCAGTCCCAGCGGCAGCCAGCTGTAGATGCCGGGGGCAGCACGTCGGATGTAGCCCGCGCGCACCAGGAGCCGGTGGCTGGCCACCTCGGCGTCGGCGGGGTCCTCGCGCAGGGTGCGGAGGAAGAGGGTCGAGAGTCGTAAGACCACGCGGGTGTCCGTTCGTCTGTGTCGTGCGCTGCCATTCTCCTTCCCGCCGTACTGCGGGAAACAACGGGTACCAATCTAGCGGGTCCGCACGGCAGGCCGTCCCCGCCTGCCACGGCCCGCGGGGGCTGACGGTCACCCGGCGGAGCGATCAGAAGAGGATGGTGGCGAAGGTATCCACCTGCCGGAACCCCACGCGCTCGTAGGACGCGATGGCCCGGGCGTTGTAGGAGTTCACGTACAGGCTCACGGTGGGGGCGAGGGAGCGGGCGGCAACGGCGACGCCGGCCATGTAGGCAGCACTGAGGCCCCGGCCGCGATGGTCCGGATTCATCCAGACCCCCTGGATCTGTACTGCCTGCGACGACACGGTGCCGAGCTCGGCCTTGAAGATCACGCTGCCGTCGTCGTCGAACGCGGCGAGCGAGTGCTTCCGGTCGATCAGCGAGGCCACGCGGCGCCGGTAGTGGTCCGATCCCCCGATGAACGGCGAGTACCCCACCTCCTCCTCGAACATGGCCGCGCACGCCGGCAGCAACCGATCGAGTTCCTCCGGGCGTGTGATCCGCAGATCCGGGGCCGGTGGGACGGCCGGCTCGGTGTCGATGGTCATGAGCGGCTGCGAGGGACGCACGTCGAACGGTTCGGCGCTGAAGTCCTCCAGCGTGGACCACAGGTCCATGACGCCTTCCGAGAGCCCGAAGATGGAGGAGAACGTCCTCCCGGATCTGCCCAGGTGGTCCCCGAAGATCGCTCCGGTCTCGTCCGTGACGCCGATGGGTACCAGGTTCACCCCGGCCCAGCAGGCCGCGCGCAGCACGTTGTGGCGGAACATCCCGATGATCTCGCCACCCGCCAGCGACGGCGCAGCGCCGCCCGCCACCTCGAGGTGCGAGGCGACGAAGACGTTGGCCACCGGGTCCTGGTTGACGAGCGTCCAGAGATCGCGGGTGTCGTCGGCGCCGAGGACCCGGAAGGACCACGGCCCCTTCGGGTCCGGCTGGGGCCTAGCTAACGGTAACCATGGGGCCACCCTGGCCAGCAGTTTCGCCATCAGCCTCACCCATCTCCTCTGCGAGCCGCATCGCTTCCTCGATGAGCGTCTCCACGATCTGGTCCTCGGGGACCGTCTTGATGACCTCGCCCCGAACGAAGATCTGTCCCTTGCCGTTGCCGGAGGCGACGCCGAGGTCCGCCTCGCGGGCCTCACCCGGTCCGTTCACCACACAGCCCATCACGGCCACGCGCAGCGGCACCTCCATGCCCTCGAGCCCGGCGGTGACCTCCTCGGCGAGGGTGTAGACGTCCACCTGCGCCCGCCCGCAGGACGGGCAGGAGACGATCTCCAGTTTGCGCGGACGCAGGTTCAGGGACTGCAGGATTTGGTTCCCCACCTTGATCTCCTCCACCGGCGGTGCGGAGAGGGAGACGCGGATGGTGTCGCCGATGCCCTTGGCGAGGAGTGCGCCGAACGCCGTGGCGGACTTGATGGTGCCCTGGAAGGCAGGTCCCGCCTCGGTCACGCCGAGGTGCAGGGGCCAGTCACCGCGCTCGGCGAGCAACTCGTACGCCCGCACCATGATCACGGGGTCGTTGTGCTTGACGGAGATCTTGAAGTCGTGGAAGTCGTGTTCCTCGAACAGGGATGCCTCCCAGACGGCCGACTCGACGAGGGCCTCCGGAGTGGCCTTGCCGTACTTCTCCATGAGGCGCGGGTCGAGCGAACCTGCGTTGACCCCGATACGGATCGAGGTGCCGGCGTCCTTCGCGGCAGCCGCGATCTGCTTGACCTGGTCGTCGAACTTGCGGATGTTGCCGGGATTGACACGGACCGCGGCGCATCCGGCGTCGATCGCGGCGAAGACGTACTTCGGCTGGAAGTGGATGTCCGCAATCACGGGGATCTGCGACTTCTTGGCGATGATCGGCAGGGCTGCCGCGTCATCCGGGGACGGGCAGGCGACCCGCACGATGTCGCAGCCCGTGGCGGTCAGTTCAGCGATCTGCTGCAGCGTCGCATTGATGTCCGTGGTGGGCGTGGTGGTCATCGACTGGATGCTGATCGGCGAGTCCGAGCCGACTCCCACCGATCCCACCTTGATCTGGCGGGTCTTGCGCCGGGGTGCGAGGACGGGCGGCGGTGCTGCTGGCATTCCTAGGTTGACCGAGGTCAAAACATTCTCCCTTGGTGGCGGCCCTGGACCGCGCGTCTGACGAAACTTCCCTCATCATTATCCACCCGGCGCCTCGGTCTGCGGCGCCGTGGCGATACTGGTCACAGCAGGTCGCGGAAGGCTCCCACCACGGCGTTCCACTCGGTGACCCTCACGGCCGAGATCGCGCCCACCCGGGCGAACGGATCCTGGCTGACGAGGTGGCTGAGGTCCGCCTCCGTGTCCGAGGTGAAGACGAGCAGGGCACCGCTGCCATCGGCGAACGGTCCGGATGCCAGGACGCGGCCCTGGTCCACGAGCCCCTGCAACCATTCCCGGTGCTCGGGCCGGTGCTCCGCGCGGAGATCGTTCTCATCGGGGCTGTACACGTACTCGACGGCGAAGATACTCATGCGCTCACCCTACGTGAATCACAGGAGGTAGGTCCGGACCAGGGCACCCACTCCGGCGGCCCACAGCAGGGAGGCGAGGGTGCCGATGATGAACCGCTCGGACGCCGCCGGCGTCTCCTTGAGTTCGGCGTACCGGCCGAGCGCCTTGACCGCCACCACGTAGGCGATGGCCACGGGCTGCCCGGTCAGGATCGCCAGGGTCACGGCGAGCCGCTCGAGTACCCCGATGACCAGCCCGCCCCGGAGCACGCCGGGCGGCAGGGCGCCCGCCGCGGCAACGGGGGGCCTCCGGGGCGGGTCCGGAAGGTCGAGTTGGGGCTGGTCGGCCGGTTCGGGGGCTTCCTGCCGGCGCCTCTCGGCGGTGTCCACCGTACGGGCCAGGCGCAGCACGGCAAGGGTCACGGGCGCGCCGAGACCGCCCGCCGCCACGAGTGCCAGCACGATCCACACAGCATCCACGAAATCTCCTCGTTGTCCTGGACCATGTCTACCGCACCTCACCCCCAGCCGGGCTCCGGACCGCGAACCGCGCCGGGTTCCGGGTCTCTGGTTTCGGGTCTCTGGTTCCGGGGCTCTGGTCCCGGGTGCCGACGAGCGGGGTATGCCGGCGATCCCGATCGCGACCGCGTGTCCGGGACGCCTACCGGGAAGCTCCTGAATCGGCCCAGGCCAGGAGCCGTGCCGCTGCGGGCCGCACGGCGAGCTCCTCGTGCCAGGCGGCACGTGCCGCGGCCTTGCTGACCGCCTGGGGGCTGATGCCGAGGGTACGGGCGACGGCGGTCTGCGTGCCGCGCTCGCCGGGCTGGAGCAGGTCCAGGATGCGCCACTCCGCTGCCGAACGGCTCATGACGTGCCGCCCCAGGAGCGCCAGGACGCCCTCCGCCTCGGCAGCGCCGTCGGGTCCCTCGACGGCCAGTGGCGCCCGGTCCCCCGTCTTCTTCGCGCGGTCCACGGCTTTCCGGGCGGCAACGAACGCCGAACCGCGCGCCTCCCGGGGCGACGCCGGCAGCGGGTGCTCCACCTCGCCGATCCCGACGCCGATGTACCAGTCCCCTGCGCGCAGGCAGGCGAGGGTCGCCTCGACGACGTCGTGCGCGTGCAGGACCACGCCCTGCGCCTCGTCGCCCACCGACCGCTCCCAGGGCAGCACGGCGTCGATGGGCCGAAGGAGCTCGAGCAGGTCCGGGATACGGTCCGCCGAGGAGCGGCTGCCTGCCTGATCGATGGTGAGGACGAACATTTTTCAACCTTATAAGGTTGAAATAAAGATTACAACCTGTTTAGAACAGGGACACGGGTTTGACGATGTCCGCGTAGATCAGCAGCACGCCCATCCCCATCACGAGGATCGCCACCACGTAGGTCAGCGGAAGCAGCCGGGCCATGTCGAAGGGTCCGGGGTCAGGACGTCCGAACAGCCTTGCCACACCGCGCCGGAGGCCCTCCCACAGCGCTCCGGCCACGTGCCCGCCGTCCAGCGGCAGGAGCGGGATCAGATTGAACACGAAGAGGGCCAGATTGACGCCACCCACCAGGCCGATCAGGGTGGCGGTGCGTGAGGCGATCGGTATCTCCTCCATCGCCGAGATCTCCCCGGCGATCCTGCCCACGCCCACGACGCTGATCGGTCCGTCCGGATCACGCGGAGCATCGGAGAACGCCGCCTGCCCCACCTCGTACATGCGCTGCGGGAGCCGGATCACCACGCCGGCCACGCGGGTCAGCGAGTCACCCACGGCCGGGAGGACCTCGCCGGCGGGCTGACGCTGGAGCTCCTGCAGGGAGGTCACCCCGATGAAGCCGACCTCCCGGGTGAGCACCGCCCCGTTCCCGTCCAGTGCAGGAGCCCCCGTGTCGGTGGTGACTGGCCGCTCGGTCAGCACCGGGCTGATGGTCGAGTCGATCGTCTCGCCGGCGCGCACGTAGGAGATGGTCACCTCGCGACCGGCGGCCTCCCGGATCCGGCCGGACAGCTCGTCCCAGTCGGTCACCTGCTCACCGTCGAAGGCGACGATCCGGTCGCCGGGCAGGAGGCCGGCGTCGAACGCGGGGGCAGCAGGGTCGTCCGGCATGCACTCCGTCTGACCGGTGGCTGCCTCCTGACTGGCAGGAACCATGCACCGGGAGACGGACGAGAGGGTGGTGGTGGCCTGGGCGGTGCCGAATCCCATGATGAGCACGGCGAACAGCAGGGTGCCGATCAGCAGGTTCATCAGCGGTCCGCCCAGCATGATGATGATCCGCTTCCAGATGGCGAGCTTGTAGAAGACGCGGTTCTCGTCCCCCGGCTGCAGCTGCTCGGCTGCGGCCTGCCGTGCGTCGTTGCTCAGCTGCTGGAAGACTCCGGTGCTGGACTGCCGGACGGCGTCCGCTCCGGACGTGGCGGGCGGGAACATGCCCACCATGGAGACGTACCCGCCGGCGGGGATCGCCTTGAGCCCGTACTCGGTCTCGCCGCGGCGCAGGGACCAGACGGTGCGGCCGAAGCCCACCATGTACTGGGTCACGCGGACCTTGAACAGTTTCGCGGGCAGCAGGTGACCCACCTCGTGCAGGGCGATCGAGAGGAGGATCCCGACGACGACGAAGAGCACTCCTCCGATGAACAGAACAACCGTCACAGCTTTTCCTTCTGGCCTTTCGAACCGTCCGCCTCATCCGGCGGCGGCAACTCCCCGAGGCCACAACGGGCACGGGCGCGCGTACGTGCCCAGCGCTCCGCCTCGAGGACCTCCGCGAGGCCGAGCACGTGCTGGTTCCCGCCCAGCGCTCGCTGGTCCTCGACCACCGCGGACACCGTGTCGACGATGTCATTGAAACGTATGGCTCCCCTGTGAAAGGCGTCCACCGCCTCCTCGTTGGCTGCGTTGAACACCGCCATCCGGGTCCCGCCCTCGGCCGCGGCCCGCTTCGCGAGGGTGATGGCCGGGAATGCCTGCTCGTCCAGCGGTTCGAACCTCCAGTCGGCGGCGCGGCTCCAGTCACAGGCACGCGCGGAGCCGGGCACCCGGAAGGGCCAGCCGATACCGAGCGCGATCGGCAGGCGCATGTCCGGTGGTGAGGCCTGCGCCAGGGTGGAGCCGTCCACGAACTGCACCATGGAGTGGATCACCGACTGCGGGTGCACCACGACGTCGATCCGCTCCAGCGGGATGTCGAAGAGGAGGTGTGCCTCGATCACCTCGAGGGCCTTGTTGACCATCGAGGCCGAGTTGGTGCTGATGACGCGGCCCATGTCCCAGGTGGGATGTGCGAGCGCCTGGGCGGGGGTGACGTCGCGCAGCTGCGAGCGGGTCATCCCGCGGAAGGGACCGCCCGAGGCCGTGAGGACGAGCCGATCCACCTCGTCCGCGGTTCCGCCGCGCAGGGCCTGGGCGATGGCCGAGTGCTCCGAATCGACCGGGACGAGCTGACCCGGGGCTGCGGCGGCACGGACCAGCGCTCCCCCCGCGATCAGGGACTCCTTGTTCGCGAGCGCGAGCAAGTGACCCGCTGCGAGGGCCGCGAGGGTGGGCTCGAGGCCGATGGACCCGGTGATCCCGTTGAGGACCACCTCGGCGTCGGGCCAGGCGGCGACCTGGGCAGCCGCCCGCTCACCGGAGAACAGGGAGGGCGCGTACCCGGTGACGCCGGCGGCGTCGGCGGCCACCGCGATCGCACGCTCGAGCTCGGTCTCGGACGCGGAGGCGACCCCGACGGCGGGAGCACGGACCGCGACCGACTGGCGCGCGAGGAGCTCGAGGTTCCGGCCTCCGGCGCTCAGCCCTGCGACGCTGAAGCGATCGGGGGCCGCGGCGATGACGTCGAGGGCCTGCGTGCCGATGGAGCCCGTGGACCCGAGGACGGAGACGCGCCGGTGCTCCCGGGAGAGGTTGCTGAAGTCCATGCGCCCAGTATCCCGCAGCACGGGGGTGTATCCCGCCATGCTGCGGGCAGCCGGGCGCCTGCCGATGGGCCGTGCGATCAGGCGCGGGCCCTCGCCAGGATGCTCCGCGCATGCCGGAGGATCGGTTCGTCCACCATGCGCCCCTCGTAGGCGAACACGCCCCGTTCCCCCTCGGCGGCGGCGAGCAGCCGGCGTGCGCCCTCCACCTCGTCCTCGGCGGGGGCGAAGGCCGCGCGGATGACCGCCACCTGGCTCGGGTGGATGCACGCCTTCGCCGCGAATCCGGACGCCGCGGCGTCGGACGCCTCCGCCGCGTGCCCCTCGGCGTCCTGGATGTCCACGTGCACGGCGTCGATACACGCCCTGCCCGCGGCGCCGGCAGCGAGCAGCACCTGCGAGCGCGCCTGGAGCGCCACGGCGCGGTAGGTGCCCTGGGGCGTCCGGCTCGACGTGCCGCCGAGCGAGGCCACGAGATCCTCCGCGCCCCACATCAGCGCCGTCACGCCGTCGGCACCGGCGATCTCGGAGGCGTGCACCACACCGCGCGCCGTCTCACACAGCGCGATCACCGCCACGTCGCCGAGCTGCCTGCGGACCGCGGCGATGTGCTCGGCGGACTCGGTCTTGGCCAGCATCACCGTGCGGTACTCGGTGCGGGCGAGGGCCTCGCAGTCCAGGACGAAGTCCGGGGTGCCGACGGCGTTGATCCGCACCACGGTGCGGGCGGGATCCAGCCGGGTTCCGATGAGCGCCTGACGGGCCAGGACCTTCGCGGCGGGTGCGACGGCGTCCTCGAGATCGAGGATGACGGTGTCCGAGCGGTCCGCGGCCTTGCGGTACCGCTCGGGCCGATCGGCGGGGCAGAAGAGGAGGGCTGGGCCGAGGAGGACGGCGTTCATGACGCGACCTGCCGGGATGCGGCGGAGGACCACATGAGCACGGACCGCGTTGCGCGTGCCACCACGTCCCCGTGCTGGTTGCGGCCCGTGTGGGACAGGGTCACGACGGCCTGGCCCGGCCGCGAGGCCGATGCCCGGATGCCGGTGATCTCGGTCTCGGTGGACAGGGTGTCCCCGTGGAAGAGGGGCTTCGGGAAGGAGACGTCGGTGAGTCCGAGCTGGGCCACGATGGTGCCCTGCGTGAGCTGGCCGACGGACTGGCCCACGAGGGTTGCGAGGGTGAGCATGGAGTTGACGAGCCGTTGCCCGAAGGGCTGACCCGCGGACCAGGCCGCGTCCAGGTGCAGGGCCTGGGTGTTCATGGTGAGCGTGGTGAAGAGTACGTTGTCGGCCTCGGTCAGGGTGCGGCCGGGGCGGTGGGCGTACACCGCTCCGATCTCGAGTTCCTCCGCGTAGAGTCCACGCTGCTCGATCACCTTCCGCTCTCGGGGCGGATCGGTCGGAGTACCAGGCGTCGGCACGTCCTCCGCGACGTCGTCGTCCCGGCCGCTGCCGGGCGCACCGGTGATCCCCCCGCTCATTCCGCTGCTCCCCCGAGTGCCACGCGGAGCTGTGCCCCGGTGGCGGCGAGCACGTCCTCCACGGTCACGCCGGGCGCGGTCTCACGCAGCACGAGTCCGTCGGGGCCGACGTCGATCACGGCGAGGTCCGTGATGATCCGGTCCACGCAGGCCCTGCCCGTCAGCGGGAGCGAGCAGGACCCGAGGATCTTCGGGCGGCCCGCGCGGTCCACGTGTTCCATCATCACGATCACGCGCTTGGCCCCGAACACCAGGTCCATGGCACCGCCCATGCCCTTGACCATCTTGCCGGGAACCATCCAGTTGGCGAGGTCCCCGTTCTGCGCCACCTCCATGGCGCCCAGCACCGCGACGTCCACGTGCCCACCGCGGATCATGCCGAAGGACACGGCGGAGTCGAAGAATGCCGCTCCCGGAGTGGCGGTGACGGTCTCCTTGCCGGCGTTGATGAGGTCCGGGTCCACGGCGTCCTCCGCGGGGTAGGGGCCCACACCCAGGATGCCGTTCTCGGAGTGGAGCACCACCTCCACGCCGTCCGGGATGTAGTTCGGGATCAGCGTGGGCATACCGATGCCGAGGTTGACGTACTGGCCGTTCTCGAGCTCCTGCGCCACCCTGGCCGCGAGTTGCTGACGGGTCAATGCCATGGTCAGGCTCCTTCGGGTGCTGGAGGGCCGGTGTGCGGATCGGTTGCGCCACCGAGCGAGACCGTGCGCTTCTCGATGCGCTTCTCCCCGTCCGGTGCGACGACGACGCGCTGCACGAAGATGCCGGGCGTGTGGATCTCGGCCGGGTCCAGCTCACCGGGTTCCACGAGCTCCTCGACCTCGGCGATCGTGATCCGGCCGGCCTGTGCGCAGAGCGGATTGAAGTTCCTGGCGGTGGCGGCGAACACCAGGTTGCCGTGGCGGTCGCCCTTCGCTGCGTGGACCAGCGCATAGTCCGGCCGGAGGGACTCCTCGAGCACGTAGTCGACGCCGTCGAACGCACGCACCTCCTTCGGGGACGATGCCACCGTCACGTTCCCCTCGGCGTCGTACCGCTGCGGCAGGCCGCCCTCACTCACCTGCGTGCCCACGCCCGCCGTGGTGTAGAAGGCGGGGATGCCCGCGCCGCCGGCACGGAGCTTCTCCGCGAGCGTGCCCTGCGGCGTGAGTTCCACCTCGAGCTCACCCGCGAGGTACTGGCGTGCGAACTCCCTGTTCTCGCCCACGTAGGAGCTGATGGTCCGGCGGATCCGGTGGTCGGACAGCAGGATGCCGAGCCCCCAGTCGTCCACGCCGCAGTTGTTGCTCACCGTTTCGAGCTCCGCCGTGCCCTGCGCGTGCAGGGCGTCGATGAGCGCCACCGGGATGCCGCACAGGCCGAACCCGCCCACGGCGAGGGACGCCCCGTCCGGGATGTCCGCGACGGCCTCCGCCGCGCTGCCGATCACCTTGTCGATCACTGCATCTCCTTCGGGTCGCCGTGCATCGTTCGGGCCGCGATCGGGACGACGGCCTAGAGGCCGAGGTCCCTCGCGATGAGCATGAGCTGGACCTCCGTGGTCCCCTCCCCGATCTCGAGGATCTTCGAGTCACGGTAGTGCCTGGACACCACGAATTCGTTGATGAAACCGTAGCCGCCGAAGATCTGCGTGGCATCGCGCGCGTTGTCCATCGCCGCCTCCCCCGCGACCAGCTTGGCGATGGAGGCCTGCGTCTTGAACGGCTTCCCCGCGAGCATGCGGGACGCGGCGTCGTAATAGGCCAGGCGCGCCGTATGGGCGCGGACCTGCATGCGCGCGATCTTGAACTGGATGGACTGGTAGGAACCGATGGTGCTGCCGAAGGCCGTCCGCTCCCCTGCGTAGCGGACGGACTGCTCCACGCAGCCCTGCGCGGCTCCGGTGGCCAGTGCCGCGATGGCGATCCGCCCCTCGTCGAGGATCTGCAGGAAGTTGGCGTACCCGCGGCCCCGCCCCCCGAGCAGGTTCGCTTCGGGGACGCGGACGTCCTTCAGGGTCAGCGGGTGGGTGTCCGAGGCGTTCCACCCCACCTTGTTGTAGGCCTTCTCGACGGTGAAACCCGGGGTGTCGGAGGGGACGAGGATGGTGGAGATCTCCTTCTTCACCGAGCCGTCCGGGCGTTCCGAGGTCCCGGTGACGGCGGTGACGGTGACCAGTGAGGTGATGTCGGTGCCCGAGTTCGTGATGAACTCCTTGGTGCCGTTCACCACCCACTCGGAGCCGTTCGCGCCGTCCTCGAGCTTCGCCGTCGTCTTCGTGCCGGAAGCATCGGACCCGGCCTCCGGCTCGGTGAGGCCGAAACCGCCGAGGGCTGCACCCGAGGCGAGCGACGGCAGCCACTGCTGCTTCTGCTCCTCGGTGCCGAAGCGGTAGACGGGCATGGCGCCGAGCGAGACCCCGGCCTCGAGGGTGATCGCCACGGACTGGTCCACGCGGGCCAGCTGCTCGAGTGCCAGGCACAGGGCGAAGTAGTCGCCACCCATTCCTCCGTACTCCTCGGGGAAGGGGAGGCCGAACAGGCCCATGTCCCCCATCTGCTTGACCACCTCGTAGGGGAAGCTGTGCTCGGCGTCGTGCTTGGCCGAGACGGGTGCCACCACCTCGTCCGCGAACTCACGGACGGTGTCCACGAGGTCCTGGTATTCCTCGTCCAGTTCGAAGTTCATGCTGCGTTCCCTTCCGTGGGACCTGTTGTGGGATCGGTTGTGGAATCCGATGGTGGGTGTTGCGGTGGTGCCGGCGCGGCTTCGATGGTCGCCACCACCTGGTGGGCCTTGACGAGGTCGCCGGGCTGCAGGGACAGGCGGACGACGCCGGACAATCCGGCGGTGAGCTGGTGCTCCATCTTCATGGCCTCGATTGTCACGAGGACGTCGCCCGCCCGGACGACGTCCTGGTCGTGCACGGCGACGGAGACGACGGTGCCCGGCATGGGGCTGTAGACCGATGGATCCGCGGCACCGTCCTTCCGCTCGATGCGCGACAACGCAGCGTCGAGCAGTTCGCGGCGTCCGGGCCTGCGCAGGCGGGCGGACCACCCGGCGTCGCAGAGCCACACCGTGTCCCCGTCCACGGCGCTCACCCGGCGTGACCGGATGTCGTCGATCGAGACCCCGGCGCCGTCCACGCCGACCAGCACCACGGCGTCGCCATCAGCACCGGCACCCTCGCCACGGTGCTCGACGCTCGCTTCCCAGCCGCCGCGTATCCGCAGGAGCCGGACGGTCGTGGTGGCACCGGAGTGCTCGAGCACCACGGTGCGCGGGCGGGCCGCCCCGAGCCGGAATCCGTCCCCGCGATGCCACGGTGAGCCACCGGGCGGACTCGGTGCGGCCTCGACGAGGAGGACGGCGGCGAGCGCCAGGTCCTGCGGTTCCACCCGACGGAAGGCCAGGCCGGGCAGCTTCCGCTCGATCATCGTGGTGTCGAGCCGCGCGGCCCGCACGTCGCCGTCGTCGATCAGCAGGCGGAGGTACTCGAGATTGGTGTCCACGCCCAGCACCACGGTGCTCGCGAGCGCGGCGTCGAGACGGTCCAGGGCCTGCTCCCGGTCCGCGCCCAGGGCGATGACCTTCGCGAGCATCGGATCGTAGGACGACGAGACGATCCCCCCGGTCAGCAGAGAGCTGTCAACACGCACGCCTTCGCCCGAGGGCTCGGAGAGTGCCAGGACGGTGCCGGTGGAGGGGAGGAAACCCGCCTCGGGGTTCTCGGCGTAGACGCGCGCCTCCACCGCGTGCCCGGTGAGCACGACGTCGTCCTGCGCCAGTGTCAGCTGCTCGCCCGCGGCGATGCGGAGCTGCCACTCGACGAGGTCGACGCCGGTGACCAGCTCCGTGACCGGGTGCTCCACCTGCAGGCGCGTGTTCATCTCCATGAAGAAGAACTCGTCCGGAGCGGCATCGGAGACGAGGAACTCGACCGTCCCGGCCCCCGTGTAGTCGACGCTGCGCGCCGCGGCACACGCAGCGTCACCGATCCGGCGGCGGGTGACCACGTCGAGCAGTGGCGAGGGTGCCTCCTCGATGACCTTCTGGTGTCTTCGCTGCAGCGAGCACTCCCGTTCACCGAGGTGGATGACCGAGCCGTGGCCGTCCGCCAGCACCTGTACCTCGATGTGGCGGGGGCGCTCGATGAGCCGTTCGAGGAAGAGGGTGTCGTCCCCGAAGGCGCGTGCGGCGACGCGGCGGGCCGTGACCAGCGCTTCCGGCAGGTCCTCGGCCCGGTGGACCGCGTGCATTCCCTTGCCCCCGCCACCTGCGGAGGGCTTGATGAGGAGCGGGAAGCCGACGCTACGGGCGGCCCGCAGCAGCTCGTCGTCCGTCAGCCCTGGTTCGGCGATGCCCGGGACCACCGGGACCCCCGAGGCCGCCACGTGGTTCTTGGAGCGGATCTTGTCCCCCATCACGTCGAGGGCGTGCACGGAGGGGCCGATGAAGACGATCCCTGCTTCCCCCAGGGCCTCGGCGAAGGCCGCGTTCTCGCTGAGGAAGCCGTAGCCCGGGTGGACGGCGCCCGCACCGGTGCGGCGGCAGGCTTCCACCACGGCGGGGATGGAGAGGTAGCTCTCGGCCGGAGCGGCTCCGCCGATGCGCACAGCGAGGTCCGCCTCGAGGACGTGGCGGGCTCCGGCGTCGGCGTCGCTGTACACGGCGACCGACCGCAGTCCGAGCGCCCGGACGGAGCGGATCACGCGGCTCGCGATCTCACCGCGGTTCGCGACGAGCACGGTGTCGAAGGGCCATGAGGTGACGGCCTGCGGCGAGGGTGTCATCGGGTCACATCCGGAAGAGGCCGAAGGAGGTTTCGGGCAGGGGCGCATTGGCGCAGACGTCGAGGGCCAGGCCGAGGACGGTCCGGGTGTCGGCCGGGTCGATCACGCCGTCGTCCCACAGCCTCGCTGTCGAGTAGTAGGGATTCCCCTGCGCTTCGTACTGCTCGCGGATGGGACCCCGGAACGCCTCCTCCTCCTCGAGCTGCCAGTCCTCGCCCCGGGCGTCGAACTGGTCGCGCTTGACGGTCGCGAGGACGGACGACGCCTGGTTCCCGCCCATCACGGAGATCCGACCGGCGGGCCACATCCACAGGAAGCGGGGCGAGAAGGCACGCCCGCACATGGAGTAGTTGCCGGCGCCGAAGGAACCGCCCACCACGACGGTCAGTTTCGGCACGCGCGCGGTGGCGACGGCGGTGACCATCTTGGCACCGTTCTTCGCGATGCCGCCTGCCTCGTAGTCCCTGCCGACCATGAAGCCCGACAGGTTCTGCAGGAACACCAGGGGTACACCGCGCTGGTCGCACAGCTCGATGAAATGGGCTCCCTTGAGTGCGGATTCGCTGAACAGGACGCCGTTGTTGGCGACGATGCCCACCCGGTGGCCGGAGATCGAGGCGAAGCCCGTGACCAGGGTGGTCCCGTACTCCCGCTTGAACTCGTGGAACAGTGAGCCGTCGACGATGCGCGCGATGATCTCGCGGGCATCGTAGGAGGCGTTGACGTCCGGGGGCACGGCCCCGTAGAGCTCGTCCTCCGCCACGGCCGGTTCGAGCACCCCGACGGCCGCAGCAGGTGCCCCGGGCGTGGCTCCCGGAGGTGGCAGCGTGGCGATGATGTCGCGGACGATCTCCAGCGCATGCTGGTCGTTCTCGGCCAGGTGGTCCGTGACGCCGGAGATGCGGGAGTGCACCTCACCGCCGCCGAGCTCCTCGGCCGTGACCACCTCACCGATCGCCGCCTTCACGAGCGGAGGACCGCCGAGGAAGATCGTGCCCTGGTTCCGGACGATCACGGTCTCGTCGCTCATGGCGGGCACATAGGCTCCGCCGGCGGTGCAGCTTCCCAGTACCGCGGCGATCTGGGGAATCTTCCGGGCGGACATGGTGGCCTGGTTGTAGAAGATCCGCCCGAAGTGGTTGCGATCCGGGAAGACCTCGTCCTGCCGCGGCAGGAACGCTCCACCGGAATCGACGAGGTAGACGCACGGCAGATTGTTCTCGAGCGCGATCTCCTGGGCGCGGAGATGCTTCTTGACCGTCATCGGGTAGTAGGTACCACCCTTGACGGTGGCGTCGTTGGAGATCACGAGCACGTGACGGCCGTGGACCAGGCCGATCCCGGCGATCACACCGGCGCCCGGGCACTCGTCGTCGTACAGACCGTTCGCGGCGAGCGGCGCGATCTCGAGGAACGGACTGCCGTCATCCAGGAGCTGGTCGATGCGCTCGCGGGGCAGGAGCTTGCCGCGGGCCACGTGCCGCTCGCGCGAGCGCTCGGGACCACCCAGGGCTGCGGTGGCGAGCCGCCGCCGGAGGTCCTCGACCAGCCCGGTCTGGGCCTCCCGGTTGGCACGGAATTCCGGTGAGAGCGGATCCACGCTCGACGTCAGAGTCTCCATCGACTACTTCCTCGCACACTGTTGGGTTAGCGACCACTAACTCAGCATCAGGTTAGTGGTCATTAACCCGGAAGTCCATCACAATGAGCAGGAGAACTGCGAGCTGACGAGGAGGACCGGCCTTGGGAACCACCCCCACGGAGACCCGCATCACCGGCCGCAGCCTTGCGAAGGCCTCCCGGCGCGCCGCCCTGCTGGACGCCGCGGCCCAGCTGTTCGCCGAACGCGGCTACAACGGGGTGTCGATCGAGGACCTCGGCGCGGCCGCCGGGGTCAGCGGACCCGCCGTCTACCGCCACTTCACCGGCAAGCCCTCCGTGCTCTCCGCCCTGCTCACCGGCGTCAGCGAGGACCTGCTGGAGGGCGGTAGATCCGTGGCGGAGGAGGCAGCAACGCCCGAGTCCGCGCTCAGGGGCCTGATCGGCTTCCAGGTGGACTTCGCACTCGCCAATGCTGACGTGATCCGCGTACAGGATCGTGATCTCGGCGCGCTGGCGCACGATGACCAACGCACCGTCCGAACCCTGCAGCGGACGTACGTGCAGGTCTGGGTGGACCAGCTCGCGCGGTACCTCCCGGACACCGATCCGACCCTCCTCCGGCGCAAGATCCACGCCGTCTTCGGCCTCATCAACTCCACGCCCCACACGACGCACCGCGGACGCCCCGCACCCGACCTCGGGGCTTTCCGGGTCCTGCTGCAGGAGATGGCGTGGGCGGCGCTCGCCGTCGTACCGCGGAGCGGCCCTCCGGCCGATCAGCGCACGGCGCCTAGTACGCTGAATCAAGTACCGGCAGAGCCGACAGCCCTGCCGTCCACCGACTGAAAGTGCCGCTGTGATCACGCTACGTCCCGTTGAAGCCACCGACCTCGACGAGTTCTTCTCGCACCAGCTGGACCCGAGCGCCAATCACATGGCGGCCTTCGGCGCCAAGAACCCGTCCGACCGCGGGGTGTTCGACCACCACTGGCAGGACATCCTGAACGACACCCGGATCACCGTGCGCACGATCCTCTCCGACGAGGTGGTGGTGGGGAGCATCCTCGCCTACCACGACGGCGATACGCCGGAGATCAGCTACTGGATCGACCGCTCACGATGGGGTCAGGGCATCACCACGGCCGCCGTCGGTCAGTTCCTCGACGAGGTCACGGAACGGCCGCTGCGGGCGAGGGCCGTCGCCGACAACACGAGCTCCATCCGGATCCTCGAGCGCTGGGGCTTTCGGCACGTGGGCGAGGAGCAGGGCTTCGCGCCGGCCCGCGGCGCCGTGGTGAAGGAACTCATCCTCGAACTGCCGTAGCAGCGCACGCCGCTTACCGCCTCCGCTCACCGCCTCCGACCACCAGGGCGGTGAGCGGTGCTGCGTCAGATCATCGCGAGGACCATCGCGGGCTTCCGGAGGATGGTGCCGACGTCGGAGAGGAACCGCGACCCCTGTTCCCCGTCCACGAGCCGGTGGTCGAAGGACAGGCTGAGGGTCAGCACGGACCGCAGCGCCACGGCGCCCTGGTACTCCCAGGGCATGCTGCGCACCGCACCCACCGCGAGGATCGCGGCCTCACCCGGATTCAGGATCGGCGTCCCTGCATCGATACCGAAGACGCCGATGTTGGTGATGGAGAGCGTGCCGCCCGCCAGATCCGCCGGAGGGGTCCTGCCCGCACGCGCGGCGTCCGCCAGGGTTCCGAGTGCGCGGGCGAGTTCCACGAGCGTCAGGGCGTCGGCACCCTTGATGTTCGGGACCAGCAGACCCCGCGGGGTCGCCGCCGCGATCCCCAGGTTCACCCCCGCGTACTGGACGATCTCCTGCGCCTGCTCGTCCCACGACGAGTTCAGGGAGGGGTTGCGCGCGACGGCGATGCACACCGCCTTGGCCACGATGGTCAACGGCGTGATCCTGGTACCACTGAAGGCCGCGCTGGCCCGGAGCTCCGAGATCAGCTCCAGGGTGGGCGTGACGTCGATCGTCAGGAACTCGGTGGCGTGGGGCGCGGTGAAGGCGCTGGCCACCATCGCGGCCGCCGTGTGCTTCCGCATCCCGCGGATGGGAATCCGCGTCTCCCCCTGGGTGGGCGTCGAGCGCGCCGGGGAAGGCGCTGACGCATAGCCCCCCGCGTCCTTCGCAGGAGGTGCCCCGGAGGACGCCGGGTCACCTGCGAGCGCAGCGAGGACGTCGGCCCGGGTGATCAGGGCACCCGGGCCGCTCCCGGTCACCCCGTCGAGGGGCACTCCGAGGTCGCGGGCGAGCTTCCGCACCGGAGGCGTGGAGCGCGGACGCTCAGGGACCGAAGGTCGGGCTGACAATGACGATGACGATGACAACGACGCTGACGCGAGCGCCGGGCCGACGCCGGATCCGGGGTCGACTGACGCGTCGGTTGCAGTGTCGGCTGCGGTGTCGGCTGCGGTGTCGGTTGCGGTGTCGGCTGCAGTGTCGGCTGCGGCACCCCGCACGGCACCGGATGCTCGCGGCACGGAGCCATCCGCCGCGCCCTCCACAGCGGACAGGAGCGTGCGATTCCGCCGCTGGGGTCGGCCCCCCTTCTCCACGGCTGCCCCGTACCCCACGAGGTTCGGCTCGCGTCGCGCGGGCGTCTCGACGGGATCCGCCGGATGCGCGGCAGGACTCCCCTGGCCTGCCGCGCCGGGTTTCGGTGAGGAGGTACGGGAGGCGGGGACGGCGACAGGCACCGCGAAGGAGACGATCGGTGTACCGACGGCGACCACGGTGCCGGCCGCCTCGTGCAGCCGGACCACCACACCGGCGTAGGGTGACGGCAGTTCCACCACCGCCTTGGCCGTCTCCACGTCCGCGATCACCTGGTTCAGTTCCACCGTGTCACCCTCGGTGATGTGCCACTGGACGATCTCCGATTCGGTGAGACCCTCCCCGAGGTCCGGCAGTCGGAACTCCCGCACCTGCGTCGAGGTGCTCGGCGACTCCGTGGTCATGGTCACTGGGCTGCTCCTTCGAGGTCGGGTCCGCTGAGCGAGTTGGGTCGGCGCAGAGCGCGGTCGACGCCGTCCAGGATGCGGTCGAGGTCCGGCAGGTGGTGGAACTCGAGCTTCGAGTAGGGGTAGGGAATGTCGAAGCCGGTCACCCTGACCGGAGCGTGCTCCAGGTGGTCGAAGCACCGTTCGGTGATACTGGCGGCGATCTCGGCACCCAGCCCACCCGACTGGGCGGCCTCGTGCGTGATGACGAGCCTGCCGGTCTTCCGGACCGAAGCCTCGATGATCGGGAAGTCGATCGGCGCCAGGGAACGCAGGTCGATCACCTCGATCGAGATGCCGTCGTCGGACGCAGCGATCGCCGCGTCCCGGGCGGTGGGGACGAGCGGACCGTACGCCACGAGGGTGACGTCGGTCCCCTCGGTCACCACGCGGGCGGACCCGAGGGCCGACGTCGTCGCGTCCGGCCCCTCCTCCACCTCACCCTTGGTGTGGTACCGCCGCTTCGGCTCGAAGTACAGCACCGGGTCGTCACTGGCGATCGCCTGCTGGATCATCGTGTAGGCGTCCTGCGGGTTGGAGGGACTCACCACGCGCAACCCCGAGGTGTGCGTGAAGTACGCCTCCGGCGACTCCGAGTGATGTTCGGGGGAACCGATACCGCCGCCGAACGGGACCCGGATGGTGATCGGCATCCGCACGGCGCCCCGCGTACGGTAGTGCAGTTTGGCGACCTGGCAGACGATCTGGTCGAAGGCCGGATAGATGAACCCGTCGAACTGGATCTCCACCACCGGTCGGTAACCCCGGTAGGCCATTCCCACCGCCGTGCCCATGATGCCCGCCTCGGCGAGCGGGCTGTCGAGGACACGGTGTGCCCCGAAGTCCTTCTGGAGACCGTCGGTGATGCGGAAGACACCCCCCAGCTTCCCGATGTCCTCCCCCATGAGTACCACCTTGGGGTCCTGGTCCATGGCGCGGCGCAGGCCTGCGGTGATCGCTCGGCCGAAGGTCAAGGTGGACATCAGCGGGGTCCTTCCGGGGACGTGCTCTCGAAGGTCGCGAGGTAACGCTCGTAGTGGTCCTGCTGGCGGTCCAGCCAGGAGTTCGGTTCGCTGTAGACGTGCTTGAACACGTCCGACGCCGCAGGTTCCGCCATCGACAGGCATCCCTCGCGTAATGTTGCGGCGACGGCGTCGGCCTTCGCATCCACCGCGTTCGTGTACTCGGCCCCGAGGAGCCCGAGGGAGTCCAGCAGCGCGGCCAGTCGGGTGAGCGGATCCCGCGCCGCCCAGTCCTCCAGTTCGTTGGCGTCGCGGTAGCGGGTGGGGTCGTCCGCCGTGGTGTGGGGTCCCATGCGGTAGGTGATCGCCTCGATGAACGTGGGCCCGCCGCCCGAGCGCGCCCGGGCCAATGCCTCCCGCGTGACGGCGAGGCAGGCCAGGACGTCGTTGCCGTCCACCCGCACGGAGGGGATCCCGAACCCCGGAGCACGGCGGGCGATCGGCACGTGCGCCTGCAGACCCACGGGTTCGGAGATGGCCCAGTGGTTGTTCTGGCAGAAGAAGACGACGGGCGCCTGGTAACTGGCGGCGAAGACCATAGCCTCGTTCACGTCACCCTGGCTCGTGGCACCGTCGCCGAAGTACGCCACCGCCACGGAATCGGCGCCGTCGCCCATGATCCCCATCGCATACCCGGTGGCGTGCAGGGTCTGCGCGCCGATGATCACCTGCGGAGTGGCCATGTTCACGGTGTACGGATCCCAGCCCGAGGACGCGTTGCCGCGCCACACCCGCAGGATGTCGGTGAGGTCCACACCCCGGCAGTAGGCCACGGCGTTCTCCCGGTAGCTGGAGAACACGAAGTCGTCCGCCCGCAGGGCTCGGCCGGAACCGATCTGGGCGGCCTCCTGCCCGAGCAGCGGCGGCCAGAGGGCCAGTTCACCCTGCCGTTGCAGTGCGGTGGCCTCGGTGTCGATCCGCCGCACCACCACCATGTCCTCGTAGAGGCCCTGCAGGGCGGGGCCGTCCAGGTCGGCCACGAGGGGGTCGTAGTGATCGTGGGGGTGTCGCACGCCGTGGGCGTCGATCAGCTGGACCGGATCGTCTCCGCCGGTGGCAGCGGGGCCCGGGAACACAGTGCCGCTCAGGGACCTCGGTCCCTCGGCTCCGCTGGTCGTTCCCGATCCGGGGCGGGTGCCGTCGTGGGTCACCATCACACGCAACCTTCGCATTCGCAGAAGATCCTGCCACCCGCCGTTCCAGGGGGTGGAAGGGCTCCGGGCGCCTTTACCCGGAGTGCTTGTGACCCTACTCACAGGGCGCAGGGAGCACAACGGGTAAGTTTCTCACTGAGCAGGATGCACTATTCGGCTGCGAACCGGCGTGTTAGCGTTGCGCACTATGCACCCCGTGGACACCACTGACACCCGACTCCTGCAGGCGATCTCGAAGGATCCGCGGCGCACCGTCGTCGCCCTCGCCCAGAAGCTGGGTCTCTCCCGCAACACCGTCCAAGCGAGGATGGTGCAGCTCGAGAAGAAGGGCGTGTTCCTGTCCTTCGAGCGCCGGATCAACACCGCGTCCCTCGGCTATCCGCTGACCGCCTTCATCCAGGTCCACGTGCAGCAGCAGAGGCTCGCCGCCATCTCCGAGCACATCGCCGCAGTCCCCGAGGTGATCGAGGCCTTCGGACTGACCGGGCAGGCGGACATCCTGGTCCGGGTGGTCGCCGTCGACGCCGAGGACCTCTTCCGCATCAACGGGAAGATCCTCAGCTGTGAGGGTGTGGAGCGGTGCGACACGTCGCTCGCCATGGGTGAGCTCGTTCCCTTCCGGGTGGAACCGCTCCTCGCACGGGGCCCTCGCACAGCACCCTGACACCTCCCCTGAACGGACGGAACCGCCCCACCATGTGCGGTGGGGCGGTTCCGGGTCGTGCTGGGAAGACCGGTCAGTGGTCGGTTGCCTTCTCGGCGCCGACCCCGGTGAGCGAGCGCACCTCCATCTCGGCCTGCTTCATGGGATCCTCCGTGGTCTTGGAGAGCACCGTGCCCAGCCAGCCGAGGAAGAACGCCAGAGGAATCGAGACGATGCCCGGGTTGCTGAGCGGGAAGATCGAGAAGTCCGCCCCCTGGATCATCGAACGCTCACTGCCGGAGACGACGGGCGAGAGTGCGATCAGCAGGATGGCCGACGCGAGTCCGCCGTACATGCTCCAGACCGCTCCCTGGGTGTTGAACTTCTTCCAGAACAGCGAGTAGAGGATGGTGGGCAGGTTGGCACTGGCCGCCACCGCGAAGGCGAGCGCCACGAGGAACGCGACGTTCTGTCCCTGGGCGCCGATTCCGCCCGCGATCGAGAGCAGGCCGATCACCACGACGGTGCGGCGTGCCACCTTGACCTCGCCGTCGGGGTTGACCTTGCCCTTGCGGATCACGCTCGCGTAGATGTCGTGGGCGAAGGATGCCGCGGCCGTGATGGTGAGGCCGGCGACCACCGCGAGGATGGTGGCGAACGCCACGGCGGAGATGAGTCCGAGGAGGATCGACCCGCCGAGCTCGTACGCCAGGAGCGGTGCGGCGGAGTTGACGCCGCCCGGGGCTCCCAGGATCCGGTCGGAGCCGATCAGGGCGCTGGCACCGTAGCCGAGCACCAGGGTGAAGAGGTAGAACGCACCGATGAGCCAGATGGCCCAGACCACCGAGCGCCGCGCCTCCTTCGCCGTGGGAACCGTGTAGAAGCGCATGAGCACGTGCGGCAGGGCTGCCGTGCCGAGCACCAGGGCAAGTGCCAGGGAGAGGAAATCGAGCCGCGTGATGGCGTTCAGGCCGTACTGCAGGCCGGGACTCGTGATGGCTGCGTTGCCCGAGGTCTCGATCGCCGCACCCAGGAGGGTGGAGAGGTTGAAGCCGTGCAACGCGAGGACCCAGACGGTCATGATGAAGGCGCCCGCGATCAGGAGGCAGGCCTTGATGATCTGCACCCAGGTGGTGCCCTTCATGCCGCCGATCAGCACGTACATGATCATGAGGACACCGACCACCGTGATGACCAGTGACTGGCCCAGGCGGTCGTCGATGCCGAGCAGCAGCGAGACGAGTCCACCGGCGCCGGCCATCTGCGCGAGCAGGTAGAAGAAGCAGACCGCGAGGGTGGTGATCGCTGCGGCGATGCGCACCGGCCGCTGCTTCAGACGGAAGGAGAGGACGTCGGCCATCGTGAACTTGCCCGTGTTGCGGAGGAGTTCCGCCACGAGGAGCAGGGCCACGAGCCAGGCCACGAGGAACCCGATGGAGTAGAGGAAGCCGTCGTAACCGTTGATGGCGATCGCGCCGACGATCCCCAGGAAGGACGCCGCCGAGAGGTAGTCGCCGGCGATGGCCGTACCGTTCTGGCCGCCCGTGAAGGAGCGGCCCGCGGCGTAGTAGTCGGCCGCGGTCTTGTTGTTGCGGCTGGCACGCAGCACGATCACGAGGGTGATCGCGACGAACACACCGAAGACGGCCATGTTGAGCAGGGGCGAGCCGACGGTCGTCGTCTCGGTGGTCTGGAGCGGCACGCGGACGCCCACACTGCTGATGGTGATCATTTGTTGCCGCCTGCTGGGTCGATGAATACTTCGGGCGCCGCTTCCTCGAGCTCATGCCGGATGTTCGCGGCGATGGGGTCGAGGCGCCTGTTGGCGTAGCTGACGTACCACATGGTGATGCCGAAGGTGCTGACGAACTGCAGCAGTCCCAGGATGATGCCGATGTTCACATTGCCCACCACCGGCGTCGCCATGAAGTCATGCGCGTAGTCGGCCAGGAGTACATAGGCGAAATACCAGAGCAGGAAGAACACCGCCATGGGGAAGACGAAGCTGCGGTGGCGCTTGCGCAGTTCCTTGAACTGTTCGGTCTGCTGGACTTCGGTGAAGTCCACGGCAGCACCGGAGCCGGAACCCGGCTCCACTGGGTGCGAACCCATTGTTCCTCCTTCGATCAGGACGTCAACCGGTCGCATCGGCGGCATCGGAAGCCGCGCAGGACAAGCACGTCGGTGTGACTCCCATCACTGTGTCCGATGCAGCCGGGTGCCACCAGCACGAACGCACCCCGTATCGGCGAGCGAACCATCGGATGCGGTGAACGGTCACGCAGAGGGTCCGTCCATGGAACTCCCGGCGAGGCTCACCTCATGATGAAGAAAGCGACGTGGTGGAGCCCGGGTGCGTTCGTGCTCCTGCCTGGAAGGGCACCACCATGGTTGCAGGCATGAGCGATGACGAGATGGCCGCCGAGCTGCACCCGAGCTCGAGTCGATCCGCGCCCCAGCTGGCCGACGAGGTGCGCCTTTCACGGTGGTGACTCCCACGGAGTTGGTCACCGAAGGTGCAGTGGGCGCCGGATTCCTGTCGCAGGCCGTTGCTTTCGTGACGGGTCTCGTGGGTCTACGCGGAGCGCTCGAGGCGCCGGAGTCCCGGCGCCCCTCCAAGTATGTGTATGCGGTGGGACCCGACGGGCGCCTCCGCAAGCAGTGGCTCTGGGCACCGTATCGCCCCCAGCATGCCCCTCCTCGTCGACTGAGCGACCGCTCGACGTCTCGGGTGCGGTCCACGACATGGCGATCACGTGCGGAGGGGATCGGCCCGTTCACGACTCGGCGCAGGTGCGCTGCTCGGCCGTCGGACGCCTGGTTGAGCGGATCACTTCCGCTGACTGTGCAGAACCGCGCTCGAGACCGTGATCACTATCGCGACGAAGCACAGTGGTATGGCGACGACGGGGAGTTGCTCGGGTACCTCATCGCGGAGGGCACCTCGTTCGTCCCTGTGACCGTGTTCGGATATCGACTCGATGACGCTGTGGACGAGTACGACGCGTCCCAGGTGCTGGAGAACATCGGGTTGAACTATCTGGCCGACACGTGGCTGTTGTCGATCGATGATCGCGACGAGCCGATCACTGTGCAGATCGTCGAGGCGAGTCCCCGCGTCCTGCGGGTCAAGAGCGTCGATTACGGGTGGGATCGGGACTACGGCTCGATCATCGATCTACCCGTTCCGGAGACAGGCAGGCTCCGGCGCCGATGACGTGGTCGACGTCGATGAGCCTCCGGTGAGGAGGCCCGAAAGGGTTGGTGTCGTCGCCCGCCTCCTGGGGATGAGTGTGCGCACCCTGCATCATTGGCATTCTTCTGGGATCGCCGTGCCCTCCGGGCGCACCAGTGGCGGGTATCGGACGTACTCCTCAGCCAGAATGGATTCATGCCTCACGCCAGCGAACAGCCACGCATGATCATGCTGCATCGAGCCGGGTGTGACCTTCACGCTTGGATCAGCGGCCCTGAAGGTGCGCCCTTGGTGGTGTTCCTCCACGGCGCGAGGATGGATCACCGGATGTTCGACACCCAGGTGCCCCCGCTCCTGGCAGCGGGCTATCAGGTCATGACGACGGATCTTCGCGGGCATGGGAAGTCCACACCCCTCGGAAGCGCTCCCGTATCGGTTCCGGCTCTGGCGGACGACGTCCTCGCCTTGGTCGATGGAGCCTCGGTGGACCGTTTCGTCGTGGTCGGGCAGTCCCTCGGTGGCTATATCGCCCAGGACCTGGTGTATCGACACCCTCGCCGTGTCATCGCGCTCGGGGTCATCGGATCGACGGCCACCACGGTGCCGATATCCCGCATCGACTCGTTCCTGCTGCGCAGTTCGCTGGGGTGGTTCCGCCTCTGGCCGTACAAGCATCTCCAGGGCCTGATGGTGGAGTCCCTCGCCCACAGCGCCGAGGTCCAGGCTTACGCGCGGGAGGCGATGAGCACAATGACCAAGCAGGAATTCCTCACCATCTGGCAGGCGGTGACGCGGGTTCATCGACCACTCCCCGACTACCGCATCGAGCATCCGCTGCTGCTGACCCACGGCGACCAGGACCGCACCGGGAACATCCGTGCGACAGCTCCGGCCTGGGCTGCGCGTGACCCCCGGTCAACGTACGTCGTGATCCCGAGAGCCCGTCACAACGCCAATCAGGACAACCCCGAGTTCTACAACCGGATGCTGCTGGAGTTCCTGACGGAGCACGCACCTGCGGGCGGGAAGCGGTGAGCGGGCGGACGACGCTGAGCGATCGGCTCACGTGCCACTCGCTGGGCGGGGCGTTCAACCCTGCAGGTGGTGCGCGATGGTCGGTATGAGGATGGGTAGGTTCACGCAGAGGTGGAGCAGCATGCAGGCGGGCAGGTTCCGGGTCTTCGCATAGAGCACGTAGATCATCAGGGCTCCGACCCCGTTCGTCCACAACCACTGCGGGCCGAAGAAGACGAGATGTGGCAGGACGAAGAGCGGCACGGTGACGGCGAAGGCGATCCACCTTCGGCCAGTGAGTTCACTGAGACGCTCGATGGGGTAACCCCGATACAGGATCTCCTCGAACACGGCCGCCGAGAGGATCATTCCGAGCACCGCAATGACCGGAAGCGCTGTGATCGTAGCCGTTCCCGGGTCCTCGTCAGGCGGGAAGAACGTGAGGACGCCCCATTGCCAGGCCATATGGATACCGAAGAGGTACAGCGCCAGCTCGAGTTCCCTCGCCTGCGGCCGACGGAGGCCCAGCGATGACAGAGGACGACGTTCGACGAGGAACACGTAGCTGAGAAGACCCGCGACAGCAACTGCGTTCCAGAGGATCGAGGACTGGGGGCCTCCCGTCCCGGGGTCGATCCCGAACGTCTCCCGCGCTCGCGGCAGCCACATGGGCGAGTACGAGATCACGAGACCCGCCAGGACGATGAACCAGGCTGAACGCATGCGCCGTGCGGGCGCGGCTGGCCGGGTTCGGCGCGGCTCGGTGTTCTCCGAATTATTCATAGAGCGATCACTCTAGATCAGCTACTCGCGAAATGCACTAGGCTCTGAGGATGTCCCGGCCGGTAGATCGCGAGAAGCACAACCACAAGCGTTCGATCATCGTCGGCGCCGCGGCGAGCCAGTTCGCCGCGCACGGCTTCAACCGCACCACTACTGCCGGGATCTGCCGCGAAGCCGGAATATCCTCGGGGACCTTCTTCCATTACTTCCCGACCAAAGTGGCCGTGCTCGTCGCCACTCTCGAGTCCGGCTGCAACGACCTCCGGTCCGCCCTCGAGCGGATCGAGCACAGCGCCTCGGGCCTCGAGGCGGTACTGAAGTACGCTGCTGAGGCCGAGATCGAGCTGGCCGACTCCTCGTATCCGGTGTTCGTGGCCGGCCTCGCAGGCATCGAAGGTGAACCCTCTGTTGCTGCCGCCCTTGCCACCGAGGCCGATCTCATCCGGAGCTTCCTGACCCGGCAGGTGGAAGCCGGCCAGCTCCGTGGTGACACGCGCCACGACGCATCGGTGGCCGACCTCGCCACATGGGTCTCGTGGCTTCTCGACGGCGCAGCACAAGCCGCAGCGACAGGGCAGCGGCTACCCGGCACCCCCGTGCAGGGTGCAGTGCGGGCGCTCCTCGCAGCACACGAGAGGTACTCGGAGCGAGCGGGCCGACCCGACGCGCCTGATTGACGTAAGTAAAACGATCGTTGTACTGTCGTCGGTATGCACACCTCAACAGAGCAGATCACCGCCAGCGCCGAGCGGGTGTTCGACAGCAACGGTTTCGCCGCAAGCGGCATGGACACCCTGACTCGGGCCGCCGGGGTCTCGACGCGGACACTGTACAAGCATGTCGGCGGTAAATCCGACCTCATCACCGCTGTGCTGCGCTCACGCAGCACCCGGTTCTTCGAACAACTCGACGTCGACGACGTCGACGGCCTCTTTGCCGCCCTGGAGCAGTGGGTTCGGTCCGAGGGAGCACGAGGATGCCTGTTCCTGCGTGCCGCAGGAGAGCTGAGCGCCGAGTTCCCTGCGGCGCTGGAGGAAGTTGCCACGTACCGGCGACGACTTCGTGCCCTGGTCCACAGGCTCGTGCACCAGGAGGGCGACCATCCCGATGACCAGCTGGCTGACCAGATCCTGGTGCTGTTCGAAGGCGCCACGTCAGCCGCTTCCTACCGGGGAATCCCTGCGATCGCCGCGGCCCGAGGCGCGGCAGCGACGCTGATGCGGCACACCTGAGGATCCTCCGTCCTCCAGCGCCGCCGCTCCCTTGATCACCCCACGAAGAAAGAATCAGGTCACGATGCACCTCCTCACTGTGTTCTCCCACCCCATGTCCGGTAAATACCCGTCGGCCGTCATGGACTCGTTCCACGAGCCCTTCCGGAAACCGGGGCACACCATCGATGTGCTCGATCTGCACCGGGAGGGCTTCGATCCTCGCTTCACGGAGGCGGACCACGCGCACTTCTGGGGCGGTCCTACCCCGCCGGGCATCTCCGAGATGCACAAGCGCGTCGATGCCGCAGATCGGTTGGCGTTCGTGTTCCCCGTGTACTGGTGGAGTATGCCCGCGCTGATGAAGGGCTGGATCGAACGCGTCTTCACCGGGGGCTGGGCCTACCAGTACGGCCAAGGGGTCGGTGATCGGGGTCAGGAACCTTTGAACTCACTCCTTCGCAATACTCCGACGACACTCATCGGTATCGGTGGATCGAAGGAGCACACCTACGACAAGTACGGGTACCGCCAGGCCATGCAGACGCAGATCGATGTCGGTGTCTTCGCCTACTGCGGAGTGACCGACGTCGAGAGTCACGTGATCTTCGACGTCGAAGGCGACAACAACAGTCCGCAACGCGACACCGGACTGCAGGCCGCCCGCACGATCGGAGAAGCCTTCGTGAACCCGGACCGGACCCGCCGGAACGCCAAGGAGGACCACCTCCGTCAGCGTTAGCCCCGGCACGTCCAGACGGCGACGCTTCCGCGCCTCCGGTGATCGCTGTCGGAGAAACAGCATGGCTGGTCGATCAGAGGTGCGGGTCCGCGAGCCAAGCTCGCGCATCCTCCGCGATGGCGAAGTGACGTGTGGGGTACGGCGGATCGTGGACCTCGGTGAAATAGCTGGTGAGGAGCCGGTCGACCGGTGACGGACCGACCAGAGCCATAGCAGCAATGCTCAATCCGTGTGAGAACGTGCTGAGAGCCCCGCGACTGAGGGACACCATGCCGTTCAGCATCACCAGCATCGGCGGGAACCCACAGGAGCGGAGCCCATCCGCCCTGTCGACCAGGTTCGAGGCCTCCAGGGCGGTGACCGTGGCACTGCTCACCCACTCGATCCACATCACGCCATCGCGCAGTTCGATCGTGAAGGATTCCCCTGTCAGCGCTGTACCGTCCACTATCGTCTGCACCCTTCTATGGGAGGAGTGGGGTGGAGCAAACACTACTCTCGGCCCACGCCGATCAACCGTAGGACGAGCATCCACCAGCACTACTCTGTCGGTGCTTCATCGATGAGCCACCAGGTGCCGTCCGCGGTGTAACCGCGGTCCTGATCAAGGCTCTCGCTATGGGCCGCGACCGCCCGGAGCGCCACCGCTTCGGTTGCCCACTCCTCGATCTCGTCCGACGTCGTGAAGTGGTGCCACAGCTCATCCTGCGCATTCAGGGGAAGTTGCACACGCACACCGTACGGTCCCCTGAAGTCCTCGATGGGCCCTTCGAACTCGACGTGCAGGGAATTGTTGTGAACGGCGACCGCCTGAAGGCGCAGTCCGCGATAACGAGGGCACCGCGCGAAAGCCCGTTGCGTCGCAGCAACATACTCTTCGGCCGGCGACCCGGTGCGCCTATCCACGCGAGCCGGCCTCCCCCGGACCCAGCTCGGTTCGTCGCCTAGCTGACATCCGCGATCGGTGCCGAAGCGGCGCAGTCACGGATCCCGTTGATGCCCGCGACAGTGGTGTCCTTGTCGTCGTAGGGCCCACTCGTGACCAGGGTCGCCCCGTCATCTCCTGTCAGCCGGAAACGAAACCGTTCCTCGTCCCGGTAGACCTCGAACCTGCCTGCCACAGCTGCCTCCTCATCGACGCACTATGCGCTCCTGCGCTCCCTGGTCTGGAACCAGGGAGCGCAGGGACAACGCCCTCCCCTCCATGAGACGTCATTCGGGTACTTCCGGCAACCATCATCTCTGCCGATCGACCACCGGTATCCCTTCGATGAGCAGACGCGACGGACACGAAGGAGAGTTGATGGAGGACGGAATGAGTGGGCCGGGTGAAGCAGCCGCCGCAGTGATGCAGCCGCCAGAGACAGGCTCAGATGACTCCGAGCGCCAGCATTGCATCGGCGACTTTCACGAAGCCGCTGATGTTCGCGCCGGCCACGTAATTCCCGGGCATGCCGTATTCGTCGGCGGTGGCTGCACATCGATCGTGGATGCCCACCATGATCTCCGTGAGGCGTTGCTCCGTGTGCTCGAAGGACCAGGAGTCGCGGCTGGCGTTCTGCTGCATCTCCAGGGCCGAGGTTGCAACGCCACCGGCGTTGGCTGCTTTGCCCGGCCCGAAGAGGACACCGGCCTCCTGGAAGATCTCCACCGCACCCGGGGTGCAGGGCATGTTCGCTCCTTCCGCGACGGCGAGCACCCCCGAGCGGGTCAGTGACCCGGCGGCCGCTTCGTCGAGTTCGTTCTGCGTGGCACAGGGCAGTGCGACCGTCGCCCCCACATCCCAGATCGAACCTCCTGCCACGAAGTGGGAGCCGGACCCACGACGGTCCACGTACTCCGAGATCCGCCCGCGCTCGTTCTCCTTCACCTCGCGTAACAGGCCGACGTCGATCCCGGCCTCGTCGACGACATAGCCGGAGGAGTCGGAACAGGCCACGACGGTCGCGCCGAAATGCTGCGCTTTGGCGATGGCATGCACGGCGACGTTGCCCGCGCCGGAGACGATCACCCGTTGGCCCTCCAGATCGAGTCCCTTGGCGCGGAGCATCTCCCGCGCGAACAGAACCGCACCGTACCCTGTCGCTTCCGGGCGGACCAGAGATCCACCCCAGCTGATCCCCTTACCCGTCAGCACTCCGGACTCGTACCTGTTCGTGATCCTCTTGTACTGACCGAACAGGTAACCGATCTCTCGTCCGCCGACACCGATGTCCCCCGCCGGTACGTCGGTGTACTCACCGATGTGCCGGTACAACTCCGTCATGAAGGACTGGCAGAACCGCATCACCTCTGCGTCGGACTTGCCCTTCGGGTCGAAGTCCGAACCGCCCTTGCCTCCGCCGATGGGCATCCCGGTCAGGGCGTTCTTGAACACCTGTTCGAAACCGAGGAACTTCACGATCCCGAGGTACACCGAGGGATGGAAGCGCAGTCCACCTTTGAACGGACCCAACGCCGAATTGAACTCCACCCGGAATCCCCGATTGATCTGCACGGTCCCGGCGTCATCGACCCAGGGCACCCGGAAGATGATCTGCCGCTCGGGTTCACACAGTCGTTCCAGCACGGCCGCATCCACGAACTCAGGATGCTTCTTCAACACCGGCCCCAGCGAGTCGAACACCTCCACCACCGCCTGATGGAACTCCGTCTCACCGGGATTGCGCCGAAAAACTTCATCACGCACTGACGACAATGCTGCATCCATGAATGCCACCGATCTTTGAGAACGAAACCGTCCGCACGACGGACGACGACCAGGTTCTACGCCCTGTCCTCCAGCACCGGGAACAGCCGGGGGTCAGGACATACACCAAGTGCACTGTATACGCCGGGCCTTCGCACTGTGGTGATGCCAGGAGCGTCAGACGCGAGCCCATCGCTGCCATCTGGTTCTCGACACCCCTGGCTCTCTTGTCAACCACCGGCTGCCAGAGCACCGGTCCCCGTCGCGGGTGCACGATGGGTGAGTCACACCGCGGCTCACACGAGGACCGCGGACCGGTTCGACGGAAGGAAGCACCCTATGGCGGACATTGGCGGAATGGCTGACAAGGCCAAGGACGCAGCAAAGGACAACCCCGAGAAGGTCGACCAAGCCAAGGACAAGGCCAAGGAGACCCTCAGCGGCAAGGACGGCGATCAGAAGTAACTCGATCCCCGTCAGCGGAGGCCGGACCATCCCCATGTGGTCCGGCCTCTTCTGTCTCTCGTTCTACCGACTCGAGGATGTTCCGCCGGCTCGAGGATCCAGCGGCGAGCATCCCGGTGAGCCACGCATCCGCTGGGGCATCCACCCGGAACGCTACTGTTGAGCCATGTTCAGCGCCGCCGTCGACACCGCCCTGGTGTGTGCCGTCGCTGTCATCACGCTCGCCGTGGTGGCGTTTCTCGGTTTCCGTCTCTCGCGGTCCTACCGCGATCTCGGGTCCGACGCCGATCGCGCCACCTATGCAACGCTGCACACCGCAGCCCTGGCATCCGAGTACCTGCGTGAAGGACTCACGCCCTCCGGTGCGGCCCGGGCGAGCCGCCACCTCCGCGGCCTGCTCCGCTGCAATGTGCTCATGATCAGCGACGACGCCGGTGTTCTCGCCTGGGAGGGCGGCCGCGGGAACCCGCCGGATCTGATGCCGCTGGTGATCCCGGTGCTGGAGACCGGGCGGACCCAGATCTTCCGGCGCCAGCGCCTCGAGGCGGCCTTCCTTCCGGGGCTGGGTGAGCTGGTCCTCGCCCCCATCCGCGTGGACAAGCGCGTGGTGGGGACCGTGGGAGCTTTCGCCGATCATGTGGACGCGGGCCTGGTGCGGGCCACCAATGAGCTGGCGGGATGGGTGTCCACGCAGGTGGAACTCGCCGAGCTCGAGTCCTCCCGGCGACTGCTCGCCGAGGCCGAGGTACGGGCGCTGCGGGCGCAGATCAGCCCCCACTTCATCTACAACTCGCTGAACGCGATCGCCTCCTTCATCACCACCGACCCGCAGCGCGCCCGTGACCTGGTGGTGGAGTTCGCCGACTTCACCCGCTACTCCTTCCGGCGCCACGGCGACTTCACCACCGTCGCGGAGGAGCTGCGGAGCATCGACCGCTACCTCCTCCTGGAACGGGCACGGTTCGGCGAGCGCCTTCGGGTCAGCCTCGAGATCGGCCCGGAGGTCCTCAGCACCGTGATCCCGTTCCTCAGCCTCCAACCACTGGTGGAGAACGCGGTGCGCCACGGACTCGACTCCAAGGACGGCATCGGGAACATCACCATCACGGCACATGACGCCGGCGCGTTCGCCGAGGTGACCATCGAGGACGACGGCGTCGGGATCGACCCCGAACACCTCCGCTCCGTGCTCGCGGGACACACCGAGGACGTCCACGTGGGGCTGCGCAACGTGGACGTCCGACTGCGCCAGGTCTACGGCGACGATCACGGGTTGGTCATCGACACGGCGCCGGGCGCGGGGACGCTCATCACGCTGCGCGTGCCCAAGTCGCAGCCGGAGCACCGGGCCTAGGACGCGTAACCTAGGAGCCATGCTCACTGTTGTCATCGCCGACGATGAACCACCCGCCGTCGAGGAACTGGCGTTCCTCCTCGGGAAGGATGCGCGGATCGGGACCATCCACCGTGCGTCGGACGGCACCGAAGCCCTCCGGGCCCTCGAACAGCACAGCGTGGACGCCCTGTTCCTCGACATCCATATGCCATCCCTTTCCGGCCTCGACGCGGCCCGCACCCTCTCGCGTCTGGACCGCCCGCCCGCCGTCGTCTTCGTCACCGCCGACGAGGACCGTGCCCTCGAGGCCTTCGAACTGCGCGCGGTGGACTACCTCCTGAAGCCGGTGCGCATCGAACGCCTCACCGAATCGGTCCGCCGGGTGTGCGAGCTCATGGAGGGTTCCAGCACCACCCCGGAGGTGATCACGGTGGACCAGGGCGGGGTGAGCCGGATGATCCGGCGCGACGACGTCCGCTACGTCCAGGCGCACGGGGATTACGCTCGCCTGCACACGTCCGAGGCGAGCTACCTGATCCGCATCCCGCTCAACGACCTCGAACGGCAGTGGTCCGACGCCGGGTTCCTCCGCACGCACCGCTCCTACCTCGTGGCCATGGACCAGGTGAACAAGGTGCGGATGGGCGCCGGACGTGCCAGCCTCTTCGTGGGCGACGCCGAACTGCCCGTGAGCCGACGCCACCTCGCCGATATCCGGGAGAAGCTCGAGGCCACGCGGCTGCGGCCGGGACACTGACCGTTGGCGTACCACCTGGGACCCGCGCGCGACGCCCTGCAGCCGGTGACGGCACCGTGACCGCCGGGGACGAGGATGCACCCC